>JBAGRP010000001.1:5651538-5983076 GCA_036924855.1 Nitrobacteraceae bacterium AZCC 2146
GGCACCCGGCGTTCCGCGCGCCCTCTGTTGGAGGGCGGGATGGAATGGCTCACACCTCGGGCGCTGTGCGCCGCGAGATCGCGAACCCGTATCCGCAGCAAGGCGAATTTAACCAGGAGCGCCCGGTTTTTGACCTGCGTGCAAATCGCATGGCATGATGAAGCCATTGCACAGGGGGAATCGAATATGTCGGGACGACGTTTTGCTACCGCTTTTGGCGCGCTTGTCCTGACACCGCTATTGTTCGCCGCTCCCGCCTCCGCCGCCCGCTGCGGTGGCGATTTCAATACTTTCGTGTCCACGATGTCGGCCGAGGCCGCCGCCGCCGGCATCTCGCAGGGCGTGGTCTCGCAGGCCTTTGCCGGGGTGACGCAGGACCCGGCGGTGCTGTCGTTCGATCGGCGCCAGCGCGGCACCTTCAACAAGAGCTTTGAGCAATATGTCTCGACGCGGGTAGGTGCCGGGCGCATCGGCATCGGGCTGCAGATGCTGCAGCGCCATGCGGCGCTGCTGTCGCGGATCGAGCAGCGTTTCGGCGTGCCGCCTGTCATCGTGGTGGCGATCTGGGGGCTGGAATCGGATTTCGGCCGCGGCGATATCGGCAAGATGCCGGTGATCCGCACGCTCACGACCATGGCGCATGATTGCCGCCGCACCGAGCTGTTCCAGGGTGAGCTGCTGGCGGCGCTGAAGATCCTGCAGCGCGGCGATCTTCCGCAGCGCGATCTGATCGGCGCCTTTGCCGGCGAAATCGGCCAGACGCAATTCCTGCCGTCGTCCTACATCAAATACGGCGTCGATTTCGACGGCAACGGCCATGTCGACCTCCGGCACAGCGTGCCCGACGTGCTGGCCTCCACCGCCAACCTCCTGCACACCGCCGGCTTCAGGAATGGCGCGCCCTATGGTGAAGGCACCGCGAATTTCGAGGCGATGCGCGAGTGGAACAGGGCGACGATCTACCGCAAGACCATCGCCTATTTCGCCGACCGGCTGTCGCAGGGGCGGTGAGCGCCATCCCCCTTCATCAATTCAAAACCACACTGTGGATTACACAGCCGCGGTGAGACTCCGTTAACCCCCAAGGTTGCAATTTACCGCCCAAGGGAACTTGGTGGCGAGAACTTGCGACGGGGATGACGGACGTGACCACAGACGAGGCACGACAGGCCGGGGGGCTCCCATGCTGAGCGTGCCGACGCTGTTCACGGTGTTCACCGTCAACTTTCTGGCGATGGGCCTGGTCTGGACTTACGTCATGACCAGCTATCCGAATTTCGCCGCTGCGCGCTACTGGACCGCCGCCGCCTTCGCCGCCGCCGCTGGCACCGGCATGTCGATGCTGCGCGGCGCGGTCGATCCCTGGATTCCGATCGTACTCGGCGGCACGCTTCTGTTGCTGGCCTCCAGCCTGGGCGCCATGGGCATCAGCCAGTTCTATCACAGGAAGGTGGCATGGCCGCCTTATCTGGCGATCATCGCTGTCAGCGTCGTCGCCATCGCGGCGTTCACGCTGTGGCACGACGACATGCCGATCCGGACCCTGGTCTATTCGCTCGCCCAGTCGCTCACCATGGCGATGACGCTGCCGCTGGTGCTGTCGCGCCGGGCTGACGGCAGCAATCCCGGCGCGCGGATGGCCGGCGCCATCGCCTTGCTGGTGATCGCCGTGCATGCGGTGCGCTCCGGCGCCGGCCTGCTGCAAATCGGTGGCACCATGACGCTGACCGATTTCAACAGCTTCCAGGCTGTCATGGTGCTGCTGCTGGTGTTCCTGTCGATGGCGTGGAATTTCGGCTTCCTGCTGATGGCGATCGACGCGCTGCGCCGCGAGGTCGCCGATCTCGCGCTGGTCGACGATCTCACCGGCGTCGCCAACCGCCGTCATCTGCTGCAGCGCCTCACCGAGCAATGCGCGCTGTCGCTGCGCACGGAAAAGCCCTTTGCGCTGCTGGCGATCGATCTCGACGGCTTCAAGGAAATCAACGACGGCTTTGGCCACGCCGCCGGCGACGCCTGCCTGCGGCGTTTCACGGCGATGGCGCAAACAAAACTGCGGCCCGGCGATCTGCTCGCCCGCAGCGGCGGCGACGAATTCTGCATCGTGCTGCCGGCCACCGGCCTTCACGAGGGCGCCGTCATCGCGCGCCGCATTCTCGAGGCCTGCCGCGATAACGCTGCGGCCTGCACGCCCGGCGACATCCCGGTCGCCGCCTCGATCGGCGTGGCGCAGTGGCAGCCGTCCATCGGCAACCACCCCGAACGCCTGATCGCGAGCGCCGACCAGGCGTTGTACGGCGCCAAGAAGGACGGCAAGAACCGCTTTGCGATCTGCGACCTCGCCACCACCCCGCCGCTGGCGCCGGAAATCGGCAACGCGCCGGCGCCCGTGCAGATGCGGCGCACGGTGGCATAGGGGGCGGCGGCGATGCTGAATTTCTCCACATTGTGGGTCATCTATCTCGGCAACTTCGTCGGGACCGGCCTGGTGTGGGTCTATGTCGCGCGCAGCTATCCGAATTTCGGTGCGGCGCGGTTCTGGTGCGCGGGGTCGTTCGTCGTCGCGGCGGGTGCGGCGATATCGCTGCTGCGTGGTGTTGTCGATCCGCTGGTTCCGATCCTGCTCGGCAACGGAACGATGGTGCTCGCCTCCTGTCTCTGCGTCATGGGCGTGCAGCGGTTCTACGACCGGCCGGTGGCGTGGCGCGCCAGCGCGCTGATCGTTCTCCTCACTTTGGCCAGCCTCGCTTTCTTCGCGATCGGGCGCGACGAAATGTCGGCGCGGATCGTGGTCTACTCGCTGGGCCAGTCGATTCCGCTGCTGCTGGCGCTGCCGCTGCTGCTGTCGCGCCGGATCGGCGACGGCGGTCCGGGCGCCCGCATGGCCGGCTATCTCGCGCTGGTGATGATCGCGCTCTATGTCATCCGCTCGGTCGCCTGCCTGCTGCGGGTCGATGGCGAGGTGACCTTCGTCGACTTCAACGGCCTGCAAAGCGCGCTGATCGCACTGTTGATGTTCATGGCGATGGCGTGGAATTTCAGTTTCCTGCTGATGGCGATCGACCGGTTGCGCGGCGAGGTCGCTGCATTGGCGCTGGTCGACGATCTCACTGGCGTCGCCAACCGCCGCCATCTGCTGCAGCGCCTCACCGAGCAATGCGCGCTGTCGCTGCGCACCCGCGCGCCGTTCGCGCTGCTGGCGATCGATCTCGACGGCTTCAAGTTGATCAATGACAGCTATGGCCACGCCGCCGGCGACGAATGCCTGCGGCAGTTCACCCGCGCCGCGCAAAGCCGGCTGCGCCCCGGCGACATGCTGGCGCGCGCCGGCGGCGACGAATTCTGCATCGTGCTGCCGGCCACCGCGCTGCCGGAGGCGGCTCAGATCGCGCGCCGCCTCCTCGAGGCCTGCCGGGCGCAGGCGGTGCCGAGCGCCGGCCGGATGCTGCCGCTGGCCGCCTCGATCGGCGTCGCGCAATGGTCGGAGCAGATCGGCCACGCACCGGAACGCCTGATCGCTGCCGCCGACCAGGCACTGTACTCTGCCAAGAACGAGGGCAAGAACCGTTGTGCGATCTACAACCCCGCGCCGCCGCTGGCGCCGGAGATCGAGGAAGCGCCCGCGCCGATGCGCACGGTGGCGTAAGGGACCAGGCATCCGCGCGGCCTCGGGCAAATTCAACGGCTTAGCGACGCGCCCTGCGTTGAAGAAATTGGCGATATAGCTATTTCCGCGTCATGCCAGCCTTGTCGAGCATCGACGTCCTTGTTTCCGTTTGAACTTCTAAAAGACGTGGATGGCCGGACCCCTTCGCGAAGACGCGTCGCTTGAAGCTGCTTGCGAACGGGGGCGACAAATTTCTGCTGTCGAGGAAACAGCGGACCTAATCCGAACGTCGTCTGAAGACAGTTCACGGTCCGGAACGGACCATGGCGGCCTCTGCTACCGTCACCGCATTCCGGCTTCCGGCCAATCGCGGAAAATGCTATCATTTCCTCCTTCGGATCTCGTCCGGGAGGTGGCACATGCTGCTACGTCCGCCAGCATATCCCGGACGATCCGATGACGCCGAACGAGAGTTATTCGGAGGTCGATCATGGCTCTGCAACTCAATGACACGGCACCTGATTTCGAAGCGGAGACGACCGAGGGCAAAATCCGATTCCACGACTGGATCGGCAGCAACTGGGCGGTGTTGTTTTCCCACCCCAAGGACTTCACGCCGGTCTGCACCACCGAACTTGGCTACATGGCCAGAATCAAGCCGGAGTTCGACAGACGCGGCGTTAAAGTCATCGGACTCTCGGTTGATCCGATGGATCGCCACGCCGGCTGGGCCAGCGACATCAAGGAGACGCAGGGCTTCGCCCCGAACTTTCCGATGATCGCCGATGCCGATTACAATGTCTCCAAACTCTACGGCATGCTGCCCGCGCCGGTGTCAGGCGATCCGACCAAGCGCACGCCCGCCGACAATCAAACCGTGCGCAACGTTTTCGTCATCGGGCCGGACAAGAAGGTCAAGCTCATCCTCGTCTATCCGATGACCACCGGTCGCAACTTCGACGAGGTGCTGCGCGTCATCGACTCGCTCCAGCTCACCGCCAAACACAAAGTTGCGACACCGGTGAACTGGAAGAACGGCGAGGATGTTATCATTGCCGGTTCCGTATCGGACGACGACGCCAAAAAGCAATATCCGCAGGGCTGGAAGGCGCCAAAGCCCTACATCCGGATCGTCCCGCAGCCGCATGGATAAACGTGCACGCTCGTCAGGTCGACCAGCAGGCGGTTGCTGTTCTATTGCGCCTTCGGTGAGTGATCCGCCATGGCTGTGCAGGCTGCACGCGTGCTGTCGGGCGCAAACCGCAGAGCCTGTCGCTCTGTATGCCTCTTCAAGCCACCTCACCGAGGCGCTGATCGCTATCGCGTATCAGCCAGTAGCCCAGGCCAAGCGCGAGAATCGCGGCCGCGATAGCCATGATGTTCAGCGCGTCGGTTTGATCGACATCGAGGTCTCCCGCACACGACACGCCACGTGCTTTCACAAGGTCGCATAAGCCCCCGTCATTGCTGAGGTCCAAACGGACATTGCAGCAGGATCACCAGCGGGATCGCCTGGCACTGCCAGCGGCAGGATTGCACGCCATACTATGATCCTTAGCCTGCAACCTCGGAGGCCGCCGACATCAGCTCTCGCGGGGTAGGGGCCCCGAACATGCGATGGCCCCCCTCAGGAACTTCGGTAAAGCTCCAACGTACGATGCCCTCCCGGTCAAGCAGGAACTGGCCAAAGAGCTGGCCTTGGCCAGTTGCCAGCATGTGCTCGTCGGCTTCGGTTATTTCGTAGCCGTCCTTCGTATTGAGGAGATCGGCCGCCGCCATCGGGTTCATCGGCTCGGGCAACTCGCCCGGCATGTCCATCCGCATGGTCATGACGGCGTTCATCCCCAGCTTGTGCGGCCACTCGGTTTCGCTCTCGGTGAACTCGAGATTGGGCAAGCCAAACGCGCGATGTGAGACACGCTCGGGGTCGGACGCGGCGAGCAGATTGGGCAGCGGATGATAACGGAAATAGAGCCGCGCGCGTTCGATTGGCGTGTTGACTACCGCGAGACTCTCGACGCCTTTCTCGCGCAAGGCTGAGTCAAGTTGCGCCTGCGCTGCAAGATGGCGTCGGCAGAACGGGCAATGCAGGCCTCGAAACAAGCCGACCAATACTGGGCTATGGCCGCGAAAGTCATCAAGCGCGATCTTGCCGTCGCGTGTGATCGCATCCAGCACAATGTTCGGTGCGCGGTCGCCCGGGTGGAGTAGCCCATCGACATGACGTTCGGACATGGTCAACCTCCTCTGCTTTGCTAATCAAGAAATGGCAGTACGACCAGCGCTTCGGGATCAAGCCCGTGCTGGGCGCAGACATCGTGCGCCAGAGAGAAATACCGCTCGGCCTCAGGCATGTCGCCTCGATCGAGGTTCAGCGTCGCGAGACCATCATAGCATGGAAAGAGCTGCTGTGGTTCGCCCGTTTCCCGCGCCACCTCAATTGCCTCATTGTAGTAGCGGACCGCAAGTTCGGGATGGCCATGGCATTGATGAATTTGCCCGAGCACAATCAATGGCACAGCAAGATGTTCGCGCTGGTCGAGCGCACGGTCGAGTTCGATCGCCTTTTCGGCGGCCGGCACGCCTTCGTCGGCGCACCTGTCCGTGAAGGTGCAACAGGCGACAGCGAGATTGGCAAGAAGACGCGCCTGAAAGCCGAGATCTCCGATCCGGCGTGCGACATCAAGGCCGCGCCGGCATACCTCCATGGCTTGCGCCGGATCAACCATCGTGTAGAGCACGCCAAGGTTGGTGTAACCGCGGCAGGCTGCGCTGAGAAGGCCAGCGGCTTCGGCAACTGCGACGCTTCGCTCCACCTCGCGTACAGCCTCCTGGCTTCGGCCCAGCCGTGCCAGTGCAACCCCTTTGGTATTGAGCGCCTCCGCAGTGGCGCGGGCTGCCTCGAGTCCGGCCTGCTTGTCTACGTCCGGCGGCACAGATTGAGCGTGACCAAGCGCGTCGTCTGCCCATCTCGCGGCTGCGGCATGATCGCCGATGCGAAATGCGAGGTGGCCGCGCTCCTGCAACAGGTGCGCCCACTCGATCGGCGCGTCCGTTCCTTCGAGCAACGCAGCCGCCTCGACGTAATGCGCCTCGGCCTTGTTTCGTTTGCCGGCGTCCCACATCAACCGGCCAAGCTTGCGAAGTATCCGCGCTCCCGCGGCGCGGTCCCCGGCCGCGCGGTGGGCTTCCAATACCGTCTGGTAATGTTCTTCGGCCGTGTCACGCCGGCCAGCCGCTCCACACAGGTCGGCAATTCGCTCGTACAGCACAAGCCGTTCCGGTCCTTGATCGCCAGCGGTTAACAAGACGGCGAGTGCCTGCTGATAGAGGCGGATGGCGTCGTCGTTGGCGTAGATCGCGCGTGCGCGATCGCCGGCCGCGCTCAGATAATGCGCGCCCTTCGGCTTGCTCGCGCTGAGGCTGAAGTGATGTCCCAGCAGTGAGAGGTCTTCGAGCCGCTCGGGGTCACCCCCACACAACCGCTCAAGGGCAACTCCGATCCGCCCATGCATCTCAATGCGCCGTTGCAGAAGGAGGTTTTGGTAGATCACATCCTGAAGCATGGTTTGCGTGAAACGGTAGGATTGCAGCGAGATCGAGTTCGCACCCGCGATCTCCTCGATGATCTCGGCGTCGCACAGCAGCTCAAGCCCTGCCTCTACTTTCGCCGGGGTGGTCGCTGTGGCACCGAGAAGGGCAGCATCAAAGCGCGGCCCGATGACCGCTGCCTCCTGGGCCAACCTACGCACATCGTGTGGCAGTCGGTCCACTCGCGCAAGCAGCAGCGCCTGAATGCTCGCCGGGATGCCGGCAGCCGCTTCATCGGACTTGATCTGCCAATGCGAGCCGTCGCGTTCCAAAACGCCAGCTTCGATGAGACCGCGGATGATTTCTTCAATGAACAGCGGATTCCCGCTCGCGCGTTCAAGAATTCGATTGAACAGATTGCCGGATGATCCATTCCAATCGTGACCGAAGAACGCCGCGAGCAGCTTTTGTCCGTCGGTGACGCCAAGGGGGGCCAGCCGCAGTGTTGTATGACTAATTCGACTTGAGTCGAGCTGATCCATTTCAAGCGTCGGCCGGTGTGTGAATAGTAGCATCAGCCGCCCGCGCTCCAGCCGATCCATCACGAACCGCAGCGCCTCAAGCGACACGGCGTCGGCCCAGTGCAGGTCCTCGACGATAATCAGGAGGGGCGATAGGGCCAGACGCCGTTCGAAGACGGTGCGGATCGCGAAAAAAATCTGCCGCCGAAGCTGTTCCGGTTCAACGTGTTGCAGGGCGTCGTCGGGGTCGCCGAGACCAAGCACATAAAAGTAGAGGGGCATCAACCGCTCGACCTCTTCGGCCGCGAGGCCAAGCTCCGACAGCGCTTCGGTCAGCCTGGCCTGCGCCTCTGCTGCCGAAGCCTTGTGCGCGATGCCGTAGGCGCTGCGCAGCACGGCGGCAAGAGTACCGTAGGATTGCTCGCCCAGCGGCGAGCAAACGGCCCGCCGGACCGCCACGCTCGCGAAGCGGCCCTCTTCGCCCGCGCGGGTGACGAATTCATTCGCCAGGCGAGATTTTCCGATGCCGGCTTCGCCAACCAGCCGGATCAGTTGGGCAGCGCCACCACACGCCAGATCAAGGCACCCCATCATGCGGGCCATCTCGGCGTCGCGCCCGATCAGCGGCGCGCTAAGACCCAGTATCTCGAGTCCGCGTGCCGCACGCGGCGTGTCGAGCGGTCCCTTCAGACGATGTACCAGGACGCTGCCTACCTTGCCGCGCAGCGCAACGTCGCCAAGCGATTCATACGAGAATGCATGCCGGGTGAGGCGGTAGGTCAGCGGTCCCACCAGCACGTCGCCCGGGGGGGCCATCGATTGCAAGCGTTGAGCGGTATTCACCGTGTCGCCGGTCACTGAATAGGATTTGGCAACGCCCGCACCCAGTCCTCCCGCAACCACGTGCCCGGTGTTGATTCCGATATGAAGCATGAGCGGCGCACCGGCATATATCTTCGAGCATTCTCCCAAGCACGCCGTCCGCTTGATCATGTCGAGAGCCGCACGGAGCGCCCGCTCAGGATCGTCTTCGTGCGCGGCCGGTGCACCAAACAATGCGAGCAGCGCATCGCCAATGAATTTGTCCACGAAGCCGCCAAAACTTTGCACCGCTGCCGTCAATTCCTCGAACAATTCGTTCTGAAGAGCCTGCATGACTTCCGGGTCGAGCCGCTCGCTCATCGTGGTAAAGCCACTGAGGTCTGCAAACAGCACGGTAATGGTGCGGCGGTTAGCTTCGCTGTCGACCTTGTGCAGCGGCGGCCGGGGTGTGCGCCCGGTCCCGGCAACCGGGGTCGGCGTCAGCGCTGGTGGGTGGGCCCCCATTGCGGCCGTCGCCGGAATGGTTGGCGATGACGGCTCCCGTTGGTTGCCGGCCTTGGGGCCGTCACCGACAGGGGCTCCGCATTTCGGGCAATACGCAAAATCCGGTGCGCGCGCATAGCCGCAGCTGGGGCACGAGTCCGGCTGCTTCGCGCCGCATTTTGGGCAGAAAGCAAAGCCGCTCTGAACCTCGAAACCGCAACGAGAGCAGTTCATGGATCAAGACCTCGCGGAAGCCGCGATGGCGCGATCTGATCCTGGACCTCATCGAACGGGCCCTGGATCCCTGGCAAGAATGGGCTTGCAGCGCCGGAAGAGCAAGCGATGGTTGCGGCCCATCGGCCACGCTGCCGAATGCCTGTTCGCCGCTGTCGACCAGGCGCTGTATGGCGCCAACAACCAAGGCAAGAACCAGGGCAAGAACCGCTTCGCGGTCTGCGAGCCGACGCTTCGCTCGTGCCCCGCATCGCGAACCTATCGAAGCCGCAAGATGGGTTCGCTGCGCTCAACCATCCTGCGGGCTACACGACCAGCACCACGCCCGATGCGAATAGCAGCACCAGCACCACTTTTCGGAACGAGGCCTCGTCGAGGCGGCCATAGAGTTTCAGCCCGAGCCATGTGCCCGCCGCCAACGCCGGCAGGCCGATAGCGAACAGCCTGATCGTGTCAGATGTGATGGCACCCCTGGCGCCGAGCCACAGCGCGCTCATCAGGAAGATTGCGACCGCGACCGGCTGAAAGATGGTGCGTTGCTGGTCCTTGGGCCAGCCGCGCAGGCCGCTCCAGATGGTGACGAGGATGCCGGCGAGGCCAGTCACGCCGCCCAGCACGCCATTGAGAAAGCCGACGCCGGCATCGGCCGCAGCACCGCCGCCAGTAACAGGCTTCAGTGCGGGGCGGAAGAAAGCATAGAGGCTGTAAAGCACCAGCAGCACGCCGACGCCCGCGCGCAGATGGGCAGGATTGGCCCAGGTCAGCACGCTGACGCCGACAGGCACACCGATGGCGGCGCCGATCAGGAAAGGCCGGAGCCTGCGCCAGTCGAGCGCGTGCCGCAGCTTCCATACCGAGTAGCCCTGCACGATGAGGCCGAATGCGATGATCAGCGTCGCGCTTTGCAACGGCGAGAGGATGTAGAGCCAGATCGAGGCCGCGACCAGACCGAAAGCGAAGCCGGACAGGCCGGCGACCAGCGCACCGGCAAACGTGGCCACAAGAAAGAGCGGAAGTTCGAGGGGTAATCCGTCCATGTGCTCGCTCCATAAGAGGGCGAGCAGCACTTGAATGGGATCACCATTTCACGGGGAGGCTGCGAAGTCCCCAAGGCACGCTAGGTCCGATGATGGGCGGAGGTCAATTGCGAGCTTGGCAGCGCTATTGCGTCTACGATATAGGAAATAAATCTCTGACATCTGATTTGGGTTTAGACTATATTCCCATCACTCCATCCCGCTGAGGGGCGTTACCGGGACGCCGATTGGCGCGGGGCGGGGTGTGGCGCCTGCGGGCGTGGGGCAGACGTTGCTCCGCGCACTCGGGAGGCGCCTCAGTGCATCGCCTTCTCGTGGGTGATGTCGATGATGACGCCGGGCAGCCGCACCGGCCGGCCGGATTTGTCGAGCGTGCAGTAGCCGCGCGCGAATACCCAGCTGATGCGATCGTTCTTGATCAGGCGGTATTCCGCCTCATAGAGGCCGCCGATTTGCATCGACTTGTCGAGCGTCGCCCATACCCGTGCGATATCGTCGGGATGAACCGCGTCCAGGTAATTCATGACGGGCAAACCGTGCGTCGCTTGCAGTGGATCGACGTTGAAGAAATCCGCGCAGCCGGCGTCGCCGTAAGCGCGGTCGTTGCTGACGTCCCAGTCCCAGATTCCGGCGATCAACTCGCGCGGGGCCAGCTTGCGCTTCAGCGGCAGTTCGAAGGTTTCGTCCGGCGTGGTGCTTTTGTAGGCCTCAGCCGCCGCAAGCCGCAAAATATAGGAGAGGAATTCGTGCTTCCGCTCGCGCGCGTAGCTTGCAATATCAAGGCACACGTCTCCTAATGGTCGCTGCATGTATTGTCTCCCGCCGATTCCCAATGGGTGAGAATACAATCTTTCGGGAACTTTTGATACCTGCATCTGGAGAATTTCGCGGTGTGGAAAGTCGGACGGGCATCGGATGCAGAAGGCCTGCGGATGATGCTGGCCTTCTTCAACATCGACGATCCCCGGCAGCGGCTGCGGCTGATCGAACTCGCCGAAGCCTTCGCCAGGGGCGCGCCATTGGCAAGCGGCGAAAGCGCGTTGGCGTTGCAGGACAACGCGCAGCCGGACACATCACAGCCGGACACATCGCAGCAAGACAAATTATAGTCCGAACAGGCGCTGCCGGATCCGGCGAAGCGCTGAACGGACGCGGTGCGCGGCAGAACAGGTGGCGGATGTTCAGCTCTGTCGCCTATCCGCGCAATCACCTGATACACTATCGTTTGGTGCTGAAAACTAGCGGCCGTTGCCGCGGCAGCGTCCTCCGGGGCCGATGTGATAGCCGCGCGGGCAGGCATGCGCGGTGGGATTGGCGTAGTTGCGCAGGCAGCCACCATAGGGTCCGCGGTGCATGCCGGGCCCGCAGCCACCGGCGACCTCGATGATGTCGGCCCGCACAACGTCGGATGCCGGCGCCGGCGGCATCGCCCCGGCTGGGCTCTCAATTGCGCCGGCCAGCAACATTGCCGCGGCGAATGTTATGAAAACCGGTTTCCTGAAACGAGTTATCATGGCGAGTGTCATGGCGTTTCTCCGTGATGCGCGGGGCATATCGCTCAGCCCCCAGCGGCGAATGCCATGCCGGCGCGGACTTCGCCAATCGCCTGATCGATCAGGCCCATGGCGCGTTCGCGGTGGCCGCCCTTGTTCGGTGTCGCCGCCTGCAATTCGCCGCGGGCCGACTGCAGCAAGCCGATGCTCGCCTCCATGTGCGGCTGCGCGCCGATCGCATAGCCGATGCCGACGCTGGCGGCGATCGCGGCACTGAGCAGCAGGGTGTAGGTGGAAGAAGCTCTGGTCATCATCGTCTCCTCGTCCTGTTGTGAAGGTCGCGCCCGACGTCATCGGTAGACAGATACGGATGCGTCGTCTTGGACCGGACAGCGCTGGAAAACCAGAAATTTGGACTGGACGGCGCCGGGAACTTGAAATGACAATGCCGGCGGTTGCGTCGTCTTCAGCCGGCATTTACGTCGCACCGGTCGGGCTGGCTCCGTCGCAACATACATTTCGCGGCTTTTTAGATGGGACCGTCATGTCCGTCGTCAGGAAAATGCTCTCGACCGACGTGCTGCCGGCTGGGCTCGATGACCGGCAGCGGTTTCTGAGCTTTGCGGAATTGTTCGAGCATTTTTCCAACACTGGCGAACTCGATCCCGCCGATGACATCCCGTTTCGAGCTTCGATGAATTCCATCACCATCGGCACCACGATGCTGGGCCGCTGCGACGGCACTTTCACCACGGTGCGGCGCGAACGTCGCCAGGTGCTCGAGACCAATGACGACCGCTATTGCCTGGCGCGCAATACCGGCAACCGCGCCGCGCAGGTGGTGCATCGCGGCCGCGAACTCACTATGCGGCCGGGCAGCATGGTGCTGCTGAAGCTCGATGAACCGTTCTTCAGTGCCGACGGCACCAATCACAAGCGTTTCACCAATGTGCATGTGCCGCCGGTGGCGCTGCATGCGATCGTGGGGGATCTCGACAATTGTGTCGGCCGCGAACTGGCGCCCGGGGGCGCACTGTCACTGGCGATGGATTACAGCGATCTGCTGCTCAAGCATTCCGACGCCGTCGATGAAGCCGGCATGGCGATCGCCGCGCATCTCACCGATCTGATCGCCCTGGGATTGGGCGCGCGCGGCGATGCGGCCCGGGCAGCGCAGCGCCGCGGCTTGCGCGCGGTTCGTTTGAAAACGGTGCTGATGATTCTGGAGAAGCGCTTCAGCGAGCCGGACTTTTCCGCGTACAAGCTCGCCGCAGCCGCGGGCCTGTCGGAACGCTACGTCAACGAACTGCTATATGAGGATGGCGCCAGCTTCAGCGCGCGGCTCAACGAGATGCGGCTACGCAAAGCGGCTTCGATGCTCGCGCAAGAACAGCGCCGTATCAGCGACATCGCCTTCGATTGCGGCTTCAACGACCTGTCCTACTTCAACCGCTGCTTCCGCCGCCGTTTCGGGTTGACGCCATCGGCGGCGCGCGGACGCTGAATAGGTTCCTGAAAGAGAGCGCGACGCGATGCCGCTTGCGCAAGCGCAATGCGGTCCCCATGTGAGCGGCATGTCGAACGATCAAACCTTTCCTGGCCATGCCCCCCGCACCCGCCCCACAGCGGCCCGTGGTCCGATCATCGATCAGGACGGCCGCGAGGTCCGCCCGGAATCATTGCGTCCGGATTTTCAGGGATTTCATTTTGATTTCAACGGTGCGACGAATCCGTTCGCCAACCTGACGCGTGAACAGCGCGTGGCGCGGCTGGAAGCTTTGGCCAAATTACTGGACGTCGCCTTCATCCTGCCGGGGACCAATATCCGCTATGGCATCGACGGCATTATCGGCTTGATCCCGGTGGTCGGCGACATCATCACCACGGCGATTCAGCTGTGGCTGGTGCGCGAGGCGCGCGCGCTGGGCGCGCCCTGGCACGTGACGACACGGATGCTCGGCAATGTCGCGCTCGACGGCGTGATAGGCATCGTGCCGTTTGTCGGCGATGCCTTCGACGTCATGTTCCGCGCCAACATCCGCAACATGAGGCTGTTGCGGAAGTGGCTGGAGAAGCAGCCCAGACTTTAGAGCATGATCCGGAAAAGTGGATACCGGTTTTCCGATAAGAAGATCACGCCACTATAAAACTAAGCGGCGTCGGCGTCGTCGGTGGCAGGCTCCACCGGCTCGGGGACCCGGCGCTCCAGCGGAAAGTCTTCGCTCTCATACAATGTGCGAATTCCGCTCTGGTCGAAACGGGCTTCATCGACCTGCAGATAGGCGCCATTCAATGAATCCGCCGGCAGTTGCTCGATCGCGAATTGCACGGCAGCCGCAGCGGTGTCGAAGCGGCGATAGGCGAAGCCAGCGCGCTTCTTCTTGCGGATCGCGGCGGGGAATAATTCTGCGGCGGTGTTGTAGCTAAAAGCAGCCATGGTCAGTGACCTCAATGAAAGTACGCAACGAAACGACGCCTCATTCGCGATGGCAGCCGACTGGCCGCCCGCAGAACATCATTTCTGGACAGACCCCAATATAAGCACGTTTCAGCAAAATGCGACACCCGCAACGCAGCATGATGAATCGCTGATTCCGGGCGGTATGATGGTCATAAAGCGTGTGTTTGAAGGGGCTTAGCCGTCAATCCGGCTCTGTCGCAGGGCAGCCCTGAGGCGATTTATTGCCTATTGTCCGGTCATATCCGGAATCGGGACGATCTTTAGCGGCGTCGTATAGGGCTCGACGCGCAGTGCGTCATTGGACATCAGGCCGACCTGGCGCAAAGGCGCCTGCTCCAAAGCGCCGGCTTCAGCCTTGCGTACGGCATATTGCCAGGCCGTGAGCGTGCCTTTGGATGCGAGATGCTTGGCGACGCCGCCTGCGTTCTTGCTGTCGAATTGCGACAGCTGGTCGTCGTTGATGCCGATGATGATTTCATCCCGGGCCGTGATCACCTTGAAAAGCGATACCTTGTCGGTGGCGAGCGCGGGATGAGTGACGACGCTCTCTAGAATGAGGCCGGCGAGGGCAAGGCCAAGCAGCCAGCGATTGGAACAGGCAGACATGTTAATACTTTCTTATTCTTATTCAGCGCTGACAGAAAAGCCCCGCGCAACCAATATTGGTCGCGCGAGGCGAAACGACAGTTCGACTTAAATTACGTATTTATTTAGGCTGAAGTTTCAAGGCCGCCGAGTTGATGCAATAACGCAACCCTGTTGGTCCCGGACCGTCGGGAAAAACATGGCCGAGGTGGCCGTTGCACTTCGAGCACAGCACTTCGGTGCGCACCATGCCATGGGTGACGTCGCGTTCCTCGTCGACGTGGCTTTCCAGCGCCGGCTGCGTGAAGCTCGGCCAGCCGCAGCCGGAATCGAATTTGGCGTCGGATTCGAACAAGGTCTGGCCGCAGCCGGCGCAAACGAACGTGCCCGGCGTGTGGTCATGCTCGTATTCGCCGGAAAATGGCCGTTCCGTCGCCTTTTCGCGCAGCACCGCATATTGCATCGGCGTCAATTCGCGGCGCCATTCGGCCTCGCTCTTCTCGACCTTGCCGGGCATCGTCTTGGTGTCGGACATGGAATCTCCTTTCGAAGCGATCGTCAGATGGCGACTTCGGTCAGTTCGTGACCTTGGCGCTGCTCACCAGCGTCGGCTTCTCGATATAGTTCTGGGCAAAGATCTTCTTCAGGTTCTCGACCTTTGGAAGATCGTTATAGGCAATATAAGGCTGGTTCGGGTGCAGCGTCAGGTAGTCCTGATGATACGCCTCGGCGGGGAAGAATCCCTCCAGCGAACCAACCTTGGTGACGATCGGCTTCTTGTAGACCTTGGCGGCATTGAGCTGTGCGATATAGGCGTTCGCGACCTGCTTCTGCTCGTCACTGGTGGCGAAGATTTCCGAGCGATATTGCGTGCCGCTGTCCGGCCCCTGGCGATTCAGCTGGGTCGGATCGTGCGCCACCGAGAAGTAGATCTGCAGAATCTTGCCGTAGCTGATCTGCTTCGGGTCATATTTGATCTCGACGGCTTCGGCGTGTCCGGTCGAGCCGGTCGAGACCGCGCTGTAATTCGCCGCGCTCTTCGGGCCGCCCGCATAGCCTGACACCGCGTTGACGACGCCGGCGGTGTGCTGGAATACGCCCTGAACGCCCCAGAAGCATCCGCCTGCGATCACCGCGGTCTGGATGCCGTCGGAGGCCTTGGCGTCCATCGCCGGCGCGGGAATGATCACGGCCTCTTCAGCGGCAAAAGTGGGTGCGATCAGGACAGACGAAATCACTAGCGCGCCGACGGCGGCAGCGCAGAGCGACAGGCGGCTGAAAGTGGAGCGGCGCATGGCAATTCCTCTCGGGTGGATGGCCGGATCACCGGCAGTTTAGACCGCGGCGCGTGGTTCGCAAATCGCGCATTCGGTCCGATGCTTCCAGATACGCAGCAGGGGGCAGCTTGTTACGGAAATTCGCACACGACTTCGTGAAACGGCAGCAAAAAGCCGCAGGACTCGCGTCCGCGGCTCATTACAACGTCATTCCGCTTACGGGCAGGGATAGCGATTGCCGTCGTTGTTCAAATACGTGCCCGACGCCGGATCGTAGGAGCGGTAGCGCCGCGAGCAATAGGCTGCGTTCTGCTGGGCGGCGGCGTTGGCCTGGCTCGCGGCAATCGCGCCGCCGATGATGGCGCCTGCCGCAAGGCCGCCAAGAACCGCGCCGCCATTGCCGTAACCGCGGCGATATCCTCCGCGATAGCCATAGCCTCGATCATAGCCGTAACGGCGATACTGCACGTTTTCGGTCTGAGACGGCACCGCGTTCGTCATGCCAGCCTGACTGATCAGGGGCGCCGAAATCGCCGGCACCGAGAATGAAAGCGCGGTGGCGCCAATCAGCACGGCCGACGTCAATGTCTTGAAAAATCGCATGAAGCACTCCTGCATGTTCGGTGATTCAGCCTAACCGCTGACAAGCGCCAACGTTCCTCAGAACCGCGCGATGGGCTGCGTCGTTTCAGCGCGCTGATGGCGTCTCAGATCACAATGCTCAGCCGCTTTGCGGCGCGGGTGATACCCGTGTACAGCCAGCGCGCGCGGCTTTCCTGGAACGCAAAGCTCTCGTCGAACAGCACGACGTCGTCCCATTGCGAGCCCTGGCTCTTGTGTACAGTGAGCACATAGCCGTAATCGAATTCGTCATAGGGCTTGCGCTGCTCCCACGGCAACGTCTCGACGCCGCCGCTGAAGCAGTCGGCACGCACAGAAACCTTGGTCACCTTGCCGCCAAAGTCTTCGTCGGGCGATATCCGCATGGTGATGATGCGGGATTTCGATTGCGCGCGTGCCTTGACGCGCCACAGGCCGCCGTTGAACAGCACCTTCTTGCGGTTGTTGCGCAGGCAGACCAGCTTGTCGTTGGCTACCGGCAGGGGATCTTCGATATTGAGCTTCTGCCGCACCCGCATGTTGTAGGAGCGCCGCGTATTGTTGCGGCCGACCAATACCTGGTCGGCGGCCATCACGCGGTCCGGATCGAGCTCCTTGCGCGACACCACTTCGCTTTCGCCGTAACGGCCGATGTCGAGTTCGCGGCCTTCGCGCACGTCCATCGACATCCGCACGATGGGGTCGTGTTCAGCCTGGCGATGCACCTCGGTCAGCATCACGTCGGGCTCGCCATCGGTGAAGAAACCGCCGCCCTGGATCGGCGGCAGCTGCGCGGGATCGCCGAGCACCAGCAGCGGACAGTCGAACGACATCAGGTCGCGGCCGAGGTCGGCGTCGACCATCGAGCATTCGTCGATCACGATCAATTTTGCCTTGGAGGCCGGGGCGTCGTCCCAAAGTTCGAAATTCGGCTGCTCCTCGCCGGATTCCCGCGCCCGGTAGATCAGGGAATGAATGGTCGAGGCGCCATCGCAGCCCTTGTTGCGCATCACCAGAGCGGCCTTGCCGGTGAATGCCGCGAATTTCACCTCGCCGTCGACATTGTCGGCAATGTGCCGCGCCAGCGTGGTCTTGCCGGTGCCGGCATAGCCGAACAGACGGAAGATCGGCGGCGTGCCGTTCTTGCCGGGCTTGGCCTTCAGCCAGTCATCGACGGCTTTCAGCGCGGCATCCTGATGCGGGGTAAAAGTGGGCATGGCGTCTCGGGAAAGGAGGGCTCGCAGGGGTGCTGCCGCGACTCATAAGGGCAAGCTAACCATTCGGGCGGTCGGTGCAAGCGGGTGCCGGCGCGCGCCAACATGTCCGGTTGCCCAATCTGGCCGCATGGCGCAGTTATAGGCTGGACGTGGCCGTCTGGCCTGTATCAAGAGTGCTTTTGGGCCTTATGGGAGACCCGCGGTGGAACGCAGACTGCTTCAAATCGCGCTGGCGCTGACAGGGTTGGCCGCGGTCGGCTTCGGCCTCGCCGGGGTGCTGATCGGCACCAGTTTCAGCGGTGTGGCCAGCGACGTGACCATGGACAGCTATGTCCGCTTCCTCAAGGGCATGCTGCTAGCGATCGGGCTGATCTACTGGTCGGCGATTCCCGACGTCGAGAAGCACGGCGAGCGGATCGCGGTGGTGACCTTCATCCTGGTGCTCGGTGCGATTCCGCGGCTCCTGGCGGTGATCAGCCACGGCGTGCCGACGCTCGGCATCCTGCTCAGCCTCGCCGGCGAGTTGATCGCCGTGCCGCTGATCTGGCTGTGGCAGCGCCACGTCGCCGGCCGTAGGGTTGTCGCATGAAGCGTGTCGGCATCTGGATTGTCTATGCGATCGGCGCGCTGTCGATCGGCTATCTCGCGCTCTACGCCTACGTGATGTTCACCCGGCATGACCTTGTGCCGGGCGATCCCATCCAGATATTCCGCAAGCCGGACGCGCCGAAGTATTCGTGAATTGAGACTCTTGCCGCGTAACGCGCCGTCATCCTTCGAGGCGAGCGCCTCAGGATGACGGCGGTGTCTTACGCCGTCGCCGCAATCGCGCGGTAATCGCCGGCGCCCGCCGGTGTAATCGGCAGCCCGCCGTCGGCGTATTCGTTCAGCTTGTTGCGCAGCGTGCGGATCGAAATGCCGAGAATGTTGGCGGCGTGGGTGCGATTGCCCAGGCAATGCTTCAGCGTCTCAAGGATCAGGTCGCGTTCGACATCGGCGACGGTGCGGCCGACCAGTGCGCGGGTCACCTGTTCGGCGGCAAACGTCGCATGTGCGACGGCCGGGGCGGTCTTGGTGAGGTCGAGACGATCGCCGTCCGGCGTCAGGATCGCGTCGGAGCCAATCTCATCGCCATTGGCCATCAGCACCGAGCGATGGATGGTGTTTTCCAGTTCGCGGACGTTGCCCTGCCAGCGGTTGGTGGTCAGCACGCGCCGCGCCTCGCTGGAGATCGGCCGCACCGGCACGCCATTGGCCTCGGCATATTTCTTGGCGAAATGCTGCGCCAGTTCGAGGATATCCGCCGGGCGTTCGCGCAGCGGCGGGATCTTCAGGTTGACGACGTTGAGCCGGAACAGCAGATCCTCGCGAAACGTGCCTTCGCGCACGGCGTCGGCGAGATTGCGGTTCGAGGTGGCGATAATGCGGATATCGATCGGCACCGGGCGGGTGCCGCCGACGCGATCGATCACGCGCTCCTGGATCGCGCGCAGCAGCTTCGATTGCAGCCGGACGTCCATTTCGCTGATTTCGTCGAGCAGCAGCGTGCCGCCGGTGGCCTCCTCGAACTTGCCGATGCGCCGGGCGATGGCGCCGGTGAAGGCCCCCTTCTCGTGGCCGAACAGTTCGGATTCCAGCAGATGCTCCGGGATCGCCGCGCAGTTGATACTGATGAACGGCTTCCTGGCGCGGTTCGAGCGGGTGTGGACGTAACGCGCCAGCACTTCCTTGCCGGTGCCGGATTCGCCGGTGATCATCACCGAAGCGTCGGAGCCGGCGATCTGCTGTGCCAGCTTGACGACCTTGGCCATCGCCTCGTCGCGGTAGATCAGGTCGCGTGAATCGTTGGCGACCGCGGCGAGCACGGCGGCGATCAGTTCCGGATCCGGCGGCAGAGGGATATACTCTTTCGCCCCGGCGTGGATCGCGGCGACCGCAGCGCGGGCATCGCTGGTGATGCCGCAGGCGACGATCGGCACGTGGATGTGTTCGGCTTCCAGCCGCATCACGAGGTCGCGAATGTCGAGGGCGACATCCACCAGCAGCAGGTCGGCGCCCTTGCCGCCGCGCAGCACCCGCATCGCCTGATCGTGATCCTCGGCGTGAACGACGGAGGCACCGTTGTCCATGGCGATCTTGGTGGCGGTGGTAAGCTGGCCCTTGAGCGTGCCAACGATGAGAAGCCGCATGGTGATCTCCTGTTATCTCGTAGTCGCGCTGTTCGAGCGCCGGATCGTTGAGTGTTAGACGCGTTCCGCCTTGATGATTTCCGTCATGGTGACGCCGAGCTTTTCTTCGACGAGGACGACTTCTCCACGCGCCACCAGGCGGTTGTTGACGTAGATGTCGATTGCTTCGCCGACGCGGCGGTCGAGTTCGAGCACGGTGCCGGGTCCGAGCTTCAGGAGTTCGCCGACATCCATCTTGGAGCGGCCGAGTACGGCCGAAACCTGCACCGGCACGTCGAACACGGCTTCCAGGTCGGCGGCAATGCGCGTGGCCTGTTCGTCGTCATTGTAGCCGATGTCTCCCATCGCCATTGCGTCGGTGGCGTTGAGGTCGGGAAGCGGTACCTGGGCGTCATGTTCACTCATGGTTTCGTCCTCATGGCCGTGGCAGGCCGGCCTGATTGCGGGTCGCCATGTAGCGCCCGACGAGTTCGGTTATTTTGGCCTCGATTGCCGCGCGCTCCAGCAGCACGCCGCCATCGGCCCATTCGATCTTGCAGTCGCCGTTCTCGATCTCCGGCTCGGCGAGGATGACAAGTCGGCCCTGGAAGCCGCTTTGCTTGGCAAGCTTCTCGATCCGCTCGCGCGCGTCGTCGTAAAGCTGGTCGTTGACCCGCACGACGAGGTGCGGGGTCGAGACCAGATGCTTGAAGCAATCGTGGACCAGCGCCATCACCTCGGTGAGCGGCTCGACGGCGATCAGCTCGCTGCACAGTTTTCGCGCGACCGAGACCGCGACGTCGACGGCTTCGGTCTCCATCCGGGTCTCGATGGCGGCAAACCGCGTCGAGATCGACGAGATCGCGACGCCGATTTCCTCCAGCGCCAGCGCGGCACGGCGGTCGCTTTCCGCC
The DNA here is from genome assembly GCA_036924855.1 of Nitrobacteraceae bacterium AZCC 2146. Taxonomy (NCBI): domain Bacteria; kingdom Pseudomonadati; phylum Pseudomonadota; class Alphaproteobacteria; order Hyphomicrobiales; family Nitrobacteraceae; species Nitrobacteraceae bacterium AZCC 2146. The sequence continues at coordinate 5,672,489 of JBAGRP010000001.1, forward strand.
TTGGCTTCGCGCTGCGCGGCATCGAAGCCGGCGCGGTAGGCGTGCGCTTCCGCATTGGCGATCTTCTCGGCGATCTCCGCCGGCGTGACGGCGGGCGCGCGCGCCTTGTCGGGCGCTGCGAAGTCGACGTCGAACAGATATTTTGCCGGAGCTGCCATCAGTACACCAGTTCGTCGTCGGCACGGTTCTTGGTCAGCACGATTTCACCCTTCGCGGCCATGTCCTTGGCGAGATTGACCAGCAACGCCTGCGCCTCGTCGACGTCGCGCAGCCGGACCGGGCCGAGCGCGGCCATGTCGTCGAGCAGCATCTTGCCGGCGCGCGACGACATGTTGCCGAGGAAGAAGTTGCGGACATCCTCGTTGGCGCTCTTCAGCGCGATGCCGAGCTTGTCCTTGTCGACGTTGCGCATCAGCGTCTGTGCCGAACCGGCGTCGAGCTTGACGAGGTCATCGAAGGTGAACATCAGCGCCTTGATGCGTTCGGCGGCTTCGCGGTTGTCTTCTTCCAGCGAGGTAATGAAGCGGGTCTCGGTCTGGCGGTCGAAATTGTTGAAGATTTCCGCCATCACCTCGTGGGCGTCACGGCGGCGGGTCTGCGACAGGTTCGACATGAATTCGGAGCGCAGCGTCTGCTCGACGCGCTCGATGATTTCCTTCTGCACCGTTTCCATCTTCAGCATGCGGCCGATCACGTCGAGCGCGAGGTCTTCGGGCAGGATCGCCAGCACGCGGGCGGCGTGTTCCGGCTTCAGCTTCGACAGCACCACGGCGATGGTCTGCGGGTATTCGTTCTTGAGGTAGCTGGCGAGCACCTCTTCCTGCACGTTGGAGAGCTTTTCCCACATGTTGCGGCCGGCAGGGCCGCGAATTTCTTCCATGATGCCGTTGACGCGATCGGACGGCAGATACTGCGTCAGCAGCCGCTCGGTAGCGTCGAAAGTGCCCATCAGCGCGCCGGAGGCGGACATCCGTGAGACGAATTCGAGCAGCAGGTCTTCCACGGTTTCCGGTTCGATGGTGCCGAGCGAGGACATCACGCTCGATAGTTGGCGGACCTCGTCGTCATCGAGCAGCGACCAGACCTTGCCGCCATATTGTTCGCCGAGCGCCAGCATCAGGATCGCCGCGCGCTTCGGGCCGCTGAGCGGCTTGGCCGCGGCGCGGCCGCCCTGGCGCTGGGCAAGCGATGCGACGACGCTGGCGATGTCGCTGCTGTTGTCGCCTGTGGTTGCGGGGACTGCCATTCAGGTCACGCCGGTTCCTGCAGCCACTGACGAACAATGGCGGCGGTTTCGTTGGGATTGCGATCGGCCAGTTCGCCGACGCGATGCACCGACTGGGCATGGACCTGGCCCTGCACGGTGGCGATGTCGATCATGTTGGGGCCGGCGTGGGGAACGAGGGCCTGCCCGTCCGGGCCGACCGCGCTGCCGTCGGTCAGCGCGGCTGCGGCGGTTTGGGCGGTGAGCACCGGGACCGGCTCGCTGGCCAGAATGCGGCGAACCAGCGGGCGAATGACCATGAACATCACCACGAGGCCGAGCAGCATCATCACCGCGAGTTCGATGACGTACATCACGTCGTCCTTGGTGAATTGCAGCGCGCCGAGCAGTCCGGTGGGCTCTGCGACCGGGACGACGGTCGGGCCTTCGGCGAATCTCAAATTGACGATCTCGACCTGATCGCCACGCTTCTGGTCGAAGCCGATCGCGGAGCGAACCAACTGGCCGATACGGTCGAGTTCTTCCTTGGTGCGTTCCTGATAGACCAGATCGCCTTTTTCGCTCTTGTTGTACATGCCGTCGACCAGCACAGCGACGGAGATGCGGTTGACGCGTCCAGCCTCGGTGACTTCGGTCTTGGTGGTGCGGGAGATCTCGTAATTGTTGGTTTCTTCCGACTTCTTGCTCTGGTCCCGCGCCGATGGGGTGCTTCCCTGGTTCTGATTGCCGGGCAACTCGTTGTTGACGGTGACCTGACCGTCGCGTTCGCCGGTCGCCGACGACTCTTCGCGGGACTGGCTGGAGCGCAGCACCCGGCCTTCGGGGTCGAACTTGTCCGAGGTCTGGGTGACCTTGTTGTAATCGAAATCGGCGGTGAGCTGGACCCGGGCGCGGCCGGCGCCGACGACCGAGGAGACGATCGCCTCGATCTGGTTGCGCATCCGCTTCTCGAAGCCGGCGCGGCGCTCGTCGCCGGTGGCGCCATCGGTGGTCGGATCGGTGGCGCCGTCGGCCAGCAACTGGCCGGCTTCATCGACGATCGAGACCCGGTTCGGCTTCAGGCCGTTGACGGCGGAGGCCACCACATGGCGGATGGCGCGGACCTGCTGCGGATCGAGCGTGCCACGGACGCGAACCACGATGGAGGCCGACGGCTCAGGGGTTTCTCGCGAAAACAGCGGCCGTTCCGGCAGCACCAGATGGACGCGGGCGGCCTGGATCCGGTCGATGGCGCGGATGGTGCGGGCCAGCTCGCCTTCGAGCGCGCGGAGATGGTTGATGTTCTGAACGAAGCTGGTGGTGCCGAGCGCGTCGGATTTGTCGAAGATCTCGTAGCCGACGCCGCCGCCCTTGGGCAGCCCGCCTTCGGCCAGCTTCATGCGCAGCCGGGTGACCTTGTCTTTCGGCACCATGATGGCGGCGCCGTCGTTCTTCAGCTCATAGGGGATCGCCTGGCGTTCCAGGTCCTTGATGATCGCCGAGGAGTCTTCGACGCTGAGGTCGGTAAACAGGGTGGTCAGCTGCGGCGTGGTAACGCGCATAATGACGAATGCAAAGAATCCGATCAGCGCGGCCGTGACCGCGACCATCGCCATCAGGCGCGCCGCGCCGAGACCCTTGAGGAAACTTAGCAGACTCTGCAACGAACCAGCCCCTGAGATTCGGCCTGAAAAGACCGACTGGGCAAATTTTGCCCATGGGATGGTTTCGATATGGTTAACGATGGTTAATAGGTCGCAAACAATGGTAAAATGACGAAGGCCGGCTTCCCGTGAAGGAGCCGGTTTTCGTCAAATGCGCGATACCTGAGAAGATTCGCCTATTGGCGGTATTGCTGGATGCGGGTCGTCCGCAGGCCCGCCAGGCCGTGCTGATCGATCGAGAATTGCCAGGAAAGGAATTCATCAACGGTCAGCGTGTAGCGGCTGCAGGCTTCCTCAAGGGACAGCAAGCCCCCACGGACGGCGGCGACCACTTCGGCCTTGCGGCGGATGACCCACCGTTTTGTACCGGGCGCTGGCAGATCCGCAATTGTTAACGGACTGCCGTCAGGCCCGATGACGTATTTGACCCTCGGGCGATGGGGTTCTGTCATGGCGTACTCACAAACTCTCAACCACTGAACTCACTTCAACAACCTACGCCCAGCGACTTAAAATTTGCCTAAGCCTAAAACTCCAATGCGAATAGAACTGAATTTGGGCAGGATCGCTGTCCCAGAGGCCAGACATAGCCATGCTCCGACCGTCGGTCGGAGCAATTTAGCCGCGATTTGGCTGGATCAGGTCGTCGAGGTGGTGGGAGTCGTCGGAGTGACCGTGCGCACGACGCGCTTGATCTGGTCCACGGTGTAATTCGCGCCACCGATCGAGAGCAAGGCGGGGCTTGCTGAGAGGTCGACGGAATCGACCATGCCCTGGACCTCGGTGGAGATCGCCACGGTCTGGCCGTTCTGGTCCTTGCCGGTGGCGGTCAGCGTATAGGCGCCGGGCGGATACGACGTGCCGTCATTGCCCTTGCCGTCCCAAACGAAACTCGACCCCCCCGATTTCAGCGCAAAATTGCCGCTGTAGACGGTGGCGCCGGCCGCATTCGTGATGCTGACCGTGGAAGTGGTGGTGTCTTTGGCGGCGGTCAAATTCCACGTGGCCGAGCCATCGAATTGTGTGGTGCTGCCATCGACTGCAACGGTGTTGCCGACATAGACCAGCGCCTGCGTGGCTTGTGCGCTCTTCTCGATGTCCACCAGCGACTTCAACTGATCGTTCGACTTGAGCTGTTGTTCGACGCCGGCAAACTGCACCAGCTGCTGTGTGAACTGGTTGGTATCGAGCGGATCAAGCGGATTCTGGTTCTGCAACTGCGTCGTCAGCAGCGTCAGGAAGGTCTGGAAATTATCCGCGATTCCCGTCGTCGAACTGGTGCCGGTGGAGCTAGTGGTGCTGGTGGTGGCGGGTGCCGAAACGACCGGCGTCGGCGTGGTTGCATCAATCGCCATGATTCTCTCCTCAGATACTGATGTCTACGCCGCTGCTGGATCCCAGCATGCGGCCGTAGCTTCGTCCTGCGCTCACGGCAGGCATGGAGTCGTCTTCGCTGATGATCAGGCGCTGCGCATTGCGCCCGGAATTATCGCCGCTGTTCTGTTGCCCCGACGAGGACTGGTCGCGCAGGCTGAACTGCAGCCCGCCGTCGCTGGTCTTCATTCCTGCTTGCTCCAGCGCGCGCTGCAGCTGCGGCGCGTCCTGGCGCAGCATCGCCAGCGTCTCCGGCTTCTCGACTGTCAGATGCGAGGTGACGTTGCCGTGGCGATCGACATCGAGCCGGACGTCGATGCGGCCGAGTTCGGCAGGATCGAGGCGGATGTCGAAGCGGCTCTTGCCGGATTGCGCGGACTGCGCGATCTCGACCGCAACGCCGTTCAACGGCACCGGCGCGTTGGTGGCGACCGCGGCGGTTAGCTGTGGCGCGGGCGCGGCCGCGGGAGTCGCGGCCTGCAGTAGCGGCTGCTGGGCGGTATTGGTGTTGGGCTGGCTGGCGTCGACCGTCTGCGCCGCGGCTGCGGTATCGATGGTGCGGTGTTCGTGGGCGGTTGCCGGCTTGGTCGAAGTGGCGGTCGGGTCCGGCTTGGCGCCATCGGCCGACACTTCGTCGGCCTTACCCTCCTTGCCCTCCTTGACCGGGTGTTTTTCGGTCGTCGTTGCCTGCACCGGCTGCGATGTCGCTGCAGTCACCGTGGCATCGACGGCGTCGGACTTGACGTCGGTGGTCGCTGCGGTTGTGGCCTCGGTCGCCTGTTTGGCCTGCTTTGCGCCGGTCTTGGCGGTGGCTGGCGTCGCGCTAGCAATCAGCGCGGCAAAATCCTGATCGGTCGATGCCGGTGTCGCCGTCGCTGCAGTTGCAGTGGCCGCTTCAGTTCCGGTTCCGGTTGCCGCGGCTGCTTCGGCTGCCGCGGCCTGCGCCTTCAGCACGGCGGCGGCGATCGCCAGCGGCTGCGCTGTGCCGGCATTCGCGGTTGTCGCCGGCGTCGCCGTAGTGTCAGCCGTGGCGGTAACGACAGGGATGACGACCGCGACGGCGGTCACCGGCACGGCTTTATCGATCTGCGGGGCGGCATTGGGATCGGTCGCGGTGCTGGCGTCCGTGGTCTTCGTGTCCTTCGCGGAGGAATCCTTGTCGGTCTTGGTGTCCGTCTTGGCGCCTGTCTTGCTGTCGGCCTTGGATTGTTTTGCTTCCTTGGCGGCGTCGGCAGCGGATTGCGCCTGAACGTCCCGATCCTGCGAATTCGATGCAGCGCTGGTATCGGCGCGATCGTCGTCACGCCGCGGCGTGTCATCGGTTCGGGCTGGGCGGTTGTCATCGCGGGGCGGAGGTGTGGGCGCTGGCAGATCGGGCAGTGCGGATGCCGCACGGTCATTATTGCTGTTCGCGGCCGTGCTGCTGTCGACCAGCGACCCAAAGCGGTCGGAGTCCGACGGCTGATCGTCGCGGGCCGACTTCGATCGCGCATTCTGAAACGATACGTTTGAGGCGATATCTGACGTCACGCTAACCACGGGCGGCCTTTCAAGATGAGTTCCATATTCAGTGAGCAAGGACCGGGCCACGCCGTTCAGAAATAAAAATGTGATGTTTTACAATATGTTAGGGGGATGTCGGTTCAGGAGGGCCGCGCTTTGTGGCCGCTTTGTTTCTGCCCGTCGGCAAGAATTGCCGTTTGCGCCTTGCGCCATGATTGCCTGAGCGGAAGTCGGCCTATATTAAAGTGCAGTATGCCAGCCATCGCCGGAACGGCCGCAAGTTCCGGGATTTGCTTCAGCTTTCCTGATCGCGACGGTTTGCAGCCAGCGCGATCGCAGCAGTGACCGAAACCATGCTCAACAGTCTGGATCTCGAGGGTCGTCCGCAGGACACCAGGGTCGTGGTCGCCATGTCCGGCGGAGTCGACTCTTCGGCGACGGCTGCGCTGCTGAAGTCGCAAGGCTACGACGTCGTCGGCATTACGCTGCAGCTTTACGATCATGGCGCCGCCACCCACCGCAAGGGCGCCTGCTGCGCCGGCCGCGATATTCATGACGCCCGCGATGTCGCCGAGCGGATCGGCATTCCGCATTACGTGCTGGACTATGAGAGCCGGTTTCGCGAGTCGGTGATCGACAATTTTGCCGCAAGCTATGCCTCCGGCGAGACGCCGGTGCCGTGCATCGAGTGCAACCGCTCCGTCAAGTTTCGCGACCTGCTAGCGACCGCGCGCGAGTTGGGCGCGTCGGCGCTGGCGACCGGCCACTATGTCGCGTCGCGCCGTCTCGCCACCGGATCGCGCGCGATGGTGTGCGCCGCCGATGCCGATCGCGACCAGAGCTATTTCCTGTTCGCCACTACCCAGGAACAGCTCGACTATCTGCGCTTTCCGCTCGGCGACATGACCAAGCCGCAGACCCGCGAGTTGGCGCGGCAATTCGGATTGTCGGTTGCCGACAAGCAGGATAGCCAGGACATCTGCTTTGTGCCGTCCGGTCGCTACACCGACGTGATCGAACGGATGAAGCCGAATGCGCTGGAGCCCGGCGATATCGTCGACATGGAAGGCCATGTGATTGGCCGCCATGAAGGCATCGTGCATTTCACCGTGGGCCAGCGTCGCGGCCTCGGCATCGCTGCCAGCGCGCCGTTATATGTGGTGCGGCTGGATGCGGCTGCCCGGCGCGTCATCGTCGGACCGCGTGAAGCCTTGCGGATGCACCGCATAGCGCTGCGCGACCTTAACTGGATCGGCGACGGTGCGCTGGATCGTGCGGTCGGCGAGGGTCTCGAGCTCTTCGTCAGGGTGCGTTCGACCCGCGCACCGCAGCCGGCATGGCTGCGTGCAGTCAATGGCGGTTATGAGGTCGAACTGGTCGGCGGCGAAGAGGGCGTGTCGCCCGGCCAGGCCTGCGTGTTCTATGACGCTGTCGGTGGCCAGGCGCGGGTGCTCGGCGGCGGCTTCATCAAGAGTGCCGCGGCGAAAAGCCCTGTCGGTGTCCCGGTGCACGATGCTAACGTGCCACAGCCGCTGGTCGCAGCGTTGCGCGTTTAAGAGTTCAGGGCAGGGGCATGGCTGGCGATATCGACCGCGCGGGAGTCGCGAAGGCCTACGGGCTGTGGGCACCGATCTACGACATCGTGTTCGGCAAGGTGTTCGATCCTGGCCGCCAGGCCACCATCATCGAGGCCGACAAGATAGGCGGCCGCATTCTCGACGTCGGCGTCGGCACCGGCCTGTCGCTGATCGACTATTCGCGCAGCACGAAGATTTGCGGCGTCGATATTTCCGAGCCGATGCTGCGCAAGGCGCATCAGCGGGTGCAGGCGCTCAACCTGACCAACGTCGAAGCGCTGGCGGTGATGGATGCCAAGAACCTCGCTTTCGCGGATGGTTATTTCGACGCGGTGGTGGCGCAATATGTCATCACCGCGGTGCCGGATCCCGAAGCCACGCTCGATGACTTCATTCGCGTGCTGAAACCCGGCGGCGAGTTGATCCTCGTCAATCACATCGGCGCCGAGAGCGGCTCGCGCCGCCTGTTTGAACTGGCATTTGCGCCACTGGCGCGGCGGCTCGGCTGGCGCCCGGAATTTTCCTGGGGCCGGCTGGTCGACTGGGCGGCCGGTCACGGCGGCGTCACCCTTACCGAGCGGCGACCGATGCCGCCGATGGGGCATTTTTCCCTGATCCGCTATCGCAAATCCTGATAGCAGCGTTTTCGCCGGGAACATCCCGGCTGAAAGCTCGTTTTGTCGGGATGCAGATCAAACAATCATTGTTCCTTGTCAGCTTCCTGATCGCCGGTTCCGGCGCGGCCACCGCGCAGGCACCACCGACGCCTGCGACACCGCCGGCCCAGACCGCGCCTCCGGCGCCGACCCATTCCGCCAATGACTGCGCGCCGACGCAGACCGGCCCGCGGGGCACAATCACTCCCAATGGCACGACGACAGGACAGAGCCCGGAACCGCTCGGCGACAAGCTCGCCAGATCAGACGGCGTGCTCTGTCCGCCGACAGGGGTCGATCCGGAGATTCGGGCGCCGACGCCGAACACGGGCAATACGCCGGTGATCCCGCCGCCCGGCAGCCCCGGAGGTGATCCGACTGTCCGGCCGAAATGATTACACGCGCGGCATGCCCGCGGGCCGTGCCTCTCGCGTCTGCGCGGCGAGCCTGATGCCGGCATTGGCGGCGCCAAATCCCTGGTAGTTGCGGCGCTCGACGATCTCGAAGAAGAACCGCTCATCAAAGCTGTGCGTGTAGATCTGGAAGAATTCGCCGTCGCCTTCGCGGTCGTAGAGGATCTGGTTGTCGCGCAGCGCCGACATGGTCTCGGCATCGAGACCATGTTTGGCCTCGACATCGTCATAATAGTTCTCCGGAATTTTCAGGAAGCTGGCGCCGCGCCTTCGCATTTCCGCGACGGCCGCGAAAATATCGTCGCATGAAAATGCGATATGCTGCACACCCGAACCGAAGAACTCGGAAATGAAGCGGTTCGACAGCGTGCGCGTTGCCGATGACCCGTTGAGCACGACACGCAGCGACTGATTGCCATTGATCAGTGCCTGGCTTTGCACGAGGCCGACGGGATCGGCTATTTCCATCTGCGGTAGCCGCTGCAGATCGAGGATACCGGTATAGAAGAGCAGCCACGACAGCATCTCGTCATATGGCATCGACTGCGAGACATGATCGACGGCGCTGAGGCGATCTGCGCTGGCGTCGCTGCGCAGCGGCTCGAAATCGATATCCCAGTTCTTGCCGGCGCTTTCCAGGAAATACAGCAGGCTGCCGCCGACCCCATGGATCGCTGGAATTTCCAGTTCGCCGGGCCCGACCGGTTGATAGAACGTCCGCGCCTTCAGCGCTTCCGCGCGCGCCATGGTCTTGCCGGCGTCATCGACATCCACAGCGATGGCGCAGACGCCGGGTCCGTGGGTGACATAATGCGAATGCGCAAAACCATCGGGCTCGCAATTGATGACGAGGTCGATGCCGCCCTGCGACCACCTTTCGACATCCTTGCTGCGATGGGCGCCGGTCTTGCGAAAGCCAAGCTGGCCGAACAAAACAGCGAGGTCGGCCGCCTTCGTCTCATTGACCGCGAATTCGATGAAGCCGACGCCGCGGCTTTGCGCCTTCGGCTGCAATGCATCGACGGAGGCTTTCGCGAGTTGATCCTCCAGCAGGATGAGCGAGCGCAGCCCGTCGGTTGCGGTGCGCACCGCCGAGCCCGCGCGAAACTGGTCGTTGAAAATCTCCAGGGACCACGAACCTTTGTAACCGGTTGCCAGCACCGATTCCATGAAAGCGACCACGGGCAGATCGCCCTGGCCGGGAAAGCAACGGAAATGCCGGCTCCATGACAGCACGTCGAGGCCGAGCTTTGGCGCGTCCGCAAGCTGGACCAGAAAGATCTTGTCGGCCGGAATCGACTCGATCGCGTTGACCGGAAACGATGGCGCCAGCGCGTGAAAACTGTCGAGAATGACGCCGATCGCCTTGTGGTCGGCACGGCGCACGATCTCCCAGGCATCGCGGTAGTCGTTGACATGCTTGCCCCAGGCCAGCGCCTCGAAGCCGACCCGCAGCCCGCGAAGTGCAGCGCGTTCGCCGAGTTCGTGGAAATCCGCGGCGGCGCGATCGATGCCGCCGAGCGAGACCGGGGAAATATTGCTGCAGACCAGCAGCAGATCGGTCTGCAATTCCTGCATCAGATCGAACTTGCGCTCGGCACGGGCGAAGTTGCGCCCGCGCTGTGGCTCCGGCATGCCTTCGAAATCCCGGAACGGCTGAAATGCGCAGATCGCGAGTCCGAGATCGCGGCAGAGTTGCCCGACATCGCGCGGGCTGCCGCTGAACGACAGCAGGTCGTTCTCGAAAATCTCGACCTCGTCGAAGCCGGCGGCGGCGATGGCGCGCAGCTTTTCATCCAGCGCGCCGCTGAGCGAAACGGTGGCGATCGAACGCTTGGTCATGCAGCCTGCTCCACGATCTGGCCGGGCGAAACGCGCATGCCGGTGCGCGCCGCTTGTTGTACGGCTTCGACAACGGCGAGTGTGCCCATGGCATCCTCGACGGGAATCAAGGGGGTTTCGCGGCGAGCGATCACGGCGAGAAAATGCCGCAGCTGTTCGGTCAGCGGATCGTCATTTGGCGCGGTGACATCGGTTCGTGCGAGCGACGAAAACCAGCCGGCATCGTCGCCGGGATAGGACCACAGCTCCATGGTCGGCACGGAGAGCGAACCCTTGGTGCCGGCGAACAGATAGCAGGGCTGGTTTTCGCGGGCGTAGGCGGCGTTTTCGCCGGACGACAATTCCCAGCTCCATGGCGCCGGCGTGGCATCGGACACCGTCACCGTGCCGAGCGCGCCATTGGCGAATCTCAACAGCAGTGCGGCAGTGTCCTCGACCGCAAAGCCGCGCGCCTTGTTCGAGGTCAGCGCCTGCACCTCGACGATCTCGCCGCAGATGAAGCGCAGATTGTCGATGTCATGCACCAGATTGATCAGCATCGGCCCGCCGCCGGGCTCGCGGCGCCAGGCGACGTCGAAATAATTGTCGGGCTTTTTCAACAGCCACAACCCGACCACGGCGGTGAGCTGGCCGATCTGACCGCCGGCAATGGCGTCACGTACCGCCTTGATGCGTGGATTGTGCCGGCGATGATGGCCGACCAGCACCGGCACGCCGGAGCGCCTGGTGGCCTGAAGCAACTCCTGCGCAGCCGCCACGGTGTCGGTGACCGGCTTCTCCACCAGTGCCGGGATGCCGTGTTCGATGCAGTCCAGCGCCATCGCCAGATGCAACGCATTGGGCGAAGCGACAATCATGCCGTCGAGCTGCGCTTCCTCCAGCAGTTCGCGATGGTCGGCATACCAGTCGATGCCGCGTGCCGACGCAAATGCTTTCGCTTCCGACGAAGGGTCGGCGATCCCCGCGGCCACGCAATCCTCGGAGGCCTCGATCAGCTCGACATGCTTGCGGCCGATCGCGCCTGCGCCCGCCACGCCGATCCGCATCGCGCTCACGCCGCGGTCTCCGTCATCGCGCCGCCCAGGAACAATTGCCCGATGCGGGGATCGTTGAGAACGCGGTCGGCCTTGTCGTACAGTCGGGTCTGGCCGAGTTCGAGCACGATGCCGAAGTCGGAAATTTCCAGCGCCGAGCGGGCATTCTGCTCGATCATCAGGATCGAGACGCCGCGGTTGCGCAGCTCCTTCAGGATGTTGAAGGTCTGCAGCACCATCAGCGGCGACAGACCGATGGAGGGCTCGTCGATCAGCACCAGCTGCGGATTGAGCAGCAGGCCGCGGGCGATCTCGAGTTGCTTCTGCTCGCCGCCGGACAGCGTCGAGGCCTGCTGTGTCGCCTTCTTGCGCAGCACCGGAAATTTGTCGAGCGCGGCTTCAATGCGCGCCGGCAGGTCGGTGATGTCGCGTCCCGCCGCGACCGCGCCGAGTTCGATGTTGTGGCGCACCGACAATTCCGGAAAGATGTTGCGGCCCTGCGGCACGTAGCAGATGCCTGCGGTGAGCAGCGCGCGCTGGCTGAGGCCGGTGACGTCGCGTCCCTTGAATGTGACCTTGCCTTCGCGCAGCTTCAACAACCCGAAGATCGCCTTGAACACGGTGGATTTGCCGGCGCCGTTCGGTCCGATCACCGTGGTGATCGATCCCGCTGGCACCGAGAAGCTGGTGCCGTTCAGGATCGTCATCTTGCCGTAGCCGCCGACCAGATTTTGAACGTCCAGGATCGCGTCGCTCATGGGTTGGTCCTCAATGTCCGAGGTAAGCTTCGATCACGGCGGGATTGGCGCGGACTTCGTCGGGTCGCCCCATCGCCAGCACCTTGCCTTCCGCCATCACCATGACGCGCGAGCACAGCGACATCACGAATTCCATATTGTGCTCGATCACCACGAAGGTGGCGCGCTTCTCGCGGTTGATCGCGGTCAGCCGGTCCTTGAGATCGGCAAGCATGGTGAGGTTGACGCCGCCGGCGGGCTCATCGAGCAGCACCAGCCGCGGCCCGCCCATGAAGGCCATCGCCGCATCGAGCAGTTTTTGCTGCCCATAAGAGAGTCCGCCCGCGGGCTCCTTGGCGAGATGATCGAGCTTGAAGAAACCGATCATCTGGTCGGCGGCGTTGGTCAGGCCGGCATCAGAGGGGCCGAGCAGCCGCGACAGCATGTTGCCTTGGTGCTCCTGCCCGGCGAGGATCAGGTTCTCGCGCACCGAGAGTTTGGGGAACACCTGCAGCAGCTGGAAGGTGCGGCTGACGCCGAGGCCGTTCAGCTCCGACGGTCGCATCCCGGTGACCACCTTGCCATCGACTTTCACCTCGCCGTCGCTCGGGGTGAGCTGGCCCAAGATGCAGTTGAACAAAGTGGACTTGCCGCAGCCGTTCGGGCCGATCAGGCCGAGGATCTCGCCCTCCTGCACGTCGAAGCTGACGCCGTTGACGGCGGTGATGCCGCCAAAGCTCTTGCGGATGTTGCTGACTTCGAGAACCGCGGTCATGGCGCCGTTTCCAGTTTGGATTTCGTCACCGCCCGCAAGGCGGAGGCGATCTTGGTGCGGCGTTCCGCCATGAAGCGATCGAGGATGCCCAGAATGCCGGTCGGCGAATAGATCAGCAGCAGGATCACCGCGACGGCGTAGATCATCAGGTAATACCCCTGGGTGAAGCGCAGCCATTCCGGCAGCAGCACCGCGATCATCGCGCCGAGGAACGGGCCGAAGAAGAAGCCGGCACCGCCGACGATCACCATCATCAACAGGTCGAGCGACAGCGCCAGGCTGAACGGCACGGGATCGACATATTGTGTCAGCGGTGCATAGAGCGTGCCGGCGACCCCTCCGAGTGCAGAGCCGATAGCAAAGGCCATTAGCGTGTAGCGTCGGGTATCGATGCCGAGCGACAGCGCCCGGATCGGATTTTCGCGCAAGGCCACGAAGGCGCGGCCCCATGGCGAACGGATCAGCCACCACACTGCCAGCGAGACGATGCCGAGCGAGCCGAGGCAGAGATAATAGAATGGCAACGGGCGCCGGGTGGGAAAGCCGAACACATCGGGCCGCGGAATGTTGCTGATGCCGTAGATGCCCTTGGTCAGCCAGTCCTCGTTGCGGAACACCAGGAAGGCCAGCGTCGAAAACGCCAGCGTGACGAAAGCGAGGTAGTGATGCTGCACCCGCAGAGCGGGGTAGCCGAGGATCCAGCCGATCGCAAAGCACAGCACGATGGCGACGCCCAATGCTGCGATCAGCGGCAGGCCGTTCGACGTCATGATCGCCGCGGCGTAGGCGCCGATGCCGACGAAGGCGCCCTGCGCCAGCGACACCTGTCCGGCATAGCCCAGCGTCAGGTTCAGCCCCATCGCGGCGATGGTCATCACCGCCCACTGGCTGAGGATGAACAAGCCGTAGCGATTGAAATTCATCGGCACGATGATCAGTGCGGCGATCACGACGATGCCGAACGCAATCTGCAGATATTTGCCCGCGGTCATATGGTGCGCTCCTCCGGCCGGCCTAGGATTCCCTGCGGGCGGAACAGGATGATGACGATCAGCAGGATCAGCGGTACCGCGGCGCGGTACTGCGTCGAGACATAGGCTGCGGCGAGATTATCGACGACGCCGATCAGCAGGCCGCCGGCGATGGCGCCGCGCACCTGGTTGAAGCCGCCGACGATCGCCGCGATGAAGGCGGCCTGTCCCAGCACTTCGCCGCTGGAGAATTTGGCGAGATAGATCGGCGTGATCAGCAATGAGGCCAGCGCCACCAGGAAGGCATTGATCAGAAAGGTCAGCAGGATCATCCGCTCGACGGGGACGCCGATGATCCGCGCCACCGTCGGGTTCTGCGCAGCGGCCTGCATCTGGTGACCGACCGAGGTGCGGTTGAGTAGCGCGGTGAGGGCGAGCACCGCAGCTATCGCCAGCGCCAGCACGCCGATGCTCTGCAGCGAGACCATGCGGCCGAAGATCGAGATATCGCCGGCCGGCACGATGGAGGGAAATGGTGACGCCTCGGCGCTGAAGAACTGCTTCACCGCCTCCTTGAGGCCGATCGCCAGCGCCATGGTGGCAATTGCCAGCGGCAGCACGCCGTGGCGCAGCATCGGATCGACCAGCAGCATCTTGAAGCCAAGCCCGAGCAACAGCATCGACAGCAGGATACCGATGATGATTGCCAGCCAGAACGGCACGCCGGCGTGCATCGCCGCCAGCATCAGGAACGCCGGCAGCATGACGAACTCGCCCTGCGCGAAATTGATGGTCTGCGAGGTCTGCCAAAGTAGCGTGAAGCCGACCGCGACGATCGCATAGATCGCCCCGGTGGCGAGGCCGGCGACGAGAAGATCAAGCAGATTGGACATAGGCCCTCCAAATTCTCGGCCGGCGCTTTGAGCCAGGCGCAGGTCGCGCGCTCCCTCGCCCCGCGCTTGCGGGGAGAGGGCTGGGGTGAGAGGGGCGCTTGCAAGTGAAACACTGGCTCCCCCTCACCCGAAGCCTCGCTGGCGCTCGGCTCCGACCTCTCCCCGCCTAGCGAAGCTTTGCTTCGCGCGGCGGGGAGAGGTGAAGTGCGCAGGCGTTACGGGTTCAGCTTCGGCAGCACCTTCTTGATGACCTGCTTGCCCTCGACGACTTCGGCCAGGAAACCCTGGCGATCGATGTCGCCGTTCTGATCGAAGGTCACGTCCATCAGGATGCCCGGCTCGCTGGCGGCCTTGATGGTGAAGTTGTGCAGATTATCAGCGAAGGCCTTGGAATCGACCTTGCCCATCTTTTCGGTGGTGGCCTTGATCATGTAGATCGCAAGGTACCCCTTGAGACCGTTGTGATCGGGCACATAGTTGTACTTCTTGACGAACTTTTCCCGGAACGCCTTGATCAGATCGACCGGCGCATCGGTGGTGAGGCCGACATGGCCGCGCGCGCCATTGGCGGCATCGCCGGCGAGCTCGATCACCTTCTGGCCGACCAGCGTGGTCTCGCCCATCAGCGGCACGGTGACGCCCTGGCGCTTCAGTTCTTTCAGGATGCGCGCGCTCTCTTCTTCATTGACGTAGATGAACACCGCGTCGGGCGCCGCCGCCTTGATCTTGCTGACGTCGGCGGCGAAATCGGCCTGGCCGGCTTCGGTGGAGAGATCAGCTGCGACCTTGATGCCGTATTTGCCGAACTCCTTGGTGATGACGTCGCGGCCGCCCTTGCCGAAATCATTGTTGACCCAGACGATGGCCACCGACTTCGCCTTCAGATCGTCGTTGATGTATTTGGCGACTTTCGGCATCGAAGACTGCTGGCCGAACGAGGTGCGGAACAGGAACTTGTTGCCGGCCTGGGTGAGTTCGGCGGCCTCGCCGCCCATGATCTGCGCGATGCCGGCTTCGGCCGCGAGCGGCGCCGTCACCTTGACCGAACCGGAATAGCCGGGGCCGAGCAGCACATAGGGTTCGGTATCGAGCGCCTTTTGAACCTGCGCACGGGCCACGCCGGGATTCGACTGCGAGTCCGCGTGGGTGACTTCGAGCTTGCGGCCGAGCACGCCGCCCTTGGCGTTGATCTCCTCGATCGCCAGATCGATGCCGTTCTTCCAGTTGGTGCCGACGGTGGCGCCGCCGCCGGACAGTTCGGCGACATTCGCCAATTTGATCGGCGTTCCGGACTGCGCGAACGCCGCTCCGGTTAAAACAGTCGCGAGCAGTGCGCTCGCCAAAAATACTGACTTCATCGAATCCTCCCGTTGTTATCGTTGTGATTGTTGGATCGCGGCCTTGTATCCGGCCGCGTTGTTATGCTGCGTTTGTAGTCGGATACCTTTTGGCCATTACGGCGTCGAAAGCAATTCCCATTTCGACGGTGGATGGCGCAAGGCCTGTAAAGAGCTCGAAGGCGTCGGCGGCCTGATAGATCGCGAGATCGCGCCCGGTCATGACGGCGGCGCCCTTGGCCTTGGCGGCATTCAGCAGCGGTGTCCACAGCGGCGAATACACCGCATCGGCAACCCACAGATCGGCGTGCAGCAGCGCATCCGGCACCGGGGTGCCGCGGTTCGGCAGCATGCCGACCGGCGTGCCGTTGACGACACCCACGGCGCCGCCCAGTGCGTCCTCGACGCTCGCAGCGATCCGTATATCCTGCTTCTTCTGCAACAGCGATACGAGATGCTCGGCCTTGGTGCGATCGGTATCGAAAATCCTGATTTCAGCGACGCCGAGATCCGCCAGCGCAAAGGCGATCGCCTTGCCGACGCCGCCAGTGCCGATCACGGCGACGGCACCATGCGCGGAGGCGGTAACGAGCTTGCGGGCGGCCCGGGCAAAGCCCGTGGTATCGGTGTTGTGGCCAATCAGGCGGCCGTCGCGAACCACAACGGTGTTGACCGCGCCGATCGCCTTTGCGCCCGGCGATAATTCGTCGAGCAGATCGAGCACCGCTTCCTTGTAGGGGAAGGTGACGTTGATGCCGGCAAAGCCGAGCCGCCGGACGCCTTCCAGCAACAGTTTCAGGTCGTCGCGGCCGGCGCCGGCGACCTCGATCAGCTGGTAGTGGCAGCGCGCACCCAAGGCCTCCGCCGCGCGTTCATGCATCGCCGGCGAGGCGGAATGCGCGATCGGCGCACCGAGCAGACCGGTGAGGAAGCGGCGGCTGGAAGCAGGGGTCTTTTGCCCGGGCGAATTCATCGTTGATGGCCAATGCTGTGGCGGCAAATTGATCGCGAAATTGCCGCAAGAATAGCGCAGCGGCGATCTAACACAATTACCCTGTTATGCAACAAACATAACATGGTGTTACTTTTTACGACCCCGGGGATCCGGCACTTTTGCCGCGGTTCGCCCCGGTCCTACGGCGCGCATTTCCGCGCGCAGGCAGTCGATGAAATGCTCGATGTGCAGCGACAGCGGCGCGCCGCGCTTTACGGCGATGTACGTATCGAACCGGGTCGGCTCGATGATCGGCACCACGACGACGCCGGGATAGCCGCCATGTGCGACGGTGAACTGGTCGATCACGGCGATGCCGAGCCCGGCCTTCACCAGCGCGCAGACCGTGGTGCCGAAGCGGGCCCGGATGGTGATGTCGTATTTAAGCTTATAGCGGGCGAAAATCTCGGCCATGATCCGGCCATAGGGATCGTTGGGATCGATGCCGATCAGGGGATAGCGAATGATCTCTCTGGCGGAGACCTGCTTGCGGCCCGCGAGTTCGTGTCCTTCCGGCACGATGCAAAACAGCTCGCCGGACGCCAGCGGCAGGAAATCGAGCCCGGAATGATCGAGCCGGTAGCTCATGGCCGCGCAATCGCCGCGGCCGAGCAGCAGATAATCGACCGCCTCTTCGATCTTCAGGATATTGATGTCGATCCGCAGTTCGGGATAGCGCCGTCGCACCTGCTCGATGGCGCGCGGCACCATCACCTGGGAAATGCTCGGTACCGAGCCGATACGCAACTCCGACAACGCACCGCGGCCGATCTTGGAGATGATCTCGGTGAGGTCGTCGACCTTCTTGTAGACGCCGTTGATCTGCTCGAAAATACTCTCCGCTTCCGGCGTGGGAAAATAGCGCCCGTTCTGGCGCTGGAAGAAGCGGATGCCGAGCGATTTCTCCGTGTATTTCACCAGCCGGCTGATGCCGGGCGCCGACACGTTGAGAAGTTTTGCCGCGCCGCCAATGGTGCCCGTCACCATCACGGCGCGGATCACCTCAACCTGACGCAGCGTCATCATGCGCAAAAGCCCCGATTATGCCCCCGGAGCTTATAGCGCGATCGACCGCAAAGGTCGCGCGCTCGAAAGGGGGGCGTGGTCAAAAGCCCCGGTGTATGTATGTTGAGATAATTCCTATTTCGATGACCTCCCGCTCGCCCTGTCTACGAGGGCGCGAACGCAGTACTTCAAATCTTATCGATTAACCATTGGCCAATTAACACAAGTTGCAGGAGTCGGTTGTAGAAAGGCGCGGTTCGGCTATTGAATTCGGTAACTCGAAATACTTTGCCACCGGACTGAGGGATTCGCATGCGCGTTGCTGTCGTTCATGACTGGTTATACGTGCTGGGCGGCGCAGAGCAGGTGCTGCGCGAAATCCTGCGCTGCTATCCGAACGCGGATGTCTTCACCCTGTTCGATGTCCTCACGCCGGAGGATCGTGCCAAAATCGGCTTCGAGAAAGCGCATACCAGCTTTCTGCAGAAGATGCCGAAGATCCGCAAATATCATCGCTCGTATCTGCCGCTGATGTCGATCGCGATCGAGCAATTCGATCTGTCGAGCTATGATCTGGTGATTTCCAGCAGCTACGCGGTCGCCAAGGGCGTCATTACCGGGCCCAATCAGCTGCACATCTCTTATGTGCATTCGCCGATGCGCTATGCCTGGGACCTGCAGCATGCGTATCTGAACGAAAGCGGCTACACGGCGGGCATCAAGAGTGCTGTAGCGCGGGCGCTCCTGCATCGGATGCGGATCTGGGATGTGCGCACGGCGCATGGTCCGGATGCGATGATTGCCAATTCCAATTTCGTCGCCAAGCGCATCAAGAAGGTTTATGGCCGGGATGTGAAGGTGATCTATCCGCCGGTAACGATGTCCAGGCAGACGGTCGATCAGCCCTCGGGCGGGCATTTTCTCGCGGCAAGCCGACTTGTGCCCTACAAGAAGATCGAAGCCGTCATTCGGGCGTTTGCTGAGCTGCCCGATCAGAAACTTGTCGTCGCCGGCCATGGCCCCGATGCGGAACGCTTGAAGAAGATGGCCGGTCCCAATGTGTCGTTTGTCGGCTTCGTCAGTGACGAGAAGCTGCGTGAGCTGATGGGCACCGCGCGTGCCTTTGTGTTCGCAGCCGAGGAAGATTTCGGCATTATCGTGGTCGAAGCGCAGTCGGAGGGCGCCCCCGTTTTGGCGCTTGGTCGTGGCGGCGCGCGCGAGACGGTGTCGGCGTCGCCTGGCCGCCGCACCGGAATGTTTTTCGATTCCCCCAATCCGAAAGCGATTGCGGAATGTGTTCGCGCATTTGTTGCGCAGGAGGATTCGTTTTCAAGGTCCGACTGTCGGGCCCGGGCCAGCGAATTTTCCGCCGAGAGATTTCGCGCGGAGTTCACCGCTTTTGTAAGCAACCAGATGAATTCGTTTACGGGCGAAAGAAGGCGCGAGCCCATTGGCTCTGTTCGAAACAAGCTTGGGTTCCGCCGGCGCTGGGGCGATCGGGACCATTCCGAGCGCCGGCCGGAAACGCCGGCCGCTCTGACTAGTTCACCGGAGCACGCGGTTTGTAGTCGGGAAACCGGCTGAGCAGCGCGGCCTTCAGGAATTTGAAATGCGTGATGCTGATCGTGAGCTCGCGCAGCCGGCGCTGGCCGTTGGAGATTTCTTTCTCAAACAGATCGAGATGGTCGCTGTCGAGCTTTTCCCGGCTCAGATATTCGTCGTTGCCATTGCCGAAGGTGACGGCCGCGCGCGACAGCACGTCATCGACCCGCCGGGTGAGACCGGTCTGCTCGGCTTCGGCTCCGTTCAGCGCATCTTCAAGAGAGCGAATGATGGCCTCAACCCGCAAGCGGTCGGTCTCGGCATCGCGTTCCGCAGAGCGCGCCTTGAATTCGCGCTCGCCGGTGAAGCCCCTCAAATAGTTGTGCGCGCGAGCCCGCAAGAACAGCTGGAACATGTCGCATCCCGTCCAAAGGCGTGGAACAATATGCCGCCGGACTATCTGATCGCCCATCACGATTACTAATAGGTTAAAACAGGCCGTGGCGCGCTTGATGAGCAGGCAACGGGCAGGGGGCGTCATCGGCGCCTGTGCCGATTGCAGAGGCGATCATCCATGAAGGACGTCATGGCCATCCTGCCCCGATGCGCCTATGCAGACCCGCCGGACGGGTGATAGGTAGCAAAGAACCGGGGAGTGAAACGTATGGCAAGCATGTGCCGGAGATCTTTCGCGTTGCTGGCGATGACCGGGCTGCTTGTCGTGCCTTTCGTGGGCGCCGCGGTCGCCGGCGATCCGGAGCCGCGCGACATTCTGGCGCCGACCGGCAAGTTCAGGGTCGGGCTTTACACGGGAACACCGACGTCGATCCTGCCGGATCCGCAGTCGGGCGGCCCAAAGGGTGTCGGTTACGACCTGGGCAGGGCCCTCGCGCAACGGCTCGGCGTGCCCTACGAGCCCGTGGTGTTTTCCAAGAACGCCGAGGTGCTCGAGGCCGTGAAGACCGGGAAGGTCGATGCCGCCTTCACCAATGCCTCGGCGTCACGCGCCAGGGAAATGGATTTCGGTCCGCCCTATCTGGAAAGCGAACTCGGCTATCTCGTCCCGCAAGGGTCCCCGGCCGTCACGCTCGCCGATATCGAAAGGCCCGGATTTCGTGTCGGTGTCACCGAGGGAAGCTCCTCCGATGCCGTATTGTCGCGCGACCTCAAGCAGGCGCAGGTCGTTCGCGTCGCTGCCATTACGCTGGTGGCCGAGATGATGGTGGCCGGCAAGCTCGACGCCTTCGCCACCAACAAGGCGACCTTGTTCGAGATGGCGGAAAAGCTGCCGGGATCGAAGGTCCTCGATGGCAGATGGGGAGTCGAACGGCACGCCATCGCGATTCCGAAGGGGCGCGATCAGGGGATGGCATTTGTTAAAAAGTTCACGGAAGAGGCGAAGGCAGAAGGCTTGGTGAGCGCCGCGATTGCCCGTTCCGGGCTGCGGGCTGCCACGACGGCCGGGCCGCAATAGCAATTGCTAACCGTCACTTCTGAAAGAGGTATCCATCAACCGACGATTCTGGTCTACAGCGCATTCAATTTCAATAGAGTCACCGCGTCATCTACGCGAGTCGACTGGCTTATCCATCGGGAGGACACACGCCGTGGCAACTCTGACGAAATTCATCGGTATCGGCATGGCCGCCGCCGTTTCCCTGGCTGGCTTCAGCGCGCACGCCCAGTCGTTCCCTAAAAAGCAGGTGACGTTCTTCGTGCCCTATGCCGCCGGCGGCGCCGTCGATGTGATTGCGCGCACCATTGGCCAGTCGCTGTCGAAGACCTGGGGGCAGACGCCGATCATCGAGAATCGTCCGGGCGCCGGTGGGACCATTGCCTCGAAGGCGCTGACCCAGGCTGCCCCGGACGGCTACACACTGATCCTGGTCGCCAGCGGCCATCCGCTCAACCAGTTTTTCTATCCCAGCCTGCCCTACGATACGTTCAAGGATTTTACGGCGATCAGCGAGGTGGCCTATTCGCCGCTCGCCATCATGGTGTCGAAGGACAATCCGGCCAAGAATCTGGCGGAGTTGTTGGCGATCGCCAAGCAGAAGCCTGACTCCCTGTCCTACGGCATGTCCGGCAACGGCACCTCGGCGCATCTCGCCGGCGAATTGCTCAACCATATGGCCGGCGTGAAGATCGTGTCGATTCCCTACAAGGGCGGTGCGCCTGCGCTGACCTCGGTGATGGCCGGCGATATCCCGATGAGCATCAATCCACTGCCCGAGGTGATAGGCCAGCTCGACGGCGGCGCGGTGCGCGCGATTGCGGTGACCACGGCCACGCGTTCGAAGATGCTGCCCAATGTGCCGACGGTGGCGGAGGCCGGCGTGGCCGGCTACGACACCGCGGTGTGGTGGGGCTTCCTCGGACCCGCCGGCATGGCGCCGGAACTGGTGGCGAAAATCCACGACGATCTGGCGACGGCCCTGAAAGACCCGGTGGTCCTGACTGCGCTGGAGAAGATCGGCGCCACGCCGCTCGGCAGTTCGCCGCAGGAGTTCGATGCCTATATGCGCGCGGAAGCCGCCAAATGGGGGCCGGTGCTCAAAGAAGCCAATATCAAGATCCAATAACAATCCCGGCTCGAAAACAGAAGGTTGTCATGCCCGCCGCATCTAATCAGTGGCACGTCGGTATCGTCGGTTACGGCGAAGTCGGCCGCATCCTCGCGGAAGACCTGCGCGAGCAAGGCGTGCGTATCAGCGCCTATGATATCAAGCTCGGCGGCGATCAAGCCGCTGCCTTGCGCGACCACGCAGCGGCGCACGGCGTCGCGCTGGCGGCGTCGCATGCCGATCTCGCTGCGCATGCCGATTTCATCATCTCGGCGGTGACGGCGAGCCAGGCCGTGCCGGTGGCGCAGGCCTGCGCGCCCACGGTGAAGAAGGACGCCTGGTTTCTCGACTTCAACTCAGCCTCGCCTGGTGCCAAGCAGCGCGCCGCGGCGCTGATCGATGGCGCCGGCGGCCGCTATGTCGAGGGCGCGGTGATGACGTCGATTCCGCCCTATCGCATCAAAGTGCCCCTGCTGCTGGGCGGCGCTGGCGCCCCCGAACTGGCGCCGCTGCTGGTGGCGCTTGGCTTCGACGCCAAGGTGGCGAGCGAGCAGCTTGGTGTCGCCTCCGCCGTCAAGATGTGCCGCAGCGTGATGATCAAGGGCCTGGAAGCCATGGTCATCGAAAGCTTCACGACCGCGCGGGCCTACGGTGTAGAGGATGCGCTGCTGGCGTCGCTGACCGAGACGTTTCCCAGCATCGATTGGGAGAAGCAGGGCGCTTACTTCTTCCAGCGGGTGATCGAGCACGGCCGCCGCCGCAGCGAAGAGGTTCGCGAGGTTGCCGAGACCGTGCGCGACATTGGCCTCTCGCCATGGTCGGCCGAAGGCACCGCCGAGCGCCAAGGCTGGGTGGCCGACCTCGCCGATGAAGGCCTGTTCGGCGCCAAGGCCGCGCCCGGCTTCGCGCGCAGTTCCAACTGGCGCACCGAAGCCGATCGCATTCTGGCGATGCTGAAGCAGAAAGACTGAGCGCGCGGGCTGGCGGGCGACCTTGTCGACAAGCGCCCCGCGTCGGAGGCCATCCGGCACGTCTTAGCCTGCGGCATCGGTTAATTATTTGAAATCATTATAAGATTTGGTAGCGAGGAGTGGACTCGAACCACCGACCCCAGGATTATGATTCCCGTGCTCTAACCAACTGAGCTACCCCGCCACAGCATTTGCGGGGGCCAAACCACCCTCGCGAACGCGCGGCATATAAGAAGTCGCGTGACTCGATGTCAAGCAAAGCTCCGGCCGTAATCCGGCGATTTATTTGCCGGCATAGGCCCTCTTGAGTCCGGCGATGTCGAATTTGACCATCTGCATCATGGCCATCATCGCCCGCTGCGCACCGGCCGGATCCGGGCCGCCGAGCAGTTCCGGCAGCACGCGCGGCACGATCTGCCAGGACACGCCGTAGCGGTCCTTGAGCCAGCCGCATTGCTCGGGCGCCCCGCCGTCGGTCAGCGCATTCCAAAGCCGGTCGATTTCGGCCTGGTCGTCACAATTGATCAGGAACGAGACGGCATGGGTGAAATCGAACGGCTTGCCGCCATTCAGCGCCATGAAACTCTGGCCGGCGAGGGTGAATTGCACCACCAGCACCGAGTCTGCCTTGCCGGCAGGGCTGTCGACCACGTTCTTCTGCACTTTTTCGATC
The DNA here is from genome assembly GCA_036924855.1 of Nitrobacteraceae bacterium AZCC 2146. NCBI lineage: Bacteria > Pseudomonadati > Pseudomonadota > Alphaproteobacteria > Hyphomicrobiales > Nitrobacteraceae > Nitrobacteraceae bacterium AZCC 2146. Next base: position 5,696,218 of record JBAGRP010000001.1, read on the forward strand.
CGCGAATTCGGCAGCAGCGAGACATAGAAATTCGCGGCCTCTTCGGCCTCGCTGGCGAACCACAAAAACGGTGAGATCTTCGACATCGGCGTTCTCCTGCGACCGGATTTCAGGCTTGCGCGGCGGCGGGCTGCGCGGCCATTGCTGCTGCGACGTCCATCCACATCACTTCCCAGATGTGGCCATCCGGATCCTCGAAACTGCGGCCATACATGAAGCCGTAATCCTGCTTCGGGCACGGATCGACACCACCGCCCGCGGTGTCCGCCTTGCGCACCATATCATCGACGGCGTCGCGGCTCTCGGCGGAAATGCAGATCAGCACTTCGCTGGAGGTTTTGGCATCGGCAATCTTTTTCGGCGTGAACTGACGAAATTTGTCGTGGGTCAGCAGCATCACATGGATGGTGTCGGAGAACACCATGCAGGAGGCGGTGCTGTCGCAGAACCGTTCGTTCTTGCTGGCGCCGATCGCCTCGTAGAAGGCAGTCGCGCGGGGCAGGTCGGTGACGGGCAGGTTGATGAAGATCAGTTTGGTCATCGGCGTCTCCTCTCGAATGGGTGTCGGCCCAAAGGACGAATGACGAACGTGCAATCCGACATCGTCGGCCAATATTTTTGGTGACGGAATTTTCCGAGGCGCCAAGATGCGGATGGACCTAATGTCGCACGCGCAATCTTGAAAGCGAATTGCGATGAGGTGAGAATAGTCGTTGATAGCGACAGAGCCAAAACAAAAAGAGCAACGCAGGTCCGGACGTGATCATGGACCGCACAGGGAGGATGATATGTTGCAACGCAATCGCTTTGTGATGGCAGTCGCCGCGGCTGTCCTGCTATTCGGCGGTGCCGCCATGGCGCAAGACTATCCGACCAAGCCGATCACGCTGATCGTGCCATGGCCCGCGGGCGGCTCGACCGACATCTCGATGCGCGCGATTGCCGATGCCGCGTCAAAGCATCTCGGTCAGCCGATCGCCGTCGACAACAAAGGCGGTGGCGGGGGCACGGTCGGCCCGGCGACGATGGCCGCAGCGGCGAAGCCCGACGGTTACACCATTTCGCAAATTCCGATCACCGTGTTCCGTCTGCCGCTGATGCAGGAAGTGTCGTGGAATCCCGAAAAGGATTTCAGCTACATCATTCATCTCACCGGCTACACCTTCGGCGTCACGACCAATTCGGAATCCCAGTTCAAGACCTGGAAGGATGTCGTCGATTTCGCCAAGGCCAATCCCGGCAAGATCACCTATGCGACGCCCGGCACCGGCACCTCGCTGCATGTCGGAATGGAGCAGATTGCAGCACTCGCCGGCATCAAGCTGACGCAGGTGCCGTTCAAGGGTGGCGCCGAGACCAATGCCGCCGTGCTCGGCAATCACACCATGCTGCAGGCGGATTCCACGGGCTGGCGGCCGCTGGTCGATGCCGGAAAGCTGCGGCTGCTGATGGTGTGGACCTCGGTGCGTTCGCCGAACTTCCCGGATGTGCCGACGCTGAAGGAGCTCGGCTATCCCATGGTGTACGATTCGCCGTTCGGCATCGCCGGCCCCAAGGGCATGGATCCGAAGATTGTCGCCAAGCTGCACGACGCCTTCAAGAAGGCGATTGAGGATCCCGCGGTCATCGCCACGCTTGCCAAATACGACATGGTGCCGAACTACAAGAACACGGCGGACTATCGCAAGTTCGTTACCGAGGTAACGGAGTCCGAACGCAAGGTGATTGACGGCATCGGGCTGAGCAAGAAGACGAACTGAGTGTGTGAGCCCCGCACGGGTGAAGCTCGTGTCCCGGACGCGGTGCAGCGTTATTCACGCTGCTCCGCAGATCCGGGACCCACTCTTCCTTCGCAATAGGATGGGCCCCGGATCTGCAGCGCACCACGCCGCAAGTGCGACGCGTTGCACTGCATCCGGGGCACAAGTCTCCGATGTTGATTGAAAGTTGTGCCCATGACCGATCAAACCCGCCTTCCATTCCGCCTCAACAACTCCGAACTCTGGGGCGGCGTGCTTGGCGTCGCTCTTGGTATCTTCGTGATCTGGTCGGGCCTCAAGCTGAAGCTCGGCACCATCAACGATCCCGGCTCCGGCTATGTGCTGTTCTATACGGGAATCCTGATGTGCCTGTTCGCGGCGTCGATCATCGTCGCGGCGGTCACCGAGGGCGGGCCGACCTTCGGCTCGCGCTGGATTGGTACGCGCTGGACCAAGCCGGTGGTGATCATCGCGTGTCTGATCGCCTATTCCGTGGCACTCGATCAGCTCGGTTTTCTGATCTCAACCATTCCACTGCTGCTGCTGTTGTTACGCGTCATCGATCCCGTGCGCTGGACGCTAGCCCTTCCACTCGCGGTGCTGGCGCCACTCGGCGTCTGGTGGGTGCTCAAGCATGCTCTGCTCATCCAGTTGCCTTCGGGCATTTTTGAAATCGGCTGACGGATCTCATCATGGACGTACTTTTCAATGTCATGCAGGGGTTCGGCGTCGCGCTGCAGCCGGTCAATGTCCTGTATTGTTTCATCGGCGTGTTCATCGGCACGTTGGTCGGCGTGCTGCCCGGCATTGGCCCGATCTCGGCGATGTCGTTGCTGCTGCCGATCACCCTGTCCGGGACGCCGGAATCCGGCATCATCATGATGGCCGGCATCTATTACGGCTCGATGTATGGCGGCTCCACCACCTCGATCCTGGTCAACATTCCCGGCGAGGCCGCCTCGGTCGTCACCTGCATCGACGGCCACCAGATGGCGAAGCAGGGCCGCGCCGGGCCGGCGCTGGGCATCTCCGCGCTCGGCTCGTTCATCGCCGGCACGTTCTCGCTGGTCGCCCTGATGCTGGTGGCGCCATCGCTGGCCAGCGTCGCCATCGCCTTCGGCCCCGCCGAATATGCCAGCCTGATGGTGCTCGGCCTCGTCGTGCTGACCTTCCTCACCCAGGGCTCGATGGCCAAGGCGTTGCTGATGGCCTGCATCGGCATCGTGCTCGGCCTGATCGGGCTCGACGGCATCACCGCACAGCCACGGCTCACCTTCGGCCGCATCGAGCTGATCGACGGCATCGGCCTCGTGCCCGTGGTGATGGGCCTGTTCGGCCTCGCCGAAGTGCTGCTCAACACCGAGCAGGTCATCAAGCGCGACATCATCAACGCCAAAATCACGCAGCTGCTGCCGAACAAGGAAGATTGGAAGGCCAGCACGGGACCGATCACGCGCGGCACCATTCTGGGGTTCTTCCTCGGCATCCTGCCGGGCGGCGGCGCGGTGGTGGCGTCGTTCGCGTCCTATGCGCTGGAGAAGCGGATGTCGAAATCGCCGGAGCGTTTCGGCAAGGGCGCCATCGAAGGCGTCGCCGGTCCCGAAGCTGCCAACAACGCCGCCGCCGGTGGCGCGTTCATCCCGCTGATGACATTGGGCATCCCGCCGAATGTGGTGATGGCGCTGCTGCTCGGCGCCTTCGTCATCCACGGCCTGCAGCCGGGGCCTTTGCTGATCACGCAGAACCCCGGTCTGTTCTGGGGCATCGTCGCCAGCATGTATATCGGCAACGTGATGCTGCTGGTGCTGAACCTGCCGCTGATCGGGATGTGGGTGCGGCTTTTGAAACTGCCCTACAACGTGCTGTTCCCGATGATCATCCTGTTCACCATCATCGGCGTCTATTGCAGCAGCAACAATGTGTTCGACGTCTACGTCATGGTCGGCTTCGGCGTGATCGGCTATTTCATGCGCAAATTCGGCTATGAGCCGGCGCCGCTGGTGCTCGCCTTCGTGCTCGGGCCGCTGCTGGAGAACAACCTGCGCAAGTCGCTGATCCTGTCGCAGGGCAATCTGATGACCTTCGTCGAACGCCCCATCTCTGCCGCGTGTCTGCTATTGGCGCTGGTGCTGCTGGTCGGTCCGCTGCTGCCCTCGTTCCGCAGGAAGCGCGAACTGGTCGCGTTGGACGAGGGCGCTTGATGTTGGCCGCGAGCCTTAGTGCTGGCGGGTGCTGATAGAAGGTTGCGGCTGGCTTCGCGGCAATTCCGCCGTCGGACATTTCGGCACGAAACCGAGCAACGGCTGAAACGGCTGCTCGATGCTGATGGTCTGGCAGCCCAGGGACGCCGCGACCTGGCCTGTACTGGCGACCACGGCGTGGTCGATCTGCGATCCCGGCAGATGCGCCACGATCAGATTGGCGATGCACAGCCGCTTTCGGGTCCGCAGATCAAGATCGACCCTGTAGCTGAACAGCGCGTGGACGATGCCGCGGCAGTCGCGGATCGCCATCAGCCCTGATCGGCCGGAAGTGGCGCGGCAGCGCCGGCGCACGAAATGCAGCCATTTCTCCAGGGTGACACTGGCGTCGTGCAGATAGACCAGGGGATAGGCTGCCCGTGCGCTCGCCCAGGTCATCGGAAGTGCCTGGAACTGCTCGTTCATCGCCGAATCCCCGCATGGCCCATGAAATTGGCGCGGGGCAGCCATTCCGGCATTGATCTGCATCAACGACGCCGGTGATTGATCCATGTCAAATGGTGTAGGGTAACCGCCATGACCGAACCGAAGACGGACAATGCCATGACCTTCGCCGAGCCAATCGCCGAAACCTGCGCCGGGTCGGGCAAAAGCGACTGCAAGCATGGCCGTAGCGAGAACGGCTGCGACGACTGCAAGGTCCGTCTGTTCAGCGTCTGCGGTGCGCTGGAGGCGTCGGAACTCGACGAACTCGACCGCATCAGCCTGGTCAAGAATTTTCCAGCGAAGACCATGCTGTTCGACCAGGGCGCTCTGGCCGGCAGCGTCTTCAACGTCACCGAGGGCATCGTCCGGCTCTACAAGTCGCTGCCCGACGGCCGCCGCCAAATCGTCGGCTTTGCGTTGCCCGGCGATTTCCTCGGTCTTGCGCTGATGGATCGCTACGGCGTCGCCGCCGAGGCGGTGACCAACGTCAAGGTCTGCCGCTTTGCTCGCTCGGCATTTCTCAATTACGTCGATGGCAAGCCGCATCTGCTGCGGCGGCTGCATGAATTCGCCGGCCATGAACTCAGCCTGGCGCAGGACCAGATGCTGCTGCTCGGCCGCCGCACCGCCGAGGAGAAGGTTGCCGCCTTCCTGCTCAACCTGCAGACCCGCTATGGCCGGATCGGCGCGATGTCGGTGAACGTGCCGCTGCCGATGAGCCGGCAGGATATCGCCGACTATCTCGGCCTCACCATCGAGACGGTGAGCCGCACGCTGACAAAACTCGCCAAGGAAAAGGTCGTGGTCGTGGTGCCCGATGGCGTTCGCCTGCTCAGCACCGACCGGCTGGATCAACTCGCCGCGGCGTGATCGCACGCTGCGTATTTTGATGCAGCTCAAAGCACTTCCAAACCACCCGAACTAGAATCTTCTCCACCAAACATGGAGAAGAAAATGCCCCTCGATAGCATGCTGGTCGCTGCAGCCGTCGTGTTAATGTTCGTGTGTTTCGCCGTGCCGGTGGCGTGGGCGATCAACCGGACATCGCGCAAGGCCTGAGTTTCGTCATTGCGAAGAACCCTTGCGACGAAGCAATCCAGTCTTCGCTGCACTTGAGCTCTGGGTTGCTCGCAATGACCGCGCGGTTCCATCCCCTCTGGACCCCGCGCCAATTAGCTGATTATTGCTCCGAAACATGCCATGAGAGACTGGGCCCGCGCGATCATTGTGCTGCGGGCCGGACTTTTGGTTTGCGAAGGAGAATCATGTGGCTGCTCATATAAGCCCGCTGGCCGGCAAGACGATCGATCCATCCCTGCTGGTCAACGTGCCGCGCCTGGTCACGGCCTATTTCGCTGGCCGACCGGATCCCAAGATCCCCGCGCAGCGCGTCGCCTTCGGTACCTCCGGGCATCGCGGCTCGGCCTTCAATAATTCGTTCAACGAAAACCACATCCTCGCCATCAGCCAGGCGATCTGCGATTACCGCGTTGGCGCGGGTATCGACGGCCCACTGTTCATCGGCATCGACACCCACGCGCTCGCGGAGCCCGCGCTGGTCAGCGCGCTGGAAGTGTTCGCCGCCAACGGCGTCAATGTGATGATCGACCAGCACGATGGCTACACGCCGACGCCGGTGATTTCCCACGCCATCCTGACCTATAACAAGGGTCGCACCGGCGGCTTCGCCGACGGTGTCGTGGTCACGCCGTCGCACAATCCGCCGGAGGACGGCGGCTTCAAATACAATCCGCCGAATGGCGGTCCGGCTGACACCGATATCACTGGCGGGATGGAGCGCGCCGCCAACGGCTTTCTTGAGAACGATCTCAAGGGCATCAAGCGGATGTCCTATGAGCGCGCTCGCACATCGGCCTTCGTGCATCGCTATGATTACATCAGCCCTTACGTCGCGGACCTCGCCAATGTGGTCGATATGGAGGCGATCCGCGCCGCTGGCGTCAAGATCGGCATCGATCCGCTCGGCGGTGCCGGCGTGCACTATTGGCAGCCGATCATCGAACGCTACAAGCTGGATGCCACCATCGTCAGCGACACCGTCGATCCGACCTTCCGCTTCATGACCGTGGATTGGGACGGCAAGATCCGGATGGATTGCTCGTCGCCCTACGCGATGGCGCGGCTGATCGGCATGCGCGAAAAATTTGACGTCGCCTTTGCCAACGACACCGACGCCGATCGCCACGGCGTCGTCACGCGCTCCAATGGGCTGATGAATCCGAACCACTATCTCGCCGCCGCGATTTCCTATCTGTTTGAAAACCGTCCGCAGTGGCGCGCCGACAGCGCGGTGGGCAAGACCATCGTCTCCAGCGCCATCATCGACCGCGTGGTGAAGAAACTCGGCCGCAAGCTGGTCGAGACCCCGGTCGGCTTCAAATGGTTTGTCGACGGCCTCAGCGACGGTTCGTTCGGTTTCGGCGGCGAGGAAAGCGCCGGCGCCTCGTTCCTGCGCAGCGACGGCTCGGTCTGGACCACCGACAAGGACGGCCTGATCCTCGGCCTGCTCGCCGCAGAAATCACCGCGCGCACGAAGCAGGATCCGAGTCAGCGCTTCGACAAGCTCACCGAGGAATTCGGCGTGCCCTATTACGAACGCATCGACGCGCCGGCGAGCGTGCAGCAGAAAGACCTGCTGAAGAAACTCTCGCCCGAGCAGATCGCGGTGAAGGATCTGGCCGGCGATCCCGTGGTATCCACGCTCAGCGCCGCGCCGGGCAACAACGTCGCCTTCGGCGGCATCAAGGTGAGCTCAGACAACGGCTGGTTCGCCGCGCGCCCGTCGGGCACCGAGGATGTCTACAAGATCTACGCCGAAAGCTTCCGCAGCCAGGAGCATCTGCGACAGATCCAGAGCGACGCGCAGAGCGCGATCGCCAAGGTGTTTGCAGGGGCGGGGAAGTAGCGGGCAAACAGCGGAGCGTCGTCATTGCGATCGCAGCGAAGCAATCCAACACCCGCAAGCAAGGTCTGGATTGCTTCGTTGCAAGTGCTCCTCGCAATGACGAAGGGAGCCGATCCAATAACTACAGCCTCTCGATGATCGTCGCGTTCGCCATGCCGCCGGCTTCGCACATGGTCTGCAGCCCGTAGCGGCCGCCGGTCTGCTCCAGCGTGTGCAGCATCGTCGTCATTAGCCGCGCGCCAGAGGCGCCGAGCGGGTGGCCGAGCGCGATGGCGCCGCCGCGCGGATTGAGGCGCGCGGGATCGCTGCCGAATTCCTTTTGCCAGGCCAGCGGCACCGACGCGAAGGCCTCGTTGACCTCGTAATGCGCGATGTCGTCGAGCTTCATGCCGCTCTTCTGCAGCACGCGCCGCGTCGCCGGGATCGGCGCGGTCAGCATCAGCAAGGGATCGTCGCCGCAGACATCGAAGCCGACGAAGCGGGCGCGGGGCTTCAGGCCGAGTTTGGCTGCCATCGCCTCGCTCATGATCAGCATGGCGGAGGCGCCATCGGTGATCTGCGACGAATTTCCGGCCGTGACCTGCCAGCCCAGTTCGGGAAACCGCGCGGCGCTCTCTGGCGTCTGGAACGACGGCTTCAATTGCGCCAGGCCTTCCGCCGTGGTCGACGGCCGGATCGTTTCGTCAAACTGTACGATTCGATCGCCGATCGTCACCGGCGTGATTTCGCTCTTGAACGCGCCGCTGTCGCGCGCCGCTGCCGCCAGTTGATGCGATCGCGCCGAATAGGCGTCGAGTTCGCCGCGCGTGATGCCCCATTTCGCGGCGACCAGTTCCGCGGAAACGCCCTGCGACACCAGGCCGGGCGCGAAACGTTCGGTCATCAGCGGCCCGAACGGGTCCTGGCCGATCCGCGCGCTGCCCATCGGGATCCGGCTCATGGATTCGACACCGCCGGCGATGACGATGTCGTAGACACCGGCCATCACGCCTTGCGCGGCGAAATGCACCGCCTGCTGACTCGATCCGCATTTGCGATCGATGGTGGTGGAGGGCACATGGGTCGGGAAACCCGCCGCCAGCAGTGCCATCCGGCCCGGCGTCGCCGACTGCTCGCCGACCTGGCTGACGCAGCCGATGATGACGTCATCGACACTGCCGGGATCGATGCCGTTGCGTGCCACGATCTCGCGCAGCAGGCCGGCCAGCAGATCGACCGGATGCACCTCGGACAGCGCGCCGCCGGCCTTGCCGCGGCCCATTGGGGTGCGGATCGCATCGACGATGACGGGATGGTTGCTCATGGCGTTTCCTCTATTTTTGTTGGCGATGCTGGCGCGCCATTCGAGGCGCTGCACAGCAATTCCGCGGGGCGAGATTTGCGTGGTCCGGCTTTAACCGCTAGCTTTTTGGCCACAGAATTAATTCGAGAACAAGGGGAAGCGCTGGTGAAACTCGCGACATTTCGGGCCGGCGGCCAGGACAGGATTGCTCTGGTTCATGGCGGCGACACCAAGCTGTTCGATCTTGCTGCGGCTGCTGCGCGCAATGGTGGTAATCCCGCCTTCGCCTCGATGCTGGCTCTGATCGACGCCGGTGATGCGGCGCTCGATGCGGCGCGCGCTTTGTTCGACAAGCACGGCAGCGATGCATCGCTGTCGGTAAATGTTGACGGCGCCGAAATTCTCGCGCCGCTGCCGGAACCGCGGCAGATGCGCGACGGCATGTCGTTTCCGCTGCACATCCGGCAGGCGCCGCGCGGCCAGCTCAAGCTCGCCGCACGGGCGAAGAACGACATGGCCGAACTGGCGCGGCTCGAGGCCGAGCCGCTCGGTGATCTGCCCGAGGTCTATCGCAAGCAGCCGATCTACTACATCACCAACCGGTTTAGCGTGCGCGGCACCAACACCACGGTGAAGTGGCCGCGCTACAGCAAGGTGATGGATTACGAACTTGAATTCGGCATCGTCACCAAGAACAAGGGCGCCAACATTTCCGCGGCGAAGGCCAGGGATCACATTTTCGGCTATACCATCTTCAATGATTTCTCCGCGCGCGACGCGCAGCGCATCGAGATGGAAGGCCGGCTCGGCCCCGCCAAGGGCAAGAGTTTTGATGGCGGCAACGTGCTGGGGCCGTGGATCGTCACCCCCGACGAGATCGGCGATCCCTACAAATTGAAGATGGAATGCCGCATCAACGGCAAGATGCGCTCGCAGGGTACAACGGAAGGCATGCTGTTCTCCTTCGAGGAAATCATCGCCCATGTGACGCAAGACGAAACCCTGATGCCCGGCGAATTCATCGGCTCCGGCACCGTCGGCAACGGCTGCGGCCTCGAACTCGGCTGGTACCTCGAGGACAATGACGAGATCGAACTGGAGGTCGAGAAGATCGGCATTCTGAAGAACAAGGTGGTGCGGCAGGGCGCCTGACGCCGAAACTCGATCCAACAACAGATATCGAGGAAATCCCATGGCCCGACGGCTGATCGACATTTCCGTGCCGCTGCAGAACGACGTTCCCGCCGACCCGCCGGGCGGACATCCGACCATCCAGTACATCGATCACCAGCAGGGCTTGCCGCGGATGCTGCAGTTCTTCGATGGCCTGAAGGCCGAGGATTTGCCGGACGGGCAGGGCTGGGCGGTCGAGCAAGTGCAGCTCTCGACCCACAACGGCACCCATCTCGACGCGCCCTGGCATTTTCATCCCACCATGAATCGCGGCGAGCGCTCCTGGACCATCGACGAGGTGCCGCTCGAATGGTGCCTGCAGCCCGGCGTCAAGCTCGACTTCCGGCACTTTCCGGACGGCTATGTCGCCACTGCCGCCGACGTCGAAGCCGAGTTGAAGCGTATCGGCCATACGCTGAAGCCGCTGGAAATCGTGGTGGTCAACACGTCAGCCGGCGCCAGATATGGCCGGCAGGACTACGTCACCTCCGGCTGCGGCATGGGTTACGAGGCGACGATGTATCTGCTCGAGCGCGGCGTGCGCCTCACCGGGATCGACGGCTGGAGCTGGGACGCGCCGTTCGTCTACACCGCGAAGAAATATGCGGAGACGAAGGACGCCAGCCTGATCTGGGAAGGCCACAAGGCCGGCCGTCACATCGGCTATTGTCACATCGAGAAGCTGCACAATCTCGAGGAACTGCCCTCGGCCGGTTTTACGGTGTCCTGTTTCCCGGTGAAGATCGAACGTGCCTCCGCCGGCTGGACCCGTGCGGTCGCGATCATCGATAGTTGAGGATCATCCGGCCAAAGGACAGGCTCAATTCCTGATCGCATAGAGTGGCGTGCGCAGCGTGAGCTGATAAGCCGGCTTCGGCGTCCATGAAATCTCGGCGGTGACTCCAAAAAGCCGGTTGTCGTTGTCATCCATCTGATCCAGATCGAGTCTGACGATCGGCTGGGTGAATGGCTTGAACGGGGTCAGGTTCGCGATTTGAGCGCCGCCGAAGGATTGAACGCCGAGGCGGCCGGACAGTTTCCAGTTGCTGGGCCACTGATAATAGCCGCCGACATAGCCGATGATCGCCGGGTTCACCTTGGCAAGATCGGAATCGACGGACACGCTGACATATCTTGTGCCGGCGAGAAGACCCCTGGTTTCATCTTCATTGAGGGCGTAGTTCAGTTCGACAATGCTCGTGATCGTCGTCGTGGGGAGAATGCTCCCGACCGATCTCGATAGAGTGGACTGAACCGTCACCGTTGGAATGGCCCCGCCTTTTTGTTCGTAGACGTCGGCCTGAAATCCAACATTCCAGTTATCGACGATCAGTGACGTCCAGGAATAGATGTCGGTGCGCGTCGTGCTGGCACCGATGCCGGCATAGACCGAGACCCGGTCGTTGAGGTCGACCGTCAGCGGCGCGTTGAAGGCCACGTTTTGGCTTGCCGGAGAAGAAAGTGTCGGGAGCGATGTGACGTTCCTGAAACCGATCGCGAGCGTATTGGCCGGCACGCTGGTATAGATGGTGGTCAAATCCAGATAAATATTCGGGAGTGTCGACTTCTTTTTTGTCGAAGCCTCGTCGCTGTCGTCGTCATCCTTGCCAAGGGCGAGACCGGGAAGGCAACAAAAGACAAGGACGCCAAGAGCCAAGCAGGACGCCCGCGCCCGCCAGGCGTTGCCTCTTTGCCGCCCGGAGGAAATATGGCTGCTGCGACAAACCTCCACAGAAACACCTGCTGCCCGCGATCCTGAACTGAAGCTACGCCTGTTCGATCAGATGTCACAGCTCAGAAATGCCTGGATCACGACAACACCAACCTAAGCGCTGGCGATATCGAGATGATGCCCGAAATACGCCCGCTCCAGCCGCTGTGGCAGGTTGGGCTCATCGGTCGAAGCTTCCAGCACGATATGTCCCTGCGCCAGCGCATAGACGCGATCGGCGGCGGCGAGGGATTTTTCCACCAGTTGCTCGACCAGCAGTACTGCCGTGCCCTGCTTGCGCAGTTGCGCGATGACGTTGAGCACGCGGTCCACCAGCACCGGCGAGAGGCCGGCGGAGGGTTCGTCGAGCATCAGGAGGCGCGGCCGCCGCACCAGGCCTTGCGCGACCGTCAGCATCTGCTGCTGCCCACCTGACAATGCGCCGCCGCGTTCGTGGCGCTTTTCGGCGATCTCGGGAAAGAACGACAGCGCCTCGTCGACCCGTGCGGCTCGTTCGCCGTGCGGCAGGTCGTAGGCCGCGAGCAGCAGGTTGTCGGTGACGGTCTGCTGCGTGAATACGCGGTGGCCTTCGATGACATGCACGAGCCCGGCGCGTACGGCATCGCGCGGCGTGATGTTGACCATGTCGCGGCCGCCGAAGCGCACGGTGCCGGAGGTCACCGGCAACAGGCCGGAAATCGCGCGTAGCAACGTGGATTTGCCGGCGCCGTTGGGGCCGAGCAGCGTGACGATCTCGCCCTGACCGATATGCAGATCGACGCCATGCAGCACGCGGATTTTTCCGTAGCCGGATTCAAGTGATGAGACTTGAAGCAGTGGTTCAGCCCCCGAGGTAAGCACTGACGACCTCCTTGTGGACGCGGATTTCGGCTGACGTGCCGGCGGCGAGGATGCGGCCGAGATTGAGTACGGTGACCTGGTCGCAGATCTCGAAGATCAGGTCGGCATGGTGCTCGACCAGCAGCACGCCGGTGCCGCGGCGGCTGATCGCCCTGATCAGCGCGCCAAGTCTGGTGATCTCGTCATTGGACAGTCCCGCGGCGGGCTCGTCGAGCAGCAGGAAGTCCGGCTGCAGCATCAGGGCGCGGGCGATCTCGATGAAGCGCAGCTCGCTGTGCTGCAGCCGGTCGGCGCGGACATCGGCAAGTGGCTCCAGTCCGACCACCCCGAGCAGCGCGCGGGCCTGCGCCGCGAGGGCGCGCTCGTCGCGATGATGCCGCGGCAACGATAGCAGCGCCTCGACGAACGTCGCTTGGCCCTCGATGGTGCCGCCGACCATGACATTCTGCAGCACCGAGGCTTCGCCGATCACCCGCGGGGTCTGGAAGGTGCGGGCGATGCCGCGCGCGGCGCGCAAGGCCGGCTGGCCCGGCGGCAGCGCTTCGTCGCCGAGCATGAGCGTGCCGCCCTTGGAGGCGTAATAACCGGAGATCACGTTCAGCGTCGTGGTCTTGCCGGATCCATTGGGACCGATCAGGCCGTGGATCTTGCCGGGTAGCACGTCGAGATCGAGCCCGTCGATGGCGCGGACATTGCCGAAGGTCAGCACGATGTCGCGCAGACTCAGCATCTTGCCGCCGGCGGTTTTGTGCAGCACGTCGGCGAGCGCCGCCGGCCGCGGCACGATGGCACGGTTGCTGGCGAGCGGGCGGCGGTTGCGGAAATCCAGCAGGGCTGCGATGCCGCCGGGCATCACCAATACGATGAGCAACAGCAGCACGGCGTAAAGGAACGTCGACCACGCCGCCAAGGGGGCCGCGATCTCCGGCAATATCGTCAGGATGATGGTGCCGAGCATCGGGCCCAGGATCGAGCCGCGGCCGCCGATCAGGATAGCAATGAAGAACAGCACCGAGAGGTCGAAGGTGAAGGCGTCCGGCGTGATGTAGGTCTGCAGCGACGCGAACAACCCGCCGGCAAAGGCCGCCAGCGCGCCGGCGAACAGGAAGATGGCGATCAGCAGCTTCGATTTGGAAATGCCGGTGGCTTCCGCCGCCACTTCAGCGTCGCGGATCGCGATCAGTGCGCGGCCGAACCGGCTGTGCGCGACATTGGCGCTCATCCAGGTGCTGACGGCGGCGAAGCCGATGCACAGATAATAGAACCCCCACGGCGTATTGAAAGGCGCCGGAAATTCCGGGCCGACGATGCCGATGCCGCCGCCGGTGACGCTCTGCCAGGCCAGCGCGATCTGCGTCACGATGGTGGCGAAGCCGAGCGTGCTCATGGCGAAGTAGAAGGTGCGCAGCCGTAGCGCCGGCAGGCCAACGATGACGCCGAATACCGCGCCGACGCCGCCCGCCGCAACCAGCGCGACAAACACCGGCACCGGCGGCATCACATTGCCGGCCACCAGCACGCTGGTGGTGTAGGCGCCGAGGGTCAACAGCGCGACGTAGCCGATGGCGAGATGACCGGCGAAACCGACAACCAGGTTGAGCCCGGCGACCAGCACCCAGTAGATCGCGGCGCGGGTCCCGATCAGCGCCCAGTAGTCGTTGCTGACGAACGGCAAAATCATTGCCAGCGCAAAGATGCCAAGGAACGGCAGCAGCGCCGGCAACTTGCTGTGGCGGACGGTGGCTTCGCTTGCGGCTGGTGCGGTGGAGATCGCGGTCATCTCACACCCTCCGTGCGGTGGCCGAGCCAAACAGGCCCTGCGGCGCCGCCAGCAGCACCACGATGAACAGCGCGAACACGGCCACTGACGAGAAAATGCCGCCGACCAGGAAATTCGCCGCCTGCTGGAACAGGCCCAGCGCCAGCCCGCCGATGATGGCGCCGCGGTTGTTGCCGAGCCCGCCCAGCGCCACCGGCACGAAGCCGTAGAAATTCAGCAGCGCGCCGTTGGCGAAGAACGCCAGCAGCAACTCGCCGCCGGAAAATCCGGCGACGCCACCGATCATGCCGGCCAGCGCATAGCTCGCGACCCGCAGGTTGCGCTCCGGCAGGCCGAGCGCGCGGGCGGCAAAGTTGTCTTCGGCGATGGCGAGGAAGGCATGGCCGATCAGGGTGCGTCGGTAGAGATATTCAAGGCCGATGATGGTGACGGCGCACGCCACCACCGGCAGCCAGAATTTCTCGTCCCAGACGCCGCTGCCAAGTCCGACCAGCTTAGGAAACGGCTGCGGCTCGGTGCCCCATTTGATCGCGGCGACCTGCTGGATCATCAGCGCCAGCGCCAATGTCGAGAGCACGTAGAGATGCTGGTCGAGGCTCTTCAGCACCGGGCGCACCGCGACGAATTCGGTGATCACGCCGATGATCGCACAGGCCACCAGCGTCAGCAGGAAACCGACGATCAGCGGCATGCCTAGTTTCAATATGAACCACGAGCCGAACACCCCGCCGAGCATGGCGAGTTGTCCGGCCGTGAAGCTCATCACCCGCGAGGTGGAGAACATGGTGTTGTAGGTGACGCCGACGAGCGCGTAGATCGCGCCTGCCGCCAATCCAGAAGCGATGATCGAACCGAGCATGAGAGGCGCTCCGGCCCGGCGCTATGAGTAGCCCGGGGCCAGCGCAAACGTGCCGTTCTTGGCCGAACGTGCCTCCGACATCACGATCTCTTCGGTGGGATAGCCATTGTGCTGGGTCGGCGAGAAACTGTAGTTGCCGAAAAAGCCGGGATATTTCGACAGCGTGTTCCAGTATTTGATGATGCCTTCGCTGGCGGTCGATCCGCTTTCTTCGACGCCCTTGGCGATCAATTCGACGGCGTCGATGCCGCCGGCGATCCACCACAGCAGCGTGTCGTTGAGCGGGACGTTGGCCTTGGTGAGGCGATCGACCAGCTCCTGGCTCTTCGCCGGCAGCTTGCCCGCGGAATCATAGCTGCAGCTCTTGTAGCCGACGGCGTAGACCTTGGCCCAGTTCGCGGGCTTCTCGATCAGGCCGGCGAGTTCGCCGGACGCGAGCGAGGGATGGCCGACGAAGGAAACGTCCCAGTTCATCGCGGCGCGGGTGTTGAACATCCGAGCTTCCATGCCGGTGGAGACGCTCCACACCACGATCACTTCGGCACCGGCGTTCTTGGCGCGCAGCATGTCCGGGGTCATGTCGGGCTGGGTGGCATCGATATTGGCCTGATAGACCACATCGGCGCCGTCCTTCTTGAACGCCGCGACGGACGCGCCCACGGCCGTCACGCCATAGCCGGTGGTGTCGCCGATCACGGCGACCTTCTTCACCTTCAGCACGTTGAGGCAGTAGTTGCGGACGGCGTCGTCCCACTGGCTGTTCGACGGCGCGATACGAAAGGCATTGGGGAATTTCGTGGGATCGATCAGGGTCTCGACCACGCAGGGATGCAGGTCGGGGATTTTTGCGCGCGCCATGATCGGCGTGGTGGCCAAGGCTTCGCCGGAATTCACGGGCCCCCAGATCGCATTGACCTTGGCCTGGCTGATCAGCTCCTGGGTGGCGTTGACCGCCTTGGTCGGGTCGCCCTGGGTGTCCCGGGTGATGATCTCGATCTTGCGGCCCTTGACGCCGCCGGCGGCGTTGATGGCGTCGGTGGCGAACACCACGCCGCGGTTGAAACCGATGGTCGGCGCAGAGCTCGGGCCGGTCATGGCGGCGAGCCAGCCGATCTTCAGCGGTTCGGATTGCGCGATGGCGGGTCTGGCGAACGGAAATGACGCGGCGCCGAGAGCGCCGGCGCCGCCCAACAGAATTCCACGACGAGAAATGCTCATCTTGTCTCTCCCTGTGTTTCCCTTTGCGGTGCCTGTCATTGATGCAGGCATCCGTTCGTCTGGTCCCGGTCGATGCCGGATATTCTTCGTTGTCGTCAGTCGCTTAGGTACTCTGGATAGCGCGCGCGGATCTTGTCGAGATCCCGGAGCGTGCCGGACAGATGGGTGCGCAAGTGCTTTTGTGCCTCGTCAGGTTCGCCCGTCGCGATGGCTTTGGCAATCAGCTTGTGATCCCTCACGATCGCCTGCGCCTTGCCGAGCGTCGGCAGGTGCAGCCGGCGCAGCCGGTCGATATGGCCGCTGCGGCTGCGCACCAGCGCCCACAGCCCGGGCTTGTCGGCAGCGTCGTACAATTTCTGGTGAAACTCCGTATCCGCCGCCATGAATTTTGCAAAGTCGCCGGCCTTGGCGAATTGCTGTTGCAGCGCAATGATCCGGTTCAATTCGACGATGAGCGCTTCGTCATGGCTCAACGCCAGCAACCGCACAATCTCCAGCTCCAGCGCCTGGCGCAGAAAATGCGCCTGCTGGGCCAGGCCCACGTCTACCTTGCTTACCACCGTTGCATATTGCGGAAAGACTTCGACAAGTCCCTCTTTGTCGAGCCGCATCAGCGCATCGCGGATCGGCGTCGAACTGACGCCGAACTGTTCGGCCAATGCCGCGCGCGACAGCGGCGATCCCGGCGGCAATGCCAGTGAAATGATCAGGTCGCGCAGCCGCTCGAACACCTGCGGCGCCGCCTGCCGATCGCGGTCGAGCCGCTCGACGGCGCGTGAAGGGGGGCGGCGGGATACGGCTGGCGCGGACATCATCGTGAAGCCAGTTGTGGTCAAAACGAGGCTGCTTGCCTTCGATGCACTAATGTATTAGTGCCTTGCGGCAAGACGGTCAACAAGATCGTTACGACGGAGGTTGCGTGATGAACAAGACGATGTGGCGTGCCGGCGCGGGCGCAATCGCGGCATTCGGCATGATGCTGACGGGATCGCTGGCGCAGGCGCAGCAGAAGACCGAAATCTCGCTGTCGCGGCAGCCCGGCATTTTCTACATGCCGACCCATATCATCGAAAAGCAGAAGCTGATCGAGAAGCACGCGGCGGCTTTGGGCCTGCCGGGCATCACCACCAAATGGGTGACCTTCAGCGGCGGCGGCGCGCAGACCGATGCGCTGCTCGCCGGCGGTGTCGATATCCTCAACACCGGCACCGGCAATCTGTTGCTGCTGTGGGACCGCACCCGCGGCGGCGTCAAGGGCATCGTCGCCACCTCGGCGCAGCCGATGACGCTGATCAGCCGTGACGCGCATATCAAGTCGATCAAGGATTTCGGGCCGAACGACAAGATCGCGGTGCCCACCGTGAAAATTTCCACCCAGGCGATCGTGCTGCAGATCGCAGCCTCCGAGGCCTTCGGCGCCGACCAGTGGTCGAAGCTGGATGCCAACACCGTGCAGCTCGGCCATCCCGACGCCTATGCGGCGCTGTCGAATTCGCAGCACGAGGTGCGTAGCCACTTTTCGATCCCGCCGTTCACCTTTCTGGAAATGAAGAACGTGCCCGGCGCGCATGTGGTGCTGTCATCGCCCGACGTGATGGGCGGTCCATTGAGCCAGGCGCAGTTCTTCACCACCACCAAATTCGCCGACGCCAATCCGAAGGTCATCCAGGCGGTGCGCGATGCTGCCAAGGAAGCGCAGGACCTGATCCGCACGGACACCAAGACTGCCGTGGAGATCTACAAGGAAGTCACCGGCGACAAGACCAGCACCGACGAAATTCTCGGCTGGCTCAAGGAGCCCGGCATGATGGAATACAATCTGGAGCCGCAGGGCACGATGAAGTTCGCCAACCATCTGTTCAAGACCGGTACGCTGAAGACCCAGCCGAAGGCGTGGACCGATTACTACCTGCCGACGTCGAGCGACCTGAAGGGCAACTGAGCCGATGTCCGCACTTCTCGACGTCAGCGGCGTGACGCTGCGCTACAAGACCTCCAGCGTTGTCGTCACCGCAACAGAAAAAGTCAGCTTCAGCGTCGATCGCTCCGACCGCTTCGTGCTGCTGGGGCCGTCCGGCTGCGGCAAGTCCACGCTGCTGAAGGCGGTTGGCGGCTACATGAAGCCGAGCGAAGGCAAGATGCGGATCAACGGCCGCGAGATCGTCGAGCCCGGTGCCGACCGGATGATGATCTTCCAGGAATTCGACCAGCTGCTGCCATGGAAGACGGTGCTGGAAAACGTGATGTTTCCGCTGCTGATGACACGGAAGCTGGCAAAGAAGGAAGCCGAGCAGCGCGCCCGGGCCTATATCGAAAAGGTCAGTCTCACTCGTGTGGTCGACAGCTATCCGCACACGCTGTCTGGCGGCATGAAGCAGCGCGTTGCCATCGCGCGGGGCATGGCGATGGAGCCGGACATCCTCTTGATGGACGAGCCCTTCGCCGCGCTGGATGCACTGACGCGGCGCACCTGCCAGGATGAATTGCTGCAGCTGTGGGAAGAGACCAAGTTCACCGTGCTGTTCGTGACCCATTCGATCGCCGAAGCGATCAAGATCGGCAACCGCATCCTGCTGCTGTCGCCGCACCCGGGCCGCGTGAAGGCCGAGATCATCGACGTCGATCAGGTCTCCAGCGCAGATGGCAGCGCCGCCAAGCTGGAAAAGCAGATCCACGACCTGCTGTTCGCCGACACCGCAACCGCACACTAGGGACGCGCACCATGGGCGAAGCCAAGATCCTGATGCGCAGCGACGCGGTCGCCGTCGCCACCGATCCCTCCGAGGTCGAGCGCAAGCTCAGCGTGCCCGAACTGCTGTGGAATGACGGCTTCGTGCGCAAGACCGCGATCATCATCTTCCTTGCGGTCGTGTGGGAGGCCTATGGCACCTTCCTCGACAACCCGCTGCTGTTTCCGACCTTCCACGACACCGTCGTCACGATGTTCGCCAAGATCAAGGATGGTACCATCCCGCTGCGGGCCTGGGCGTCGCTGAAGGTGCTGTTCATGGGCTACGGTACCGGCATCGTGCTCGCCGCGGTGTTCACCATCCTGGCCATCAGCACCCGCATTGGCACCGACTTCCTCGAGACGATGACCGCGATGTTCAATCCGCTGCCGGCGATCGCGCTGCTGCCGCTGGCGCTGATCTGGTTCGGGCTTGGCAATGGCAGTCTGGTGTTCGTGCTGGTGCATTCCGTGCTGTGGCCGGTGGCGCTGAACACCCATTCCGGCTTCAAGAGCGTGTCGAACACACTGCGCATGGTCGGCCGCAATTACGGCCTGCGTGGGCTGCCTTACGTCGCACGCATCCTGATCCCCGCCGCGTTCGGTTCGATCCTCACCGGGTTGAAGATCGGCTGGGCCTTTGCCTGGCGCACGCTGATCGCCGCGGAACTGGTGTTCGGGGTGTCGTCGGGGCAGGGCGGGCTCGGCTGGTTCATCTTCGAGAACCGCAACTTGCTCGACATTCCCGCTGTCTTCGCCGGCCTGCTGACGGTGATCGTCATTGGCTTGATCGTGGAAAACCTGATCTTCCGCACCATCGAGCGCAACACCGTGCAAAAATGGGGCCTGCAGTCGTGATCGCAGACAAGGGTGGCAAATGACCAATCATAAAAAGACTCCCGACCAGCTTCGCAGCGCGCGCTGGTTCGCGCCCGACGATCTGCGCGCCTTCGGCCATCGCTCGCGGGCGATGCAGCAGGGCTACGCGCCGGAAGAGTGGAAGGGCCGCCCGGTGATCGCGATCCTCAACACCTGGTCGGATGCGCAGCCCTGCCACATGCACTTCAAGACCCGCGTCGATGACGTCAAGCGCGGCATCCTGATGGCCGGCGGTTTTCCGATGGAGCTGCCGGCGCTGTCGCTGTCGGAATCCTTTCTGAAGCCGACCACGATGCTGTATCGCAACATGCTGGCGATGGACGCCGAGGAATTGCTGCGCGGCCATCCGGTCGATGGCGTGGTGCTGATGGGCGGCTGCGACAAGACCACGCCGGGGCTCTTGCTTGGCGCCACCAGCGCCGGCTACCCCGCGATCTACCTGCCGGCCGGTCCGATGCTGCGCGGCAACTGGAAGGGCAAGACTCTCGGCTCCGGCTCCGACGCCTGGAAGTACTGGGACGAGCGCCGCGCCGGCAAGATCTCCGACAAGGACTGGGTCGAGGTCGAAGGCGGCATCGCCCGCAGCTACGGCACCTGCATGACCATGGGCACCGCGAGCACCATGACCGCGATCGCGGAATCCATCGGCATGACGCTGCCCGGCGCGTCGTCGATCCCGGCCGCCGATGCCGGACACATCCGTATGGCCAGTGAATGCGGCCGTCGTATCGTCGAGATGGTGTGGGAAGATCTCACGCCGAACAAGATCCAGACTCGCAAGGCGTTCGAGAATGCCATCGTGGTGGCGATGGCGATGGGCTGCTCGACCAATGCGATCATCCACCTGATCGCGCAGGCGCGCCGCGCCGGGCAGGATATCGGCCTCGATGATTTCGAGATCGCCAGCCGCAAGGTGCCTGTGATCGCCAATGTGCGTCCGTCCGGCGACACCTATCTGATGGAAGACTTCTTCTATGCCGGCGGGCTTCCTGGCCTGATGAGCCGGATCAAGGAGCATCTGCATCTCGATGTCATGACCGTCACCGGCAAGACGCTCGGCGAGAATATCGCCCGCGCCGAAATCTACAATGACGACGTCATCCGCACCGTCGCCAACCCGATCTATGCCGAGGGCGCGCTCGCCGTGCTGAAGGGCAACCTTGCGCCGGATGGCTGCGTGATCAAGCCGTCCGCTTGCGAGCCGCGCTTCCTCAAGCATACCGGCCCGGCCATGGTGTTCGACGACTATCCGTCGATGAAGAAGGCGATCGATGACGAGAGCTTGGACGTGACAGCCGATCACGTGCTGATCCTGCGCAATGCGGGTCCGCAGGGCGGGCCGGGCATGCCGGAATGGGGAATGCTGCCGATCCCGAAAAAACTGGTGAAGCAGGGCGTTCGCGACATGGTGCGATTGTCAGATGCGCGGATGAGCGGCACCAGCTACGGCGCCTGCATCCTGCATGTGGCGCCGGAATCCTACATCGGCGGCCCGCTCGCCTTCGTGCAGAATGGCGACATGATCACCCTCGACGTCGACGCCCGCACCATCAATCTCGACATTTCTGATGAGGAGATGGCGAAGCGCCGTGCCGCGTGGAAAGCGCCGGAGCGCAATTACGAGCGCGGCTATGGCTGGATGTTCACCAAGCATATCCAGCAGGCCAACGAAGGCTGCGATTTCGATTTCCTGCGCACCGATTTCGGCGCGCCGGTGAAAGAACCGGTGATTTACTAGCCAACTAAGTGGCTGTCATTCCGGGGCGTAACACGGCGCCCTTGGGCGACGTGTTGCGAACCCGGAATCCAGGGCTGCTTGAACACCTCGGGATTCCGGGTCCGCGCAAGAGCGCGTCCCGGAATGACAGATATGAAATTCGTGAATTCGGAAACGGAGTGTTGATCCCCATGACCAAACTCAGCGACGCGACCCGCGCCAAACTGAAGACCATCTCCACCGCCACCGTGGCGACCGCGCTGTACAAGCGCGGCTTCCGCACCCAGTGCATCCAGGATGTCCATCCGCTCGGCCCGGACCAGCCGACCCTGGTCGGCGAGGCCTTCACATTGCGCTACATGCCGGCGCGGGAGGATCTCAACAAGCTCGAGGTGTTTCGCGACCGCGCCCATCCGCAGCGCAAGGCGGTGGAGGATTGCCCGCCCGGCGCAGTGCTGGTGATGGACAGCCGCAAGGATGCCCGCGCCGCCTCCGCCGGCGCCATCCTGGTCACGCGGCTGATGAAGCGCGGCGTCGCCGGCGTCATCACTGACGGCGGTTTTCGCGATTCCGCGGAGATCGCCAAACTCGGCTTTCCCGCCTATCACCATCGCCCGAGTGCGCCGACCAATCTGACGCTGCATCAGGCCATCGAGATCAACGGTCCGATCGGTTGCGGCGACGCCCCGGTGTTTCCCGGTGACGTGATCCTGGGCGATAGCGACGGCGTCATCGTGATTCCCGCTCATCTGGCCGATGAGATCGCCAACGAAGCATTCGAAATGACCGCCTTCGAGGATTTCGTCACCGAGCAGGTCAACGCCGGCCGCTCGATTCTCGGCCTCTATCCGGCGACGGACGAACAGACCCTGGTCGATTTCGCGGCGTGGCGGAAGGCGACCGGACGATAGTTCGGGCGCACCGACGGCCGCTACGGCATCTACGGCACGTCAGATCCCTCTCGCGTCAGCAAGACCGACTCCCATGGCTGCGTCGGGCTGACCAGCTGGGATGTCACGCGCTTGGGCGAGTCGGTGAAGAAAGGCGTCGAGGTGACCTTCGTCGATGGCAAGCAGGCGGCGAAGTGAAGCGCCCGTGTCCCGCACGCGGTGCGGCACTCTTGTGCCGCTCCGCAGATGCGGGACCCATAGCAACACATGCGAGGGATGGGCCCCGGATCAGCAGTGCACCACACCGCTGGCGCGGCGTAGCGCACTGCATCCGGGGCACGAGACCGTAAGTTCGGGCTCAATTATCCCCGATAATCCCGCACCCGCTTCACCATCTGCTCCACATGGGCGATCGGCGTTTCCGGCTGGATGCCGTGGCCGAGGTTGAAGATCAGCCGGCCCGACGCGTAGTTCGCCAGCACGTCGTCGATCGAGCGATCCAGCGCAGCGCCGCCGGCGATCAGCGCCAGCGGATCGAGATTGCCCTGCACTGCGACGCGGCTCTGCACGCGCTCGCGGATGAACGCGGGTTCCGCGGCCCAGTCGATGCTGACGGCGTCGACGCCGGTGGCTTCCACATAGGCCGGAAGCAGCGCACCGGCGCCCCGCGGAAAGCCGATGATCTTTGCATCCGGCACTTTGGCACGCACGCCCTCGACGATGCGCTTGGTCGGCTCCACCGACCAGCGCTGGAATTCGCGCGGCGGCAGAATGCCGGCCCAGGTGTCGAAGATCTGCAGCACGTCGGCGCCGGCCTTCAGCTGGCCGAGCAGGTACACAATGGAATTCTCGACGATGGCGTCGATGATTTTGGCAAACGCTTCCGGATGCCGGTAGGCCATCATCCGTGCCGGAGCCTGGTCCGGCGTGCCCTGGCCCGCCACCATGTAGGTCGCCACCGTCCACGGCGCGCCGCAGAATCCGATCAGAGCGATCTTCGGATCGAGCTGCGCGCGGACCCGGCGCAATGCCTCGAACACCGGTTCGAGTTTCGTGAAGTCCGCCTGCGACGCCAGCGTCGCGACTTTCTCTGGACTGTCCAGGGGATCGAGCCGCGGGCCCTCGCCGACCTCGAAGCGTACCGAGCGGCCCAGCGCATAGGGGATCACCAGAATATCGGAGAAGATGATCGCGGCGTCGAAATTGAAACGCCGGATTGGTTGCAGCGTCACCTCGGCGGCGAAATCCGGATTGAAGCAGAGATCGAGGAAGCCACCGGCTTGCGCCCGCACCTCGCGATACTCCGGCAGGTAGCGGCCTGCCTGCCGCATCATCCACAGCGGCGGCACCGCCTGGCGGTGGCCGGCGAGAACATCGAGGAACGGTTTGGCGATCGGGGGCTGGGTCAAGCGGTGTTTCCGTGGTTGGTCGACAGGCGTCATTGCGGTTTCTGATACACTGCTGTCCGGCGCTTGGCGAGGTATGAACAGCCCGACATGCAGGCCGGGAGAAGGCCGCGGGCTTCAACGTGCGGGGCTGAAATTCGAGGAGTTGACCGAGCGGAGCGTGTGCTATTGATGCAGCTCAATGTGCCGCAGAACTGAAAATCTAAAATGACTGACATGAACATCATCGCCACATCGACCGGCCTCGCCGAACAGCACCGCGCGCAGGCAAAAGTCTGGTTTGAATCGCTGCGCGATCGCATCTGCGCTGAAGTCGAAGCGCTGGAGCGCGAGGCGCCCGCCGATCTTTTCCCCGGGGAACCAACCACTTTCACCTTCAAACCCTGGACCCGCGCCACCGGTAGCGGTGGCGGCACCGGCGGTTTCCTCAGTGGCGGCCGGCTGTTCGAAAAGATCGGAATCCATACGTCGTCGGCGAACGGAAAATTGTCGTCGGAAATGGCGAAGACGCTGCCGGGCGATGGCGTGCAGCTGGACTACGTTTCCACCAGCATCAGCCTGATCATGCATCCGCGCAGCCCGCGGGTGCCGACGGTGCATATGAACACCCGTTTTCTCTCGACAGCGCAGGGGTGGTTCGGCGGCGGCGCGGACCTGACGCCGATGCTGCCGGAGCAGCGCAGGGCAGATGCGCCGGATACGCTGACCTTCCACGCCGCGATGCGCCGTGCCTGCGACGCCCACGATCCCGCTTACTACGAAAAATTCAAGGCCTGGGCCGACACCTATTTCTTCCTGCCGCATCGCGGCCAGGCCCGTGGCGTTGGCGGCATTTTTTACGATCATCTGAACAGCGGCGATTTCGACAAGGATTTCGCCTTTACCCGCGATGTCGGCTCCGCCTTTCTCGAGGTCTATCCGAAGATCGTCCGCGCGCGCATGCTGGAGCCTTGGACCGAAGCCGAACGCGCGCAACAACTCGCCTGCCGCGGACTTTATGTCGAATTCAATCTGCTCTACGACAAAGGCACCATGTTCGGCCTGCAGACCGGCGGTAACATCGAAACCATTTTGAGCTCGATGCCGCCATTGGTGAGCTGGAGCTGACGGACGACAATTTCCCCGGTCCCGGTATTGACAAAAATCGCACTTATATACTTGACAAAAGTAAGATGAGCTTCTAAAACGTGGTCATTGGAGCAAAAGCCATGACCGCCGTTTTCCAAGACCCCATGTTTCAGGACGAAGATAAGGCCCGCGAAGCCCTTGAGGCTGTTCGCTGGCCCGATGGCGCGATCTGCCCTCATTGCGGCTCCAGCGACCCCGACAAGCTCGCCAAGATCGGCGGCACCAAGAAATCCCATCGTCCCGGCCTGTACTATTGCAACGACTGCAAAGGCCAGTTCACCGTGACCGTTGGTACTGTGTTCGAACGCTCCAAGGTGCCTTTGACCAAGTGGTGGATGGCTGCGCACATGATGAACTCAGGCAAGAACGGCGTTTCTGCCCATGAGATCCATCGTGCCCTTGGCGTCACCTACAAGACCGCGTGGTTCATGATGCACCGCTTGCGCGAAGCTATGATCGTCTCCAATCCCGGCCCCATGGGCGAGAATGGCGGCAACGTGCAAGCCGACGAAACCTATCACCTCAATACGTCCAAGCGCGCCAAGGGCTACAAGAAGGGCCATTCGAACAAGGCCAGTATAGTTGCCCTCATTGACGAGAACACCGGCACTGTCCGCACCTTTCACGTCAAGAAGGGCGCAACCGCCGATAAGGTACGCGATATCCTTTTCACCAACGTGAAGCGCAAGGCCACCCTCGTTACCGACGAGAGCGCGCTTTACACCTATACCGGCAAGGCGTTTGGCGACCACCAGACGATGAACCACACAGGCCGCGAGTACGTGAACAAGGAAGGCTTCACGACCAACAACGTCGAGAACTTCTTTGGCGTATTCAAGCGCGGTATGCGCGGCACCTATACGTTCTGCGGTGAACAGCACCTTCACCGCTACCTGACGGAATTCGAATTCCGCTATAACAATCGCTCCGGACTTGGGTTCACCGATGGGGAACGGACGGCGAAGGCTCTCAAGGGTATCGAGGGCAAGCGCCTGACGTACCGGCCGACTAACTAAAATCACCCATAAGAAACAGGCCGCTAAGCGATTCCGGGCTTGGCACAAAACGAAAGGTTAACATCCGGTAATACAAATAATTTGGAATACCGGTTGAACAAACCCGTAAAATACGTATTATCCGTAAATGCCATTCGCTAGGAGGCATTGTAAATGCGCGTAACTGCAACCGAATTTGCCAAAAATTTTGGGCGTTACCAAGATGAGGCTCGCGAAGAGCCTATTGAAGTCACGACTCATGACCGCACCACCGGCTATTTTGTTTCTCCTCGCGCGTATGAAGAGTTCCAAGAGCTACGTGCAAAATCTCGCCAAAATCTACAGGTCGGTGCGCTGAGCCCTGAGACCGTAGAACTGATCCGTTCTAGTAAGATGTCTGATCGTCATGATGCGCTCAACGCGCTTCTTGACAACTAGACAACACTGAATGCCCCTTCCTACTCCAGAAGCGGGCTTGGTAATTCGCTACGAGTTTTTGTGGCACAACGAACATGAAGCGGGCGAAGAAGACGGCAAAAAGAAGCGCCCTTGCGCTATCATTGTCGCCTCGAAAATTGATCAAGGCCGAACGTCTGTAATCGTAGCTCCCATTACTCATACCAAGCCGGATGATGGACGAGGCGTCGAATTGCCGATGCGCGTTCGCCAAAGCCTTGGCCTCGATGATCTGCCATCGTGGGTGATTATTGATGAGCTAAATCAGTTCATGTGGCCCGGTTACCACATCCATCCAATCGATAATTCTCTACCGGCAAAGTTTGAGTTTGGATTTTTGCCTCCGAAATTATTCGAAGAAGTTCGCGACAAGATCGCAAACTTGGACAAAGAAAAGAAAAAGACCGTCAATCGGGACGAAGTAGCTTAGTACGCTTTGGCGCCTTCGCCTTCTTCGCTGGTTTTTCCTTCTTCCCGACCTTCATAGCCTCGTGCGGCTTTGGCTTCATGCGCACGAGAGCGCCCATCAATTTTCTAGTGCCAACGAGATTGGATTCTTTAGCCATGATAGATCCCTTTAATGGACCCAAATTAGTGCTTAACGAAGGGGCGAAAAAACACATCGATGAGTTTAACACCAGTGAGGCCGAGTTCTTCAACGCAAAGCCATATACTTCGGTCGCCGAGATAGATGGCAAAACGGGGGACCTGGTCCACAAGGTCAAACTCACGACCATGCCCTCGGATCGACTTCGCTATATCACCTACTCGGCTTTTAACGACCTCAAAAACGCCCTTGATCAAGCCGTCTGTGCCGCCTGCCTCGTATTGGATGGGCCAAAGGTCATCAAGAATGCCTATTTCCCCTTCGCCGAAAATCCTAACGATTTGGCTGGGATGCTTAAAAGCGACAGGTACAGCGACATCCCAGCCTCGCTCCACCCCTTCTTGAATGGATTGGAGCCTTACCCGACTAGTGACAGTTACGGCGGGGGAGACGACATTCTCCGAAGCTTCGGCAAAGTCGCCAACCCGAACAAACACCAAATCCCTTTGTCTATCGGGATTCAACAACTCAGCGGAGCCTACTCCGTCAAATCCCTTCAGCTGACCCACGTCACGCACTTCCAAGACCCCTTCTGGGACAGCGCGAAAAATGAGATTGTAATCGCCCGCACAAAGCCCACCGGAACATGCCAATACGATCTCGCCATGCCCTTCTACATAAGCCTCGCTGAAGCTGGTCCTTTGACTAGCCAACCAGTCTCGGGAGTTTTGGGCCAAATGGCGAGCAAAGTAGACCGCATCATCGGCGGTTTTGAAGCGGAGACCACTCGCATCCTGCGCGAACGCGGAGCCTCCTGAAGCGCTGCCCTGTCGCCCGACAGTCATAGGACTAAACTCACTTTTGTCAAGTATATAAGTGCGACAAAAATCCTAGTATGATTATAGTCCCTTCGTCCTGTCCGTGAGGGGCGCTTCTAGAGGCGATCCTGAAGTGGGACAGAGTGTCGGGGCGGGGTAACCCAATCCGGCCGGAGTGCGGCGCCTGCGGTCGTGCCTCGCAAGCACGGACTCGGGAGGCCTTGGGTAGCCGTCCGACCCCACTACGGGGGTCTGCTCTTCGTGAGCTGGACGGGTGCGGGTGAAGGCGGGCGAAAGCCGGCTGGATAGATGCCCAGTACCCGGAAGCACGGCCCCGAAGCCCAAAATCGCCGCTGGCGGCGCGCCGCAAGGCGTTGCGCGGTCTGCAAAGACCGCGACGAATACCACCACCCGCGCCGACCGGCGCGCTGCCACCCCTCACATTTTGAGGGGAAGTGCTCACACCTCGGACGCATCACGCGCCGCGAGAATGCGAGAGCTTGGCTGTTTGAAATTCAAAGCGCGCGACGCCGCCGGTCAATCCCGCTTGGAGGGGCGCGTCAATCGGAGGCGTCCCTGCATGCGCGGCAGGAACTGCGCGCCCTGCGCGCCCAGGAACTGCCGCATCGCCTGCGCGGGCGGCAGCAGCACCTTGTCCTTCCTGTTGACGACAAACCATTGCCGGACGATCGGCAGGCCCACGACATCCAGCATCGTCAGCCGGCGCTCGTCGAGTTCGGTTGCCACCGTGTGCGCGGAAATAAATGCGATGCCGAGGCCGGCGATGACGGCCTGCTTGATGGTTTCGTTGCTGCTCATCTCCATGCCGATCACCGGCCGAACGCCTGCGGTTTCGAACAGCTGTTCCATCAGGCCGCGTGTTCCCGAACCGGGCTCGCGCGTCAAGAATGTTTCCCCCGCGAGATCGGTCAGGGCCAGCCCCGGCTTTCGCGCCAGACGATGCCCGGTCGGCGCGATGATGACATGGGGGTGATCGCCGATCAGATGCACATCCATCTCGATATCCACCGGCGGCCGGCCCATGATCGCGATATCGAGATCGTAGCCGCGCAGTGCCGCGCCGATTTCCTGGCGGTTGCCGATCGTCAACTTGATCTCGATCTCCGGGTGCAATCTGGAAAATCCCGAGATCGCGAACGGGACGAAGTATTTTGCGGTGCTGACGGCACCGATCGAAATCCGCCCCCCGGTTTTCCCCGCCATCATCTCCAGCGATGTCGCGCACGCCGCCAGTGCCGCCTCGATCCGCTCCGACAGCGCCAGCACCTCGCGGCCCGCATCGGTCAGCAGCATGCCGTCGCCGGTGCGCTGGATCAGCGGTAATCCGGCGAGCGCTTGCAGGTTGCGCAGCTGCAGGGTGACCGCTGGCTGGGTGAGGTGCAGCTTCGCCGCCGCCGCCGTGATGCTGCCATTGGCGGAGAGGGCTGCGAGCGCCCGCAGCTGCCGGATCGAGACGTCGCGAAACCGCTTCGACATATAAGAATAACTTTCGTTCCAGCGAAGATAATGAAATTTCCTTTATTTAGCGGCGTGCGTCAATATCTGTGGGCAACAGGAGCGGCCGTCTTCGGGCGGATCAATGCAGCCAACGCCTCATGCAAGAAGGGGCGGTGCATTTCCTGGGAGGCGACGATGACCAACGACCTGACACTGTTTCGGCATACCAATCTGTTCGCAGGGCAGGACCCCGTGCGGAGCGCGGTCGCGGCCGCGGTGGATGCCTTTGCCCGCGCGTCGATCGAGATTTCCGAACTGGTCGGCCACGGCGCGCTGGCTGGAATCACCGGGCAGGCGCAGGGCGGCCAGAACGCCGATGGCGACGTGCAGAAGGATCTCGACGTCCGCGCCGACCAGCTTATTCGCGAGGCCCTGAAGGAGGTGCCTTACGCGGCACTGGCCTCGGAAGAAGCCGAGACGCACGAAGTCGGCAACGCCTCAGGGCCGATCGCGATCGCCTACGACCCGCTCGACGGATCGTCGAACATCGAGACCAACATGACGGTGGGCACGATCTTCTCCATCATGCCAGCCACGGCAGGTGAAACGCCCTTCACCGGCAAAGGCAGCGCGCAGATCGCCGCCGGCTTTGTCGTCTACGGTCCGCAGACCTCACTGGTGCTGACGCTCGGCGACGGCGTCGATATCTTCACGCTGGACCGCGCCGAGCGCTCCTACAAGTTGATCCGGCAGCGCGTGCAGATTCCGGTCGAGAGCGCCGAATACGCCATCAACGCCTCGAACCATCGCCACTGGGAGCAGCCGGTGCGCGATTTCGTCGAGGAATGCCTCGCCGGCGAGGAAGGTCCGCGCAGCAAGAATTTCAACATGCGCTGGATTGCCTCGCTGGTCGCCGAGGCCTATCGCATCCTGATCCGCGGCGGCGTCTTCCTCTATCCGTCAGACGCCCGAGAAGGCTATGCCGATGGCCGTCTGCGGCTGCTCTATGAAGCGCACCCGATGGCCTTCATCGTCGAGCAGGCCGGCGGCAGCGCAACGACCGGCCGCGAGCGCATTCTCGATCTCGCACCATCCGCCATTCACCAGCGCGTTCCGCTGATCATGGGTTCGATCAGCAAGGTTCGGCGCATCGAACTCCTGCATCTTGATCCCGCCGCCGCGACCAAAGCAGCTCCGCTATTCGCGCGACGGGGCCTTTTCCGTGTCTAGGGGCGCCCATGTCGCGAAAGCATCCGATCATTTCGATCACCGGCTCGTCAGGCGCGGGCACCACCTCGGTGAAGCGAACATTCGAGCAGATCTTTCGCCGCGAGAAGGTTGAAGCGGCCTATATCGAAGGCGATGCGTTTCATCGCTACGACCGCCAGGATATGCGCAGCCGAATGGCAGAAGAGGCGCAGCTCGGCAACAAGCACTTCAGCCATTTCAGCCCCGACACCAACCTGTTCGAGGAATTGGAGACCACGTTTCGCGACTACAGCACGACCGGCTCCGGCAAGACCCGCTACTACATTCACAACGACGTCGAGGCCGAACTGCACGGCGGTTCGCCCGGCACTTTCACCGATTGGCAGAGGCTGCCGGACAACTCCGATCTGCTGTTCTATGAGGGCCTGCACGGCGCGGTGGTGACCGAGACGGTCAATGTCGCGCAATATGCCGACCTCAAGATCGGCGTCGTGCCGGTGATCAACCTGGAATGGATTCAGAAGCTGCATCGCGATCGCAGCGACCGCGGCTATTCCACCGAGGCCGTCACTGACACGATCTTGCGGCGAATGCCGGACTATATCCACTATATTTGCCCGCAGTTCACCGAAACCGACATCAATTTCCAGCGTGTGCCGACGGTCGATACCTCGAATCCCTTCATCGCGCGCTGGATACCGACGCCGGATGAATCGATGGTGGTGATTCGCTTCAAGACGCCGCGCGGCATCGATTTTCCCTATCTGCTGTCGATGATCCCCAACAGCTTCATGTCGCGCGCGAACTCGATCGTCATTCACGGATCGAAGCTCGATCTGGCGATGCAGTTGATCCTGACGCCGCTGATCATGCAGTTGATCGAGCGCAAACGGGGCGCGAAATAACGATTGTCGAAAAAACCAGATCGGAGGACCCATGGCACGCATCACGTTAAGGCAATTGCTGGATCACGCCGCCGAGCAGGGCTACGGCGTGCCGGCGTTCAACGTCAACAATATGGAGCAGGGGCTGGCGATCATGGATGCCGCGGCGGCGGTCGATGCGCCCGTCATCATCCAGGCGTCGCGCGGCGCGCGGTCATATGCCAACGACATCATGCTGGCGAAGATGATCGACGCGCTGGAGGAGATGTATCCGCAGATCCCGCTCTGCATGCATCAGGACCACGGCAATGAGGAAGCCACCTGTGCCACCGCGATCAAGCACGGCTTTACCTCGGTGATGATGGACGGCTCGCTGAAGGCCGACGCCAAGACGGCCGCCGATTATCAGTACAATGTCGACATCACCCGCCGCGTCGTCGATATCGCGCACTGGATCGGCGCCTCCGTCGAAGGCGAACTCGGTGTGCTCGGCTCGCTGGAGCACGGCGGCGGCGAGCAGGAGGATGGCCACGGCGTCGAAGGCGCCGTCAGCCACGACCAGTTGCTCACCGATCCGGATCAGGCTGTCGATTTCGTCCGCGCCACCAAGGTCGATGCGCTGGCGATCGCGATGGGCACCTCGCATGGCGCCTACAAATTCTCGCGCAAGCCGGATGGCGACATTCTCGCCATGAACGTGGTCGAGGAGATTCATCGCCGGTTGCCGAACATTCATCTGGTGATGCACGGCTCCTCTTCAGTACCGCAGCCGCTGCAGGACATGTTCAACGAATTCGGTGGCGAGATGCCGCAGACCTGGGGCGTACCGGTTGACGAGATCGTCCGCGGCATCCGGCATGGTGTCCGCAAAGTCAATATCGACACCGACTGTCGCCTCGCGATGACATCCGCGTTCCGCAAGGTGGCCGCATCGAACAAGAACGAGTTTGATCCGCGCAAATTCCTCAAGCCCGCGATGGATGCGATGCGCGATCTCTGTCGCGAGCGCTTCGAACAATTCGGCACCGCCGGCCACGCGTCGAAGATCAAGGTGATTCCGCTTTCGGAGATGGCGAAGCGCTATCGCTCGGGCGCGCTCGATCCGCAGATCGGCATGGCCGCTGCTGCGGAATAAATTGACGAATTATCGATCCCGACCCGCTGATAACAACCTGAGGAGGCCCCACATGAACGAGCATACTTCGATCACGGTCCGCGGCAAGGATCGCTACAAGTCCGGTGTCATGGAATACAAGAAGATGGGCTACTGGGAGCCCGATTACGTGCCGAAGGACACCGACATCATCGCCCTGTTCCGGGTCACGCCGCAGGACGGCGTCGATCCGATCGAGGCGTCCGCGGCAGTGGCCGGTGAATCCTCGACGGCAACCTGGACGGTGGTGTGGACCGATCGGCTGACCGCGGCGGAAAAATACCGCGCCAAATGCTACCGCGTCGATCCCGTGCCGAATTCGCCCGGTCAGTATTTTGCTTATATCGCTTACGACCTCGATCTGTTCGAGAACGGCTCGATCGCCAACCTTTCGGCCTCGATCATCGGCAATGTGTTCGGCTTCAAGCCGCTCAAGGCATTGCGGCTCGAGGACATGCGGTTGCCGGTGGCCTATGTGAAGACGTTCCAGGGGCCAGCGACCGGTATCGTGGTGGAGCGCGAGCGGATGGACAAGTTCGGCCGCCCGCTGCTCGGCGCGACGGTGAAGCCGAAGCTCGGGCTGTCCGGCCGCAACTACGGCCGCGTCGTCTATGAGGCGTTGAAAGGCGGGCTCGATTTCACCAAGGACGACGAGAACATCAACTCGCAGCCCTTCATGCACTGGCGCGAGCGCTTCCTCTATTGCATGGAGGCCGTCAACAAGGCGCAGGCCGCATCCGGCGAGATCAAGGGGACGTACCTCAACGTCACCGCCGGTACCATGGAGGACATGTACGAGCGCGCCGAATTTGCCAAGGAACTCGGCTCCGTCATCATCATGATCGATCTGGTGATCGGCTACACCGCGATCCAGTCGATGGCGAAATGGGCGCGGCGCAACGACATGATCCTGCATCTGCACCGCGCCGGCCATTCCACCTATACGCGGCAGCGCAGCCACGGCGTCTCGTTCCGCGTGATCGCGAAATGGATGCGACTCGCCGGCGTCGACCACATCCATGCCGGCACCGTGGTCGGCAAGCTGGAAGGCGATCCCGCAACGACGAAAGGCTATTACGACATCTGCCGCGAGGATCACAATCCGATGAAGCTCGAACACGGCGTGTTCTTCGAGCAGGATTGGGCGAGCCTCAACAAGCTGATGCCGGTGGCGTCCGGCGGCATTCATGCCGGCCAGATGCATCAGCTGCTCGATCATCTCGGCGAAGACGTGATCCTGCAGTTCGGCGGCGGCACCATCGGCCATCCGATGGGCATTCAGGCCGGCGCCACGGCGAACCGCGTCGCGCTGGAGGCGATGATCCTCGCCCGCAACGAAGGCCGTGACTATCTGCACGAAGGCCCGGAGATTTTAGCGAAGGCAGCGCTGACCTGCACGCCGTTGAAATCCGCGCTGGAGGTCTGGAAGAACGTCACCTTCAACTACGAATCCACCGACATGCCGGATTATGTCCCCACCCCCAGCGTGGCCATGTAAGGAGCACAACGATGCGCGTGACCCAAGGTTGCTTTTCGTTCCTGCCCGATCTCACGGATGAGCAGATCACGAAACAAGTACAATACTGCCTGGAGAAGGGCTGGGCGGTGAATATCGAGTTCACCGATGATCCGCACCCCCGCAATAACTTCTGGGAGATGTGGGGCCTGCCGATGTTCGACCTGCGCGACGCCGCCGGTGTGCTCATGGAGCTCAACGAATGCCGCAAGGTCTATGGCGACCGCTATATCCGGCTCTCGGCGTTCGATTCCAGCCATGGCTGGGAGTCGGTGAGGATCTCCTTCATCGTCAACCGGCCGAAGCAGGAGCCCGGCTTCCGCCTCGAACGCCATGAGGTCAACGGCCGCAACATCCGCTATACCACCAAATCCTACGCCGTCGATCGTCCCGAGGGCCAGCGCTACGGTGGATCATGAATGCGCTGGCTACCGCCGATGGCGGCGGCGCGCCGGTCGAGCAGATCGATCTGCGCCGTGAGTTCAACGAGGTTGGCATCGGCGAAGTGCTGGATCAGCTCGATCGCGAATTGATCGGGCTGAAGCCGGTGAAGACGCGAATTCGCGAGATCGCGTCGCTGTTAATGATCGAGCGAATCCGCAAGCGCATGGGGCTGACCTCAGAAGTCCCGACGCTGCACATGTCCTTCACCGGCAATCCTGGCACCGGCAAGACCACGGTGGCGCTGCGGATCGCCAGCATCCTGCACAAGCTTGGCTTCGTCCGACGTGGCCAGGTGGTGTCCGTGACGCGTGACGAACTGGTGGGCCAGTACATCGGCCATACCGCGCCGAAGACCAAGGAGATCCTGAAGAAGGCGATGGGCGGCGTGCTGTTCATCGACGAGGCCTATTATCTGCACCGGCCCGATAACGAGCGCGACTACGGCCAGGAGGCGATCGAGATCCTGCTGCAGGTAATGGAATCGCAGCGCGAGGATCTCGTGGTGATCCTCGCCGGCTATGGCGACCGGATGGACAAGTTCTTCGCCAGCAATCCCGGCTTCCGCTCCCGTATCGCGCATCACATCGATTTTCCGGACTATGCCGATGAGGAACTGTTTGCCATTGCCGATCTGATGTTGCACGAGATGAACTACAAGTTCACGCCCGAATCCCGCGACGCCTTCGTGCGCTATATTGCCTTGCGCAAGACGCAACCGCTGTTCTCCAATGCACGTTCGATCCGCAATGCGCTCGATCGCATCCGGCTGCGCCAGGCCAACCGCCTGGTGGCGGATCTGGACCGCGTGCTGACCGCCGACGACATCATGTCGATCGAACCGTCGGATGTGCTGGCGAGCCGTGTGTTTGGAGCGATTCAAAATCCATGAGGCTTGAGGCCTTCTAAAGCGCTTGGCCGGAAATCGGTTGAGCGGGGCGCGGCCGCGTCCTAGAAATTCGCGGGGTCGCAAAGGACACGCCACATGCTCGTGCAACAGGTCAAGGTCTCGGATATCACCGACGAAAACTCGGCGCAGACCTATCTCGATCAGGCAATCATGACGACGTTCTGCCGCGTGCTCGACACATCCCGGCTGTCGCCCGCCGTGGTGATGCGGCTACTGGCGACCGCGCTCGGCGCCACCTACCGCGAAGTCGCCGCCGCGCATCAGGATGGGCAATGCCCCTGCGGCTGGTGCCCGTTGCCGGCGATCGATATCGAGACGCTGCGGTCCTCGCTGGAAGATGCAGCTGCGCCGAAGCGCGCCGACGATCTCCACGCCATGCCGGTGGCCGGCCGGGCGTAAGCCCTGCACGGCACACGACTCGGCCCTGCTCTCGTTCAGCGCGATCGGAAGTTGCTGCAGGAAGCGGCGCGTGAATTTCGTCTTGCGGCATTGCGTAGCTATGCAAACGCGCGACACGCCATTGCCAATCGCATCATTAAAATCAAACGGTTGCCAGGTACGGATTATCCGTGCTGCAATGTTTGAAAGGACACGCATCAATGCGCGCCTAATAATGATATGGGAGACGACGTTCATGCCGAAGCGGATCGCTGTCCGGATTCTGTTCTCGATCGTTTGTGCCTTTGCTTCATTCGGCGCCTCAGCCGCCGAAGTCGCCAAAGTCCGCATCGGCCTGCAATACGGTCTCACTTATTTGCCTGTGGTGGTTGCGCAGAGCGCGGGGCTGTTCGACAAGAGCGCCAAAGCTCAGGGCCTGCCCGGGCTGGAGGTCGAACTCAACCGCTTCAGCGGCTCGACCGCCATGAACGAGGCTCTGCTGTCCAACAGCATCGATTTCGGAACGCTGGGCACCGCCGGCGCGCTGATTGCCTGGGACAAGACGCGCGGCCGGCAGCAGATCAAGAGCATCGGCGCGCTGACATCGATCACCTATGCGCTCTATACCAACCGCGCCAATATCAAGTCGCTGGCCGATTTCACGCCGAACGAAAAGATAGCGGTACCGGCCTTCAATTCGCCGCAAGCGATTCTGTTGCGCGTGGCCGCGGCGAAAGCGTTTGGCGATGCGGCGAAAGCCGATGCCTTGATGATCAGCCTGCCGCATCCCGATGCGACGGCAGCGCTGCTGAGCGGGCAGGTGATCGGCGGCTATTTCGCCACGCCGCCGTTCATCCAGGTTCTGGAAAAGGACAAGCGCGTGCACGAGGTGCTGAAATCCAGTTCGCTGACCAGCGGCAGCAACATCACCGGTGCAACACTGGCGGGGATGCAGAATTTTGTCGATGCCAATCCCAGGGTTGCGCAGGCGATGCTGACAGGATTGGAAGATGCCGCCAAACTCATTCGCGATGACCCCAAACGGGCGGCCGAAATCTATCTGGCCTCGGAAAAGGTTCAACTCGGCGTGGAAGAGGTCCAGCGCATCCTGTCCGATGGTTCCATGACCTTTTCGGCGTCGCCGGAAGGGATCGAGGCCTTCGCCAAATTCATGCTGGATCAGGGCATGCTGACCAAGCTGCCTGGCAGCTGGAAGGACGTGTTCTTCCCGATGATCGGCGACCGCAAGGGCAGCTAGGCCTGCGCCGCACAGCGATGAATCAATATGCAGGGCGCTTATATTCGCGTCTTGCCTATATCGGGGCATGCATTAAATACAGCGGTGTCCGATCAGACGATGTGGGAGAGATCGGCACGGGCTTAGGCCTTGTGCCGGCGCCGAAGGAGCAACCCCCCGGGAAACTCTCAGGCACCAGGGACTGCATCGTTGGACAATCTGGAGAGAGACGCTTCGAGCGTCCACCGAAGGGGAAATCTGGCGCTTTAAGCGTTGGATCACGCTCTCAGGTACCGTGACAGATGGGGATAGCCGGCTCGGACGACGTCCAGGCCATGTCTTCAATTCTGTGCGAAAGAGAACTTCCGTGTCCCATATTGCCGTGATCGGCGCCGGTATCACCGGCGTGACGACAGCCTATGCTCTGCTCGAAAAAGGCCACAGCGTCACCGTGTTCGACCGCCATCGCTACGCCGCGATGGAAACCTCCTATGCCAATGGCGGCCAGCTCTCCGCCAGCAATGCCGAAGTCTGGAATCACTGGTCGACGGTGCTGAAGGGCCTCGGCTGGCTGTTCCGCCGCGATGCGCCGCTGTCGTTGAACCTGACGCCGAGCTGGCACAAATATTCCTGGCTTGCCGAATTCGTCGGCAACATCCCACACTATCGCGCCAACACCATTGCGACCACGCGGCTTGCGATCGAGGCGCGTCAGCATCTGCTGGCCATGGCGGAGAAGGCCGGCATTAATTTCGATGTCGAGCAGCGCGGTATTCTGCACATCTACCATGACGAAAAGGACTTTGAGACCGCCTCGAAGTCCAATGCGCTGCTACTGGAAGGTGGTCTGGCGCGTACGGCTGTTTCTGCCGACGAAATCCGCAGCATCGAGCCCGCGCTGAAAGGCAAGTACTTTGGCGGCTTCTTCACGCCGTCGGATTTCACCGGCGACATCCACAAATTCACCCGCGGGTTGATGGCCTACTGCGAGCGCATGGGCGTGACATTCGTCAATGACGCCGACGTATCGAATATCGCTACATCGAATGACGGCATCGATATCGGCTGGTCAAACACAGGCGAAACCCAAATTCACACAGCGCATGTCGATGGCGTCGTGATCTGCGCCGGCGTCGCCAGCCGCCGCCTCGCGGCGATGCTGGGCGATCGCGTCAACGTCTATCCGGTGAAGGGCTATTCCATCACCGTTGAACTCGACGACGAGGACAATCGCCGGGCCGCGCCATGGGTCAGCCTGCTCGATGACAAGGCCAAGATCGTTACCAGCCGTCTCGGCGCCAACCGGTTTCGGGTTGCCGGCACCGCCGAATTCAACGGCGCCAATCGCGACATCCGCGCCGACCGCGTGCAGCCGTTGGTCGACTGGACCCGAAAACTGTTTCCGGGGATCAACACCAGCCGCGTCATTCCCTGGACCGGGCTGCGGCCGATGATGCCGGATATGATGCCGCGCGTCGGGCCCGGCAGGAAGCCGCGGGTGTTTTATAACACCGGCCACGGCCATCTCGGCTGGACGCTGTCGGCGGCCACCGCGCAGATCGTCGCCGATCAGGTCTCGGTCGGCATGCCCGCATAGGCCCAAAGCGACCTCCGGAGGCGTGCGAAATTCTTGCGGCGAACCCGTGACGAAATTTGACGCCTCCGGAGGTAGAAAATCCTTTAAACCTAAAGTATCTTGGCCCGATCCTTGAATGGCGAGGAGATCGCGATCGGTGCAAAGTGACCTCATGACCTCCTCCTCTTCTGACGACGATTCGACAACCACCCCGGTCTGGCGCGAGGTGGCCCGAGCCCTGGCCGACATCGGCGCCAAACGCTGCTTCGGCCTCGTCGGCGGCGCCAACTTCAAGGTGACGCTGGGACTGACCGACCTCGGCGTCGAGTTCATCGCCGCGCGCCACGAAGGCGGCGCGGTGTCCATGGCGGATGTCGCCGCGAGGCTGACGCGCGATCTCACCATCGTCAGTGTCACCGCGGGACCGGGTCTGACCAACGCGATCACCGGGATCGGCGAAGCCGCCAAGAGCGATACGCCACTGCTGGTGCTGGCCGGCGATGTCGTGCGCGGCGACAAGCAGTCCGCTTTTGCCTTCAATCAAGCCGAACTGGTGCATGCCGTTGGCGGCGCGTGGCGGCAGATTGCGGATCCGCAAACCGCTTACGTCGACACGTGGCAGGCGGCGTCACTGGCGCTGCGCGAGCGCAAACCGGTAGTGCTCAGCCTGCCGGTCGATGTGCAGGAGATGAAGGTGATCGCGATGCTGGGAAAAAGGCACGCGCCGATCACTGCAAAGCCTCCGCTCAATACCGCAAAACTCGATGAACTTGTCGCGACGATCAAGGCATCGCAGAGGCCACTGCTCCTCGCCGGTCATGGCGCCGTCGTTGCCGATGCCGAGCCGCTGCTGATCGCGCTGGCCGACAAGCTCGGCGCGCTGCTCGCAACGTCGGTACAGGCCCATGGCATGTTTTCCGGGCATCCCTGGAATCTCGGCATCGCCGGCGGATTTTCGTCGCCGGCAGCGGCTGAATTGATCTCGCAAAGCGACATGATCCTGGCGTTCGGCATGTCGCTCAACATGTGGACCACCAAGAAGGGCAAGCTAATCTCCGAATACGCCCAGCTGGTGCAGATCGACGTCGAGAAAGGCCGCATCGGCCTGCACCGCCCGGTCGATCTTGAACTGGAAGGCGACGCCGCTGGCGTGGCGACGGCAGTGCTGCGCGCCCTCGAAAGCGACAAGACGCTTCACCCGGGCTGGCGCACGCCCGAGGTCGCCGCGGTTATGGACGCCAAGAGCAACCGCCGGCTGCCCTATGACGACACCAGCGACGCCGACCATATCGACCCGCGCACACTCAGCAAGGCAATGGACGATGTCCTGCCGAAGGACCGTACCGTGGTCGTTGATGGCGGACATTTCGTCGGCTGGGTGGCGCGCTATCTCTCGGTGCCGGACTGTCGCGGCTGGTGCATTCCGATTGCGTTCCAGTCAATCGGGCTTGGCCTCGCCGGCGCCATCGGTGCCGCGGTAACGCAGCCGGAGCGGCTTACCGTGCTCGCCGTCGGCGACGGCGGCTTTCTGATGGGAATCGCCGAGTTGGAGACCGCGGTGCGTTTGAAAAAACGTATCTGCATCTTTATCTACAACGATAGCGCCTACAGCGCCGAGGTGCACCACTTCGCGCCGGAAGGTTATTCGGCTGCCATGGCGCAATTCCCGGTGACGGATTTCGCCGCCATCGCCCGCGGTTATGGCGCCGCCGGCGTCGTGGTGCGGACGCTGTCTGATCTCGAACCGGTGAATCGCTGGGTCGCCGATGGCGCGCAGGGCGTATTCGTTGTGGATGGCCGCATCAATCCGGCGCTGATTGCGGACTGGTACCGTGAGATCTTTGGCGCGGCGAATTTGTAGTTCGCCGTAAGTCGTGCGCACGGCGCGAGTCCCCGCATTCGCGGGGATGACAGCCGTGCGTGTTGCGCAGCCCTGCCTTCCCTCCCAGGCCGACGCATAGGAAAGGCTCTTGCGCCGTTAATTTTCTACCACCATCTGATATTGCGAAGGACAATTGCCATGTTGGATTCTACCAAACTACCATTCGACGACAGCCAGCCGTCACCCGCACCGGAAACCCCGGTCAACGACGCGGAGTTGATCGACGCCTATTCAAACGCTGTGATATCGGTCACCGAGCACGTTGGTCCTGCCGTGGTCCGCGTCGAGACCGGCTCGCGCGATCCGAAGATTCGCGAGCGCGGCGGCCTCGGCTCCGGTATCGTGATCTCGCCGGACGGGCTGCTGCTGACCAACAGCCATGTGGTCGGCACCTCCAAACAGATCAGGCTGCGCGACAACGAGGGCATCGTTACCGATGCCCGCGTGCTCGGCGTCGATCCCGATACCGACCTCGCATTGCTGCGTGCCGATGGCGCGCGCGATCTGCACTATGCCTCGCTCGGCAATTCCAAGAGCCTGCGCCGCGGCCAGTTGGTGGTGGCGATCGGTAATCCGCTCGGCTTCGAATCGACCGTCACCGCCGGCGTGGTCTCGGCGCTGGGCCGTTCGATCCGCTCGGTCAGCGGCCGCACCATCGAGGACGTGATCCAGACCGACGCCGCGCTCAATCCGGGCAATTCCGGCGGGCCGCTGGTGTCGTCGGCGGGCGAGGTGATCGGCATCAACACCGCGATCATCCAGGGCGCGCAGGGCATCTGCTTTGCGGTCGCCAGCAACACCGCGCAATTCGTGCTGTCGGAGATCATCCGCCACGGCTATGTCCGCCGCGCCCATATCGGCGTCTCCGGACAGACCGCGCCGATCCCGCGGCGGCATGCGGTGGTCGCTGGCATCGAGAACAAGATGGGCGCGCTGCTGGCGCAGATCGAGCCGGGCAGTCCGGCGTCGCAGGCCGGCTTGCTGCCCGGCGATGTCGTGATCCGGCTCGACGGGGTCGACGTCAACGGCGTCGACGACTTGATCCGCATCCTCGATCGCGACCGGATTGATCGCAAGCTGGAGATGGATGTGCTGCGTATGGGCCGCCTGCGCGGTATCGACATCCATCCGGTGGAGCGGAAGCCGGCGGCACGGCAATGAGGCAGTGAGTTGCCGCATATTCAGCTGTCACCACCCGCGATAGCGGGTGGCCCAGTATTGTAGAGTGCCTGTGTTCAAGCGTAGGCGGCAGTGATTACTGGGTCCCCGCTTTCGCGGGGATGACAGTTTAGTGTGCGGCAAGCTCAGTGCTTTCCCCAACACCCTCTAGCCATTCCTTCGCCACCGTCAGATCCGCCTGCGACAGCTGATGTCCGACCGGCAACGTCCGATGCCGAACATCGGCGCCGGCGCTCGCCAGCATCGCCGCAAGCCGCTGCGAATTGCTCGGCGGAATGATCGGATCGGATTGCCCCGATACGATCAGCACTGGCTTGCCGGCAAGATCCACTTTCGGCACGTCCCGCAATGGCACCATTGCCCGCAGCAGTACCGCGCCGGCCAGCGCCTCCGGCCGCAGCAACAGCATTGCCGCGGCGATGTTGGCGCCATTGGAGTAGCCGAGCGCGATCGGCGCCGCGAGGTCATAGTGCTGGCGGGCTTCGACCACGAAGTCCGCCAACTCGTTGGCGCGGCGGCGCACGTCGTCCTCGTCGAACACGCCTTCCGCCAGTCTCCTGAAGAAGCGCGGCATGCCGTGCTCCAGCACCTTGCCACGCGGCGAGAGAAGCGCCGCCCCCGGCGCAATGGCTTCACCGAGCGGCAGCAGATCGCTCTCGTCGCCGCCGGTGCCATGCAGTAGCAGCAGGGGCGCTGCTTCGCGCCGGTTGCCCGGCGCGAAGCGATGAATGAAGGATAACTCGTTGGTCATGACGCAACCCTTTCGGTTTCGAGCGACGGCAGTACCCGCTCGATCTCGCTGCGATGCTGCTCGAGGAACGTCGGCAGCTTCAGGTCCTCGCCGAGGGATTCGACGGGCTCATCCACGGCGAAGCCGGGGACGTCGGTGGCGATCTCGAACAGGATGCCGCCGGGCTCGCGAAAATAGACCGATCGGAAGTAGTTACGGTCCTTCTGCTCGGTCGGGTGCTGACCGTGCGTTTCCACCAGCTTGCGCGCCATCTCGGCCTGGTCGGCGTCATCGATGGCGCGGAAGGCGACGTGATGTACCGAGCCGCGACCCTGCCGGCCCGGCAGGAAGCCGCCGGCCTCGTAGATATCGACAATGCCGCCATTCGCGCTGTCCGCTTTGAGCCGGATGATCGAGCCTTCACGCGCGGTTTCCTGGAAGCCGAACACGTCGGTGAGGATCGCGCTCGTCTTCTCCGCCTTCTCCAATAGCAGCGTCACGCCATGGAAGCCGCGGATCGCATGCTCCGCCGGCACATCGCCATTGCTCCAGCCGGCTTCATTCTCCGCGCCGGGGATGCCGACCAGGGCGAGGCTCATGCCATCCGGATCGGTGAACGGCAGCACGGATTCGCCAAAGCGCTTTTCCAGCGCCTCATAGGCGATGCCCTTTTCGATGAAGCGATGGGTCCAGTAGCCGAGCGAACGCGCCGGCACCCGGAACGAGGTCTGCTGGGTCTGGCCGACGCCGCCGCGGCCGGGGGCGGCATGCTCCCACGGGAAGAAGGTGAGGATCGTGCCGGGGTGGCCGGCCTCATCGCCGTAATAGAAGTGGTAGGTGCCCGGGTCGTCAAAATTCACGGTCTTCTTGACGAAGCGGAGGCCGAGCGAGCGGGTGTAAAAGTCGAAGTTACGCAAGGCGTTACCGGCGATGGCGGTGACGTGATGGATGCCTGACATGGTCTTTCTCCTGGGTTTGGAGGCGCTTTGCCTCCCGTTGCAGGGATAATTGGGCGAGCAGGGATTAAAGACAATCAGGCCTTTCATGACATCACTGTCTATGATTTGATGACAATCATGGACAAGCTCACCAGCCTGCGCGCCTTCGTCAAAGTGGTCGAACTCGGCAGCTTTTCCGAAGCCGGGCGGCAACTGCGGCTGTCGCGCTCGGCGATCTCGAAATATGTCAGCGAGCTCGAGCAGAGCCTTGGCGTGCAGCTACTGAACCGCACCACGCGGCACGCCAGCCCGAACGAAAACGGCCAGGCCTATTTCGAACGCGCGCTCGCGGTGCTGGCCGATCTCGACGCCGCCGATCAGGCGGTGGCGCAGGCGCAGGCGACGCCGCGCGGATTGCTGCGCGTCAACGCGCCGATGTCGTTCGGCACGCTGCAGCTCGGGCCGGCGATCGCTGACTTCATGGCGCAGTGCCCGGAGTTGCAAATTCAACTGGTGTTATCAGACGATCAGGTCGATCCAACGCAAGGCGGCTTCGATGTCACGCTTCGGATCGCCGACCTGGAATCGTCGAGTCTGATCGCGCGAAAGATCGTGGCGATCGAACGCGTGATCTGCGCGTCGCCGGATTATCTGCAACAACACGGCGTCCCGAAGGCACCGGCCGATCTGCGTAGCCACGCGCTGCTGACCTATGGCTTCCTGCTCACCGGCAATCAGTGGAAGCTCACCGGCAAGGATGGCGATCACTGGATTCAGCCGAGTTGGACGCTGTGCGCCAACAATGCCGAAGTGCTGCGCGATGCCGCTATCAAGGGCAGGGGCGTGGCGTTGCTGCCGACCTTCATCGCCGGCGATGCTCTGCGCGAGGGATTGCTGCAAAGTTTTCTGGCGACCTACAAGGCGCCGCCGTTGACGCTGTATGCGATCTACCCGCCGACGCGACACCTCGCAGTTAAGGTGCGGCTGCTCA
Source organism: Nitrobacteraceae bacterium AZCC 2146 (assembly GCA_036924855.1). Lineage (NCBI taxonomy): Bacteria > Pseudomonadati > Pseudomonadota > Alphaproteobacteria > Hyphomicrobiales > Nitrobacteraceae > Nitrobacteraceae bacterium AZCC 2146. The sequence continues at coordinate 5,740,521 of JBAGRP010000001.1, forward strand.
TCGATTTCCTGGTCGCGCGTTTCAGCGGCGTGCCGGCATGGGATGCGGACTTGTAGAACTACAAAAACTTGTTGGGGATTATTCAGTCGTCATTAGTCCGTGATCGCGAACTGACGCTCCGGAATGACAACCATCAAGCCGCTCGGACTTCGCGCAGGAAGGCATCGACCTGGGTCCGGAGGTCTTCGCCATTACGCGACAGATCGGCTGCGGATTCCACCACGCGGCTTGCAGCGAGGCCGGTTTCACGCGCGGCGTCGTTGACGCCAGAGATATTCTCCGAGACTTCGCCGGTGCCGCGGGCGGCGTCGGCGACGTTGCGGGCAATCTCCAGCGTGGCCGCGCCCTGTTCCTCGACGGCGGCCGCAATCGCGCTGGCGATTTCGCTGACCTTGCCGATGGTGGAGGTGATGCCCTGGATCGAATCCACGGAGGCCTTGGTGGCGTTTTGAATAGCGCCGACCTGCGCCGAAATCTCGTCGGTGGCCTTTGACGTTTGCGTCGCCAAGGCCTTCACCTCGGATGCGACCACGGCAAAGCCGCGGCCGGCTTCGCCTGCGCGGGCGGCTTCGATCGTCGCATTGAGTGCCAGAAGATTGGTTTGCGCCGCGATCTCGCTGATCAGCTTGACGACATCGCCGATCTTTTGCGCGGCTTCGGCGAGGCTCTGCACTTCGGAGTTGGTGGTATTGGCCTGGTCGACGGCTTCGCCAGCAACGCGGGCGGATTCGTTGACCTGCTGGGCGATCTCGCTGATCGAGGCGTTGAGTTCCTCGATCGCCGCGGCGACCGCCTGCGCGCTCTGCGTGGCTTCCTCCGAGGCGGCGGCAACGGCCGCGGTCTGGCGCGTGGCTTCCTCGGCGGTGACAGCCATCGACTGCGCGGTGGTCCGCAATTCGCCGGCTGCGGATCCAACGGCGCCGACGACGCTGCCGACGCCGGTCTCGAAGCGGTTCGCCAATGCGTGCATGGTGTCGCGGCGCTCGATCTGGGTCTGCTCGCGTTGCTGCTCCTGTGCGGCGCGCAACTGATCGGTCTCGATCAGGCCATTCTTGAAAATCTCGACGGCGCCCGCCATCGAGCCGATCTCGTCCTTGCGGCCGGCGCCCGGCACCGCAATGGTGCGATTGCCGGCGGCGATGTCACGCATCGCGGACTCCAGCGCGCGAATCGGCTTTGCCATGCTGCGGCCCATCCAGACCGCGATCGCGCCCGCGACCAGCAAGACGCAGGCCGAGATGATGAGGAGCCAATTCAGCGAGGTCCGCGTCAGGTTGCGATAAGCACTGGTGTCGCGAACGATCTCGAATACCGCGACGTTGTCGCCGGAGAAATTCTTGATCGCGCCGAAGGTGGTCGCGGATGGCTTGTTGTTGAGTTCGCCATACTGAGTGACGATTTCGCCAGCATATGCGCGACGGAGTACCGCCGGATCGGGCGAACCGCCGGTTAGCGTCGATGCCAGCGTCTTGGCGGCCTGGCCTTCCAGTTGGTGAATCGCGACATCCACACCGAACCGCGCCTTCATGGTCTCGGCGAAGGTTTTGCCGAACGGCGCGCCGATATCCATCGTGCCCAGCAGCGTGTCCCCATCAGTGATCGCTGCGACGCCGAAAACGTTGAGTGCGTCGCGGCCTGCCTCGATGCCGCCGACCGACTTGCGTGTCGACATTGACTGCACGACCATCTTGCGGCGGCTTGAGAGATCGTCTCCGAAAGTTCCGACATTATGGGAGCGGGCAAATGCTGTCGCCGGTGGAATCTGAATGGTAATCAGCTCAAGGCCACGCGGCATGATTTTCTGGTGCGCTTCCTTGAGCAGTGCAATCGTCTTGTCGCGATCCCTGGCGCGAATCGCGTCCTTGACGCTCTGCATCGAGGCCATCGCCTCGGCGACGGCAAGCGTGGTCCGCGTCTCGGCGTTCAACGCCGCTGTAAGGTTGGCGTAATCGTCGTGCGCTTCGCGCTCCAGCGCGGTGTCGATGATGCTCTGCTGCTGCCACATGCTGAAGACAGCGAGCACTGCGCACGAGCCCGCCGTGACCAGCGTGATCGCCACAATCATGCGTGCTGAAATGGATTTGAGTGCGTGCATGGTCGTGCCCCTTCGTCCACGGCAAGCAATTTTGCCGCGGCACTATCCCCAGATTCAGAAATAGGGAATTCCAGTGAAGGAGCTGTTAAGCAGGTGAATATTGCTGACCTTACAACCGTACCGGCGTCCGGGAAAGGCCTGGCGGATCGCATCGAACTAGCGCGAATAAGGCGCCGGATGTGGCATCGTCGTTCCCCCCAACGAGTCCGGACCGCGCTACGTAGTGCCAGCGCAATCAATTGAATTCTTACTATTTCGATCAGCCTGCTGCAGCACGTCTCTGATTCGCTGCTCAAAAATGCTCAGGAGAAAGTGCCGGTGCCGTCGTCTCATCAGCGGAATTGAACTTCTTCCGCAGGAACAAGCGGGGACGCGCGCGGCCTGGGCGGCGTTACCGTCGCGTTCCAATCAAGAGGTACCCGACGCTATTCATTACGTTCGAGCTGCTTGTCGCTCAATACCGCGTTGAGCAACGAGTTATGGACCTCGATTTTACCATTGTAGTCGATGAAGCCCAGCTTGCGGAACTTGTTCATGAAGAAGCTGACGCGTGATCGGGTAGTACCGATCATCTCCGCCAGGGTCTCTTGGCTGAGTTCGACGGGAATTGGTTTCAAGGTGCCTTCCTTGCCGAAATTGGCGAGGATCAGCAGCAGGCGCGCCAGCCGTTTTTCGCTTGAGTTGAAAAGCTGGTCGATCAGGTCTTCCTCGACCCGGCTGTTGCGAGTCAGCAGATATCCCATGAACAGTTCGGAAAACGCCGGCTCGTCATGCAGCGTGGCAATCATGGAAGCCTTGCTGATCGAGGTGATGACGCAATCATCCAGCGCAGTAGTCGTTGCGATGCGAAGAGGATGGCCGTTCAGGCAGCCTTCGCCAAAGAACTGTCCGGCTTCCAGGATTCCGACGACCGCTTCCTTGCCCTGCTCGGACAGGACAGTGAGCTTGACCCTGCCTTTCTGGATGTAAAATACCGTTTCCGCTATCTCGCCCTGGCAGAAAATATTCTGGTTCTTTTTATAGTCCGTAATCGCCTTGCCTTGGCTCACACAGGCGAGAAAGGCCTTGGGATCGAACTCGTCTTTGGCTGCGTTGCCCAAGATGGCTGACCTCGTGGTGATATGCTGAAATAATTTAGATGCTATGTCCGCTAGATTACAAAAACTATCATGAGTTGCAAAGCTCCATTTATACCTGAACGGTGAGCGGCTGTTTTTTTGCGGGGATAAGTAAGTTCAGTGGGGCAATGCAGCCGCCTGCGACGCCGTTTGCTCAGTCTAATTTTGATGAACCGATAAGAATTTATAGGCGTCCTGTTCCAACGAATGGCTCGATCGATTTGGAACTTGAAAGCGGCGTGTTTGGCGGTATTTGCATCGGCGCGTTCACCGCGCCGAAACAACTTCCGTTCATCTTGCGTGCGATGCAACGCGTGGATTGTTCGACGCCATGAGCCAGCCGCAAGTGTACTCCGCCCTCGAGCTGCGAGGGTTAACGAAACGTTTTGACCGGCCCGCGGTCGATGGCCTCGATCTGACCGTGCGCGCCGGTGAATTCTATGCGCTGCTCGGCGCCAACGGCGCCGGCAAGACCACCACGCTGCGCATGGTGGCCGGCCTGTTGCAGCCGGATTCCGGATCGGTGTCGGTGCTCGGCATCGATGCGCTCGCCGATCCCGTTGCCGCCAAGCAGGTCACCGCGTGGGTGTCCGATGAGCCGATGATCTACGACAAGCTGACGCCGCTGGAGTATCTCGAATTCGTCGCCGGCTTGTGGGGCTGCGATGCCGCGACCGCCGAACGGTCGGCGCGCGAACTACTGGCTTCACTCGGTCTGGCGCCGCATCTGCACGAACGTTGCGAGGGATTTTCCAAGGGCATGCGCCAGAAGGTCGCATTGGCCGGCGCATTGGTGCACGATCCCCGTTTGATTATTCTCGACGAGCCGCTCACGGGGCTCGATGCTGTCTCCGCGCGCCACGTCAAGGGCCTGCTGCAGGCGCGCGTCCGCGCCGGCTGCACCGTCATCATGACCACGCACATTCTGGAAGTGGCCGAGCGGATGGCCGACAGGATCGGCGTGATCTCGGCGGGCCGGCTGATCGCGGAAGGCACGCTGGCCGAATTGCAGCTGCAGAATGGACAAGGCGACACCAGTCTCGAGGATATGTTCGTGGCACTGGTGGAAAGCGCGCCGGTCGCGGCATGACGAGAGCCGCCACCGTGACGTGGTTTGCCGGCCACGAAATCCGACTGGCGTGGCGCGAGTTGCTGGGCATGCTGACCGCGGGCCGGCGCTGGCGCACCCGTAGTGCGTCGATCATGCTGGTGGCCTTCGTGATCTTCCTGCATCTGCCAGCCTATGCCGTGGTCGGCCGCTTCGCCGATGTGCAGATGCCGCTGGACCAAGCCACGTTGATCGTGATCACGGCGAGTATCTTCCTGGCCTGGGCGCTGATGCTGTCGCAGGCGATCGAATCCGTCACCCGCGTGTTCTATGCGCGGGCCGATCTCGACCTCATCATGTCGTCGCCGGTGGCGCTGACCAATGTGTTCTCGGTGCGCATCGCCGCGATTGCGCTGACGGTGACGCTCATGGCGATGCTGCTGGCGACGCCGTTCATCGATGTGCTGGTGATCGGCGGCGGCGCGCGCTGGTTCGCCGCCTATGCCGTGGTGGTCGCGATCGGCCTGTCGTCGGCTGCTGTGGCGATCGCGATCACCGTCGGGCTGTTTCAGCTCTGCGGCCCGGCTAAGACCCGCGCGATAGCGCAGATTATTTCCGCCGTCACCGGCGCCGGCTTTGTGATCGCGCTGCAGATTGCCGCGATCCTGTCCTACGGCACGCTATCGCGTTTCGCCGTGCTCACCTCCGATGCGGCAGCCGCCTTCGCCCCGGAGGCCGGCAGCATGGTGTGGTGGCCGGCTCGTGCAATGCTCGGCGATGGCGCGGCGCTATTGCCGCTGCTTGGTGGCAGCCTGATGCTGCTCGGTGCGGCCATGGCAGCGTTCTCGCCGCGCTTCAGCGGCTATGTCGCCAGCGTCTCTCCCAGGATCGAAACGTACAAGTCCGAGAGGTCGCGGCCCTTCCGCCTGGGATCGCGGCAGAACGCGCTGCGGCGCAAGGAATTGCAACTGCTGTGGCGCGACCCCTGGCTGATGTCGCAGACGCTGATGCAGCTCCTGTATCTGCTGCCGCCGGCGCTGATGCTGTGGCGCAGTTTTGGCGACGGCGCCGGAGCCTTCATCGTGCTGGCACCCGTTATCGTGATGGCCGCGGGGCAACTCGCCGGCGGGCTGGCGTGGCTGACAATTTCTGGTGAAGACGCCGCAGACCTCGTTGCCACCGCACCGTTGCCGGCGGCGTCGGTGACCCGGGCCAAGATCGAGGTGGTGCTGATCCTGATCGCCACGGTGTTTGTGCCGCTGATCCTCGCGCTGGCGTTTGTCTCTGCGGAGCTTGCCGTGATCACGGCGCTGGCCACTATCGTTGCCGCGGCGTCCGCGACCTCTATACAGCTCTGGTTTCGCGTGCAGGCGCGGCGCAGCCAGTTTCGCCGTCGCCAGACCTCGTCGCGCATTGCTACATTTGCCGAAGCGTTTTCGTCGATCGGCTGGGCCGCGACCGCGGCACTGGCGCTCGTCGTGCCGGTAGTTGCTGCGATCACGGCGCTGATCACGGCGGGCATCATGGCACTGACGTGGAAGATAAGCCCGGCACGGGTATGACAACGACAAAGCCGCCCGGCTCGCGCCGGGCGGCTTTGCTTCAATGGTGAAAGCGCTTACGCAGCCTTCTCGTGTTCCCAGTGCGAAGTCACTTCAGCACCGGTCTTGTTGAGATGGACGTGCTGATCGACATGATCGATCCAGTCGGTTGGAATGAAGTGATGGTGCCGGCCATCCGGCGAGCTCTGCTTGGTGAGCTTGATCTTGTCAGCGCCTTCGAGATGGTCAACTTTGCCGACCGTCTTGCGGTCCGACGAGATGACATCCATGTGCTCCCTGATCTTCGATGTATCGGCCATTTTTCTCTCCACGTTTACACCGACTATTCAACGCGCAGTCCACGAATAGGTTGCTGGAACTAGGCCACCATCGACATTGGGGTGGCGGCGGTGGCATCGCTAAAAACCTCCTCGGTGATCACCTGAAATTTCGCCAGCGGCGCGGGGCCGAAGGCCATGGAAATCGCCACATCGGCGGCGTCGCGGCCTCTGGCCATCACAATGCGGCCGATCCGTGGGTGGTTGTGGCGAGCGTCGAAGGTGTACCACTGGCCGTCGAGATAGACCTCTAACCAGGCGCTGAAATCCATAGGCGCGGGATCGATGGGCACGCCGATGTCGCCGAGATAGCCGGTGCAGTAGCGCGCCGGGATGTTCATGCAGCGGCATAAAGCGACCGCGAGATGGGCGAAGTCGCGACAGACGCCGACGCGTTCATTGTGGCTTTCCGAAGCAGTACGGTCGTTGCGGGCATGGTGATAGCCGAACGAAATGCGGCTGTTGGCATAGTCGCAGATCGCCTGTACCTGTTGCCAGCCGCCAACGATACCGCCAAACATCGACCATGCGAGGTCGGATAGCTTTTGCGTGTCGCAATAGCGGCTGCCGAGCAGATAGACCAGGACGTCATCGGGTAACTGACCGATCGGCGTTTGCTGCGCGTCGGGCACGACGGCATCGGGTAGGCCGCTGTCAGCGATCAAAAAATCATTCTTGATCTCGATGATGCCCGGGCGGGCGATAATCCGGGTGCAGGTATTGCCGAACATGTCGAGGAAATCGTGGGCCTGGACGTCCTGTGAGAACTGGACGTTATGCGGGGTAAGCAGGTCCTTCGCCCGCGACGGGTGAATGCTCAGCATCAGAATCATGGGCGTTTCCTGAATACACTGAAACGCGATTTCGTAGCCTGCGCGGATCTGCACTGCGGGTCTCCATTTGTTCGAAAAATCGAATAAATCGTTGTCAAACAAGTGTAGTCGCGGGAGTTCGTTCCGAGGTTCAATGACGAAATGTGCAGAAATTGTGGGCAGGCAAGTTCCGAGGGAACTCACCCGAATTCTTCGTCGGCGCGAAGCGCGGCCCGATGACAGGCTCCGCGAAGCGATCCATAAGCCACGAGCGCAGGCTGGATTGCTTCGCCGTAAGTGCTGCTCGCAATGATGAAAGGAGCTGTCTGCTCACTGCTACTTCTTCAACGACAGCAGCAGCAGCGACCGCCCCGTCACCTGATACATATGCCCGAACGGAAAATCCTCGCCGCCGGGCGCATCCGGGATGTTGGTGTCCACCAGCAACTCCCACGCCGATCCGGCCGCAGCTTCCGGCATGGTGAAGTCCACCAGTCCTTCAAAGCCGTTGAGGATGATCAGCATGGTCTGATCCTGCGCCTGCTTGCGGATGCCGGTTTTCTGGGACCGGCCGTCGAGCAGCATCCCGAAACATTTCATGTTGGTATCGCGCCAGTGCTCGTCCTGCATCGGGCCGCCATTGGCGTTGATCCAGGTCACGTCGCGGACGCCGAGCTTTTCGTCGTGCTCGCCGGTGAGGAAGCGGCTGCGGCGAAGCACCGAGCATTCGCCGAGCAACCTGATGACTCGCTTGGTGAAGACGAGCAGATCCTTGCCGTCGGTGCCGAGCTCCCAGTTGAACCAGGAGATCTCGCTGTCCTGGCAATAGGCGTTGTTGTTGCCGTGCTGGGTGCGGCCGAATTCGTCGCCGCCGAGCAACATCGGCGTGCCCTGCGCTAACAGCAACGTCGCCAGCATGTTGCGCTTCTGGCGGTTGCGCAGAGCGAGGACAGCCTTGTCGTCGGTCGGGCCTTCGACGCCGCAATTCCACGAACGGTTGCTGGAGCTGCCATCCCCGTTGTTCTCGCCGTTGGCCTCGTTGTGCTTGTCGTTGTAGCTGGCCCAGTCGTTCAGCGTGAAGCCATCATGGGCGGTGACGAAGTTGACGCTGGCCCAGGCGCGGCGGCCCTGATGGTTGAACATGTCAGCCGAGGCCGACAGCCGCGGCGCCAGTGCCGCGACCGGTGCCTTGCCGCGCCAGAAATCGCGGGTGACGTCGCGAAACTTGTCGTTCCACTCCGCCCAGCCCGGCGGGAAGCCGCCGACCTGATAACCGCCGGGGCCGATGTCCCAGGGCTCGGCAATCAGCTTCACCGTGGTCAGCAGCGGATCCTGATCGACGGCCTTGAGGAAGCCGCTCTGTTCGTCGAAGCCGTACACCTCGCGCGCCAAAATGGTGCCGAGATCGAAGCGGAAGCCGTCGATGTGCATTTCCCGCACCCAGTAGCGCAGGCTGTCATTGACCATCTGGATGACGCGGGCATGGGACAGATTAACGGTGTTGCCGGTGCCGGTGTCATTGATGTAATAGCGTTTTGTCTTCGGCAGCAGCCGGTAATAACTGGCGTTGTCGATGCCCTTGAAGGACAGCGTCGGGCCGAGTTCGTTGCCCTCTGCCGTGTGGTTGTAGACCACATCGAGGATCACCTCGAGCCCGCCGGCATGCAGCGCCGCCACCATCTCCTTGAACTCACGGAGCGAATTCGGCACGTCGGAAGCGTAGCGCGGATCCGGCGCGAAGAAGCCGATCGAATTGTAGCCCCAGTAATTGGTCAGCTTCTTGTTGAGCAGATAGTCGTCATTGATGAAGGTGTGGATCGGCAGCAGTTCGACCGAGGTGATGCCAAGGCCACAGAGATAATCCACCACCGGTCTTGTGCCAAAGCCGGCATAGGTGCCGCGAAGCTTCTCGGGCACGTCGGGATTCAGCTTGGTAAAACCCTTGACGTGGGTTTCGTAGATGATGGTCTGGTCCCATGGCACGTTCTGACGGCCGGCTTCTCCGGTCCAGTCGAAGCCACTGTCGACGATCACGCATTTGGGCATGAACGGTGCGCTGTCGCGCTCGTCGAAGGTAGTGTCGTCGCCGGTCTCCATCTTGTAGCCGAACACAGCCGGATTCCATTCCAGCTGCCCGGCATGGGCGCGGGCATAGGGATCGAGCAGCAGCTTGTTCGGATTGAAGCGGTGGCCGTTTTCCGGTTCATAAGGGCCGTGGACACGGTAGCCATAGAAGGTGCCAGGGCCGACATCCGGAATATAGCCGTGAAACACCTCATCGGTGTATTCCGGCAGCTCGATCCGGGCTTCGATGTCGCCCTCGAACAGGCAGACCTCGACCTTGGTGGCATTGGCCGAGAACAATGCGAAGTTGGTGCCTTTGCCGTCCCAGTGTGCGCCCAAGGGATAGGGCAAGCCTTCTTCGACTGTTCTGTTGCTCACGATCGCCCCGCCTGTTCAAGATCTGAAATGAAACGCGCTCTACAACCGCTCAGCTGCCATTGCGTTGCAGTGCAGTTTGGAGCTTTGGCGAAATACCTTCATACTTTCATCGCATCGGCCGAATTTCAATGCCGGCGGCCGGTCGCAGGTGGAGCAAAGCCGTTGAGCCCGTTGCCGATCCGGCCTAAGAGCCTCGCATCGATCCCGGAGCCTTGCCGATGACCGACATTTCCCATCACAAACGTATCGCATTGCTCGGCGCCCCGGTCGAAGTCGGCGCCTCGCAGCGGGGCACCCTGATGGGCCCGGCGGCGCTGCGCACCGCGGGCCTCGGCTCGTTGCTGGAAGAACTCGGTTTTGCGGTGGAAGACCACGGCGACCTCGCGTTGCCCGCCGATCTCCCGGTGGTGGATACCCCGCCGGAGAATGCAAAACATTATCGCGACATCCAGAAATGGATTCAGGCGCTGAGCGTGCGGGCCTATGCGCTAGCACAGTCGGGCGTGTTGCCGATTTTCCTCGGCGGTGACCACAGCCTGTCGATGGGCTCGGTCAACGGCATGGCGCGGCACTGGCACGAACAGGGCCGCGAGCTGTTCGTGTTGTGGCTGGATGCGCATGCCGATTACAATACGCCGGCCACGACGATCACGGGCAATATGCATGGCATGTCGGCGGCGTTTCTGTGCGGCGAGCCGGGGCTCGATGGTTTGCTCGGCGCGGAGCCGCGTGCGTCGATCAAGCCGGACAATCTCGATCTGTTCGGGATACGCTCGATCGACAAGCTCGAAAGGGAGTTGGTCCGCGAGCGCAGGATCGCGGTGGCCGACATGCGGCAGATCGACGAATTCGGCGTCGGCGTGCTGATCCGCCGCGTCATCGAGCGGGTCAAGGCGCGCAACGGTGTGCTGCATGTCTCGTTCGATGTCGATTTCCTCGATCCCGCCACCGCACCCGGCGTCGGCACCATGGTGCCCGGCGGCGCCACCTATCGCGAGGCGCATCTGATCATGGAGCTGCTGCATGATTCCGGAGTGATGTGCTCGCTCGACGTGGTCGAATTGAACCCCTTCCTCGACGAACGAGGTCGCACCGCCCGCGTCATGGTCGAACTGGTCGGCAGCCTGTTCGGCCAGCAGATCACTGACCGCCCGACGCCCAGCAATGCGATTTGACGCGCTCCGAACCATCAGCCGTCATTGCGAGGAGCCCTTGCGACGAAGCAATCCAGTTCTTTCCGCGTTCGCTGTTTCTGGATTGCTTCGCTTCGCTCGCAATGACGGCGAGAAGCGGTAAACTACTGGTGTTGAAGATGATGTGACCGAGGAGACACCATGGCCCTTTTGATCCGCGGCGGCACTGTTGTGAACCACGATCATTCCCGCCGCACCGATGTGCTGGTCGATGACGGCACGATCGTTGCTGTCGGCGCCAAACTGGCTGCGCCCGCGGACGCGGAAGTCATCGACGCCGGTGGCTGCTATGTCATGCCGGGCGGCATCGACCCGCACACCCATCTCGAACTGCCCTTCATGGGCAGCGTTTCCGCCGATGATTTCGAGTGGGGCACCAAGGCCGCGCTGTCGGGTGGCACCACCATGGTGGTGGATTTCTGCATCCCTGATCCCGGCCAGTCGATGCTGGCGGCCTATCAGGACTGGCGGCACCGTTCCGAGAAAGCGGCGTCCGACTACGGTTTCCACATGGCAGTGACATCGTGGTCGAAGCAGGTGTTCGACGAGATGGAGATCGTCGTCAAGACCTATGGGATCAACACCTTCAAGCACTTCCTCGCCTACAAGGGCGCGCTGATGGTGAATGACGACGAGCTTTATAATTCCTTCGCGCGCTGCGCCCATCTCGGGGCACTGCCGCTGGTCCATGCCGAGAATGGCGACGTGGTGGCGCGGATGCAGGAGGCGCTGCTGGAACGCGGCATCGATGGGCCGGAAGGTCACGCTTATTCGCGGCCGCCGGAAGTCGAGGGCGAAGCCACCAACCGCGCCATCATGATCGCCGACATGACCGGCGCGCCGCTGTATGTGGTGCACACCAGTTGCCGCGAGTCCCATGAGGCGATTGCGCGCGCCCGCGCCGCCGGCAAGCGCGTCTATGGCGAACCGCTGATCCAGCATCTCACCCTCGATGACAGCGAGTACGCCCATCGCGATTGGGATCACGCAGCGCGGCGGGTGATGTCGCCGCCGTTTCGCGCGAAAGCGCATCAGGACAGCCTGTGGGCCGGGTTGCAATCCGGCTCGCTGCAGGTGGTCGCCACCGATCACTGCGCCTTCACGACGCAGCAGAAGCGGCTCGGCGCTGGTGACTTCCGCAAAATCCCCAATGGCACCGGCGGGCTGGAAGACCGCATGCCGGTGCTGTGGACCGCAGGCGTCAACACAGGGCGGCTGACAAAAGAAGAATTCGTTGCGGTGACGTCGGCGAACATAGCCCGCATCCTCAACATCTATCCGCGCAAGGGCACTGTCGCGGTGGGTTCTGATGCGGACCTGGTGGTGTGGGATCCCGCCGCGACCAAGACCATCACCGCGAAAGCGCAACTCAGCCGGATCGACTACAATGTGTTTGAAGGCTATCGCTGCATCGGCGCGCCGGTGGCGACGCTGTCGCGCGGCAAGGTCGCCTGGATCAATGGCGACCTACGGGCGGAGAAGGGCGATGGCCAATATATCGAGCGGCCGGCGTTCTCGCCGGTGCATGTCGCCAACGCGACCTGGAAGCAGCAAGTAGCGCCACAAGGCGTCAGGCGTGCCGACATTACGCCATAGTTCCAGGAACTGACGAAGGCGCCCGGAACTATCTCCGGCATCGGGGATTGCTATCCCATTGTTCACAACAACAGGAGCACGCGATGATTAGGCATATTGCAATCATAGCTGTTGCTGCAGCTGGCTTTTACAGTGCGGCGCCCGTGAGCGCCGAGGAAATCGGCGTTGGCATTGGTCCGAATGGCGTTACGGTCGGTACCGTGCGCGGTGACAGGTACCGCGATCCGGATCGCGACTATTACCGGGATCGCTATCGCCGGGACCGCAACGAGACCGTGATCATCAGGCGGGACCGCGACCGGGATCGGGATTGGGATTATGACCGCGACCGTCGTCCAGTCGTCATCGATCGATACTAATCGTTATCCATCGGAGAGGCGGCCTTCCTGCGGGAGGGCCGCCTTTTTGTGTGGCTTTTGTTCTTTTGGTTTGTTGGTTTAATATCCGAACATGAACTCTGCAGCGACTGTCTGGTGGCAAGCCGGCACCATCTATCAAATCTATCCGCGGTCGTTTCAGGATTCCGATGGCGACGGAATCGGCGATCTCAGCGGCATCATCGGCCGGCTGCCCTATCTGTGCCGGCTCGGCGTTGATGCGATCTGGCTGTCGCCGATCTTTCCGTCGCCGATGGCCGATTTCGGCTACGACATTTCCGACTATATCGGCATCGACCCGATCTTCGGCACGTCGGCGGATTTCGACGCGCTGGTCGCTGCGGCGCATGGTCATGGCCTGAAGATCATTCTCGATCTGGTGCCGAACCACACGTCCGATCAACATCCGTGGTTCATCGAGAGCCGCAGTTCGCGCGTCAATCCGAAGCGCGATTGGTATATCTGGCGCGATCCAAAGCCGGACGGCTCGGCGCCGACCAACTGGATGTCGGAATTCGGCGGCAGCGCGTGGGCTTATGACGAAGCCACCCAGCAGTATTACTATCACGCCTTCCTTGACAAACAGCCGGATCTGAATTGGCGAAATCCGGATGTACGGCAAGCCATCTACGATGTGATACGGTTCTGGCTGCGTCGCGGCGTCGATGGCTTTCGCGTCGATGTGATCTGGCATCTGATCAAGGATGACGAATTTCGCGACAATCCAGTCAATCCGAATTATAGCGCCGGCCGGCCGCTGCACGAATCGGTGCTGCCGCTGTATTCGACAGACCGGCCGGAGACGATGGAGGTCGTCGCCGAGATGCGCCGCGTGATCGACGAGTTCGACGACCGCGTGCTGATCGGCGAGGTCTATCTGCCGATTGAACGCCTGGTCGCCTACTACGGCAAGGACCTCACCGGTGCGCATCTGCCGTTCAATTTCGCGCTGCTATCGTCGCCGTGGAATGCGCATGCGATCGGTGAGCTGATCGCGCGATATGAAGCCGCGTTGCCGTTCGGCGCCTGGCCAAACTGGGTGCTGGGCAACCACGATCGTCCGCGCATCGCCAGCCGCGTCGGCGCTGCGCAGGCGCGCGTCGCCGCAATGCTACTACTGACGCTGAGGGGCACGCCGACGCTGTATTACGGCGACGAGATCGGCATGAAGCAGCTGCCGATCCCGCGGGAACTCGTGCAGGATCCGTTCGAGAAAAACGTGCCGGGCCTCGGCGTTGGTCGCGACGGCTGCCGCACCCCGATGCAATGGGGCGCGACGGAGAATGCCGGCTTTACATCGGGCGAGCCGTGGCTGCCGCTGGCAGAGGATTTTGTCACCGACAATGCTGCCGCGCTCGCCGCCGATCCGCACTCTATCCTCAGCCTGTATGTAAAACTGATCGACCTGCGGAAGCAGACGCCTGAACTGATTTTCGGCAACTACAGCCCGGCGGAAGCCTCCGGAGATATGCTGGCTTACCGACGGTCGTATGACGATCAGACGTTACTGGTCGCGCTGAATCTCGGCGCCGAACCGACCTCAATGCATCTGGAAGCCGGTGAAGTCCTGCTCTCGACGCAGCTGGATCGCAAAGGCGAAAATGTCTCCGGCGCACTGGAGCTGCGCGGCAATGAAGGCGTGATCGTAAGGCTTCGCTAAAATTCTTTCGTCATTCCGGAAAGGCGCCGCCGATGAATCGGCGACGCCTGATGGTGTCAGCAACTCGTCAAGCGACGACGCAGCTCAGTCCATGCTGATGGTGGTCAGGTCCTGAAACCAGTGCTGGGCCTGCACGAACTTCTTCACCTTTGGTGACAGCGCGTGCGGGTTGGTGTCGTGCACGACCCAGACCAGTACCGCGTCATCGACGATCAGCGAATGCGCCTGCGCCAGCAATTCGTCCTGCTTCACGGGATCAAAATTGTTCTTGGCTTCATCGATCAGAGCATCGACCTTCGGGTTCTTGTAGCCGCCCCAGTTCACGCCGACCGGTGCGATCTGCCCGGAGTGGAAGAAGCGGACGATGGCGTAGAGCGGGTCCGAGGTCACATAGGCGATGTTGTTGGCGGTGATACCGGCCATGCTTTCGTCGGCAGCGCCCTTGCGCCATGCGGTGTAGAGGACTTCGAGTTCGACGACCTTGAACTCGATGTTGATGCCGATTTCCTTGAAGCTCTGCTGCAGGAATTCGTTCATCGGCAGCGACAGCATCTGGCCGGTGCCGCCGTTCGCGATGATGAAGGTCGCCTTCAACGGCTTCTCTGGCGAATAGCCGGCTTCCTTCACCAGTTTCTTGGCTTCGGCGAGATCGTATTTGATCTTGAAGGTCGGCTTGCCGAACCACGGGTTCGACGGATCGACCTGGCCAATGGCAGGCTTGGCGAGGCCATTCATCAGGCCGACGACGGCGTCGCGGTCGATGGCGAGGTTGAGTGCCTTGCGCAGGCGCACGTCGGTCCAGGGCGAACCCGGCAGCACGCTGAGATGATAATTCCAGACGTGTGGCGTGACGTTGTCGACGATCTTCATGCCCGCCGACTTCAACTGCGGCACGGCGTCCGGCGCCGGCGTTTCGATCAGGTCGACCTGTCCGGCCAGCAGCGCGTTGGTGCGCGTCAGGGCTTCCGGCATCGGCACCAGAACGAGCTTGTCGACTTTCGGAATCCGCTTCTTATCCCAGTAATCGGCGTTCTTGCTGAGCTCGGCGAGTTCGCGCGGCACGAGCTTTGTCAGTTTGAATGGGCCGGTGCCGGAGGGCTGTGCCGCGAACTTGTCCCAGTCCTTGCCGAGCTTTTCATATTGCGCGGGGCTGGAGACCAGGAACCAGAGCATCTGATAGGGGAAAAACGAATCGACGGCTTTGGTCGTGATTTCGACGGTGGAATCATCAATCTTGGCGTAGCTGGCGACCGAGGGCAGGCGAGTCTTGACCTGCGCGCTCTGGCGCTTGTCGAACTGCGGTGCCTTCTCGTTCAGCACCTTGTCGAGATTCCACACCACGGCGTCGGCGTTGAAGTCGCTGCCGTCGTGAAACTTGACGCCCTTGCGCAAGGTGAAGCGCCACTTGGTCTTGTCGGCGGGATCGACCTTCCATTCGGTGGCAAGACCGGGGATCAGCTTGCCCGGGCGATCGGAAACGTCCATTTCCCAGGCGACGAGCGGATCGTAGATCGTGTAGCCGGTGAACTGGTAGGCGCCGGCGCCGCGGTCGGGCTGGCCCGTGGTCAGCGGGATGTCCGCCATCGAGATGCCATAGCGCACCACCGATTCGGCTTGCGCCGGTGCGGCCGCACCTATGATGGCGGCGATGGCCGCAACAAAAAACGAACTCCGAACACGCATGAACCAGCTCCATAGGGGTGGGATAATGTCGGCCAAATACCTGCAAACTTGATGCCAGATTAGGCAGCACGTCTCTTATGTGTGCCAGTTGGACGCAGTGCCGCAGCTCGAGTCATTGGGGCTCGTATTGCCACCCGTGGCACAAGCGTTGCATAAGAATTAGCCAATTCGGCCGAGTCATCCAAATCCACGAGGGACTGATTACGATGCGTATCGAGAAACCAACCAAGAGCCGCCTCGCGACGGCGATCATGATGCTGACCATGGCGACAGCAATCACGCTGCCGCAGATCGCTCGCGCCGAGACGGTGCTGCGCATCGGCATGACCGCCGCCGACATTCCGCGCACACTCGGCCAGCCCGACCAGGGTTTTGAAGGTAACCGCTTCACCGGCAACACGATGTATGACGGCCTGACCGGCTGGGACCTTTCCTCCGCCACCAAGGCGAGCATTGTGATCCCCGCTCTGTCCACCGAATGGAAGGTGGATGACGCCGACAAGAAGAAGTGGACCTTCAAGCTGCGCCCCGGCGTCACCTTCCATGACGGATCGGCCTTCAATGCCGACGCCGTGGTCTGGAATGTCGAGAAGGTGCTGAAGCAGGATGCGCCGCAGTTCGATGCCAGCCAGGTCGGCGTCACCGCGTCGCGCATGCCGACGCTGGTCTCCGCCAAGAAGATCGACGACATGACTGTCGAGCTGACCACCAAGGAGCCTGACTCTTTCCTGCCGATCAACCTCACCAACCTCTTTATGGTGAGCCCGACCAAGTGGCAGGCCTTCTTCGACAAGGCCGAAGGCGCCGACGCCAAGGCGAAATCGCAGGCCGCATGGGCAGCGTTCGCCCGCGAGCCCGCCGGCACCGGTCCGTGGAAGATGTTGAAGTTCACGCCGCGCGAGCGTCTCGAACTGGCGAAGAACGACAGCTATTGGAACAAGGACCGCATCCCCAAGGTCGACAAGATGCTGCTGCTGCCGATGCCTGAAGCCAACGCCCGCACCGCGGCGCTGCTCTCCGGGCAGGTCGACTGGATCGAGGCGCCGGCGCCCGATGCGGTCAAGGAAATCACCGCGCGCGGCTTCAAGATCGAGAAGAACGAACAGCCGCATGTCTGGCCGTGGCAGTTCTCGCGCGTCGAAGGCTCGCCGTGGAACGACATTCGCGTCCGCCAGGCCGCCAATCTCTGCGTCGATCGTGAAGGTCTTAAAGATGGTCTGCTTGCCGGCTTGATGGTGCCGGCCTCTGGCACCTTCGAGCCCGGCCATCCCTGGCGCGGCAAGCCGACCTTCCAGATCAAGTATGACCTGCCGGCCGCGCAGAAGCTGATGAAGGACGCCGGCTTCGGCCCGACCAAGAAGCTCAGCGTGAAGATCCAGACCTCGGCATCGGGCTCCGGCCAGATGCTGCCGCTGCCGATGAATGAATATCTGCAGCAGGCGTTGGCGGAGTGCTACTTCGACGTCAAGCTCGACGTTATCGAGTGGAACACGCTGTTCACCAATTGGCGGCGCGGCGTCAAGGATGCCAGCGCCAACGGCTCCGATGCCACCAACGTGACCTATGCGGCGATGGACCCGTTCTTCGCGCTGGTGCGCTTCCTGCAGTCGTCGATGGCGCCGCCGGTTTCCAACAACTGGGGCTACATCAACAATCCGAAGTTCGACGAGTTGGTGACCAAGGCCCGCACCACTTTCGATCCCGCGGCGCGTGACGAGGCCCTGGCCGAATTGAACGCCGCGTCGATCGACGACGCCGCGTTCCTCTACGTCGCCCACGACGTCGGGCCGCGTGCGCTGAGCCCGAAGATCAAGGGCTTTGTGCAGCCGAAGAGCTGGTTCGTCGACTTCTCGCCGGTGTCGATGACGCCGTAACCGCCGAGGTAGTCTAAAACCGAGTTGCGCTTCCTCCCTCTCCCCGACGGGGAGAGGTGGCTTCGCGAAGCGAAGACGGGTGAGGGGGCGGCCTCTCAATTTTCGAACGCCCCTCATCCGACGCGGACTTCGTCCGCGCCACCTTCTCCCCGCAGGGAGAAGAAAAAAGAGCTGCTCCGGCTCTGTGTTACTAAACCGAAGGTGATCAGTGTTCGTCTATATCGCTCGGCGTATCGTCTATGTGATCCCGATCGTCGTCAGCGTGGCGCTGGTGTGCTTCCTGCTGGTGCACATCACGCCCGGTGATCCGCTGGTCGCCATTCTCCCCGCCGACGCGTCGCAGGAACTCGCGGCGCAACTGCGCATTGCCTATGGCTTCGATCGGCCGCTACCCGTGCAGTTCGGGTTGTGGCTGTGGCGCGCAGTGCATGGCGATCTCGGCAGTTCCATCGCCACCGGCCGCCCGGTGCTCGCCGAAGTCTTGCGCGCGGTCGGCAACACCGTAACGCTGGCGATTGCCGCGGCTATGATCGGTTTCACGCTCGGCCTGTTCTTCGGCCTGATCGCTGGCTATTTCCGCGACACCTGGGTCGACAAGGTCGCGACCTCGATCGCGATTGCTGGCGTGTCCGTGCCGCATTACTGGCTCGGCATGGTGCTGGTCATCATCTTCTCGGTGCAGCTGAACTGGCTGCCCGCGGTCGGCGCCGGGCCGGGTGGCTCCGGCTCCTGGGGCTGGGACTGGGAGCACATCAAATATCTCGTGCTGCCGGCCATCACCACGTCCGTCATTCCGATGGGCATCATCACCCGCACCGTGCGCGCGCTGACCGGCGACATCCTCTCGCAGGATTTCGTCGAAGCTTTGCGCGCCAAGGGTCTGCGCGAAACAAAAGTGTTTCGTCACGTCATCAAGAACGCCGCGCCGACCGCGCTGGCGGTGATGGGGCTTCAATTGGGTTATATGCTCGGCGGTTCTATCCTGATCGAGACGGTGTTTTCCTGGCCGGGCTCCGGTTTGTTGCTGAACTCCGCGATCTTCCAGCGCGACCTGCCGCTGCTGCAGGGCACGATCCTGGTGCTGGCGCTGTTCTTTGTTTTCCTCAATCTCCTGGTCGATATCGCGCAAGCCGCGATCGATCCGCGCATCAAGCGGAGCTGACCATGCTGGACCTGAACCCATGACCGCGATGACAGACACCGCGCTGCAGGCCGCTCCCGCCAGCAAGGCGCGCGGCTACTGGGCCACGGTTGGCCGCCGCATTATCCGCGACAAGGTCAGCATGGCCTGCGCATTCATCCTGCTGCTGATCTTCCTCGCGGCGATCTTCGCGCCGTATCTGCATCTCGCCGATCCCTATCAGGGCTCGATGATCCGCCGGCTGCGCTTCATCGGCACGCCGAATTATCCGCTCGGCACCGATGAACTCGGCCGCGACATGCTGGCGCGGCTGATCTATGGCGGCCGGCTGTCGCTGCTGATCGGCATCCTGCCAGTCATCCTCGCCTTCGTTATTGGCACGTCGCTGGGCCTCGTCGCGGGTTATGTCGGCGGCAAGGTCAACACTGCGATCATGCGCACCGTCGATATCTTCTACGCCTTCCCCTCGGTGCTGCTGGCCATCGCCATCTCCGGCGCGCTTGGTGCCGGCATCGTCAATTCCATCGTCTCGCTGACCATCGTATTCGTGCCGCAGATCACCCGCGTCGCCGAAAGCGTCACCACCGGCGTACGCAACATGGATTTTGTCGAAGCCGCCCGCGCCTCCGGCGCCGGCGCCTTCACCATCATGCGGGTGCACATGCTTGGCAATGTGCTGGGCACCATCTTCGTTTATGCGACGGGCCTGATTTCGGTGTCGATGATCCTGGCCGCCGGCCTGTCCTTCCTCGGGCTCGGCACAAAACCGCCGGAGCCGGAATGGGGCCTGATGCTGAATACTTTGCGCACCGCAATCTACGTCAATCCATGGGTCGCGGCATTGCCCGGCGTGATGATCTTCGCGGTGTCGATCTGTTTCAACTTGCTGAGCGATGGCATGCGCAGCGCCATGGACATCCGGAACTGATGTCATGAATGAAATCATCGAACCCATCGACAAGCTTGAACCGCTTCCGGATATCGGCGGCGTCGCGCAGCCGCTGCTGCAGGTCAACGGCCTGACAAAACATTTTCCGGTGCGCGGCGGGCTGTTCGCGCCGAGCAAGACGGTGCGCGCGGTGGACGACGTGTCGTTCTCTATCGCCAAGGGCGAGACCGTCGGTATCGTCGGCGAATCCGGCTGCGGCAAGTCGACCACCGCGCGGCTGCTGATGCATCTGATGCCGCGCAACTCCGGCGATATCATCTATGACGGCCGCCAGGTCGGTCGCGAACTGAGCTTGCGCGAGTTGCGTCGCGGTATGCAGATGGTGTTTCAGGATAGCTACGCCTCGCTGAATCCGCGCCTGACCATCGAAGAATCGATCGCGTTCGGGCCGAAGGTACACGGCATGGCCGAGGGTACCTCGCGCGCACTGGCGCGCGAACTGCTCGGCAAGGTGGGTTTGCGGCCGGAGAATTTCGCCAACCGCTATCCGCACGAGATTTCCGGTGGCCAGCGCCAGCGCGTCAACATCGCCCGTGCGCTCGCCTTGTCGCCGCGCCTCGTGATTCTCGATGAAGCGGTGTCCGCACTCGACAAATCGGTCGAGGCGCAGGTGCTCAATCTGCTGGTCGATCTGAAGCGCGAATTCGGCCTGACCTATCTGTTCATCAGCCACGATCTCAACGTTGTCCGCTACATTTCCGATCGCGTGCTGGTGATGTATCTCGGTGAAGTCGTCGAGCTCGGCCCGGTGGACGAGGTCTGGGACGCCCCGGCGCATCCCTATACGCGAGCGCTGCTGGCGGCGATGCCGTCATCCGATCCCGACAACCGAACCCAGACGCCGCCGATCACCGGCGATCCGCCGAATCCGATCGATCCGCCGTCGGGCTGCCGCTTCCACACCCGCTGTCCCTATGCCGAACCGCTATGCGGCGAAGCGACGCCGAAGCTGACCGAACTCACCGCGACGGGCCATCAGGCCGCCTGCTACATGGCTATCCCCGGCTCAGGCCACAGCCTTGCGCCACCCAAGGGAGTAACTCTCGCATGACCAAGCCAACCGCCAGACAGATCAAGGCCATGACCGACGTCGCCGGCCTGCCGGTCGCCGACGATGTCGCCGAGCGCATCGCCAATTCGATCGGGCCTGCCTTCGAAGGCTTTGTTGCCGTCGCCGGCACGCTGCCGTTCGATCTCGAGCCCGCGACATTCCTCGTCGTGCAGAATACGAAAGCCTGACCATGAGTTCGTCCGAACCCGCACTGCTGTCGCTGACCGAAGTCGCTGATGCGATCGCGCAGAAGAAGATTTCGTCGCGCGAAGCGACGCAGTCCTGCCTCGACCGCGTCGCGAAGTTTCAGCCGAGCCTCAACGCCTATATGTCGATCGAGACCGAGACTGCGCTCTCGGCCGCCGATGCGGCCGATGCCGCTTTGGCCAAAGGCCAAAGCAAGGGCGCGCTGCATGGTGTGCCGCTGGCGCACAAGGATATGTATTACGACAAGGGCCACGTCGTGACCTGCGGCTCCCATATCCGCCGCGATTGGGTCGCCACCACCACCGCGACATCGCTGCAGCGCTTGAAGGATGCCGGCACGGTGCGCCTCGGTTCGCTGCAGATGGTGGAATTCGCCTATGGTCCGCTTGGCCACAACCAGCATTACGGCGCGGTGCATAATCCCTGGCACGTCGATCACGTCACCGGCGGCTCGTCGTCGGGCTCCGGCTCGGCGGTTGCGGCACGCCTGACCTTCGCGGCGCTGGGCTCGGACACCGGCGGCTCGATCCGGCTGCCGGCGCATTTCTGCGGCGTCAGCGGCCTGAAGACAACCGTCGGCCTCGTCAGCCGCGCCGGCGCGATGCCGCTGTCGCAATCGCTCGATACCGTCGGCCCGTTGGCGCGCACCGTTGCGGATTGCGCTGTCATCACCGGCCTGATGGCCGGCGCCGATCCCGCTGATCCCACCACCAGCACCCGCGCGGTGCCGGACTACATGGCGGCGACGCGCGCGCCGGTCAAAGGCATGACCGTCGGCATTCCCAAGGCGTTCTACGTTGACGATCTCGATCCCGAGACCGCGACAATTCTGCAAGACACCATCGCCACGCTGAAAAGCGAAGGCGTCACCATCGTCGAGGTCGATCTGCCGGACCAGCGCCAGCTCACCGCGGCGTGCCAGCTGGTGCTCGCGACGGAAGCCGCGGCCATGCACAAGCGCTGGATGATCGAGCGGCCGCAGGATTATGGCGCGCAGGTCCTGATGCGGCTGCAGAACGGATTTGGAATTCCCGGTGTGTCCTATCTGGAAGCGCTGCGTTGGCGCGGCCCGGCGCTGGCAGCCTATCTCGCCGCGGTCACCGGCACCGACGCCGTACTGGCGCCGGTGTCGCCGGCTGCGGCGCCGACCATCGTCGAGACCGATGTCGGCAACAGCATGGGTGCCGAAGCGATGATCCAGCGGCTGACGCGCTTCACCCGGCCGATCAACTATCTCGGCCTGCCAGCGCTTTCGATCCCGACCGGGTTCACCAAATCCAACATGCCGGTCGGCATGCAACTGATCGGGCGCCCGTTCGATGAGTCGACATTGCTGACGATCGGCGCCGCGTTCCAACGCGCCACCGACTTCCACGCCAAGTGCCCGGAGCTGGCATGAGCAATCTGGTCGAGGTTCGCAATCTCAACGTCCGTTTCAGCGGCGAGCGCACCGTCTATGCGGTGAACGATCTCAGCCTGTCGCTCGGCGAAGGCGAGGTGCTCGGCCTGCTCGGCGAATCCGGTTCCGGCAAGAGCGTGACCTTGCGTGCGCTGATGCGGCTGCTGCCCAAGAAACGCACGCAGATTTCCGGCACGGTGAATGTACTCGGCAAGGACGTGCTGGCGCTCGGCGACGACGAACTGTCGGCGTTTCGCGGCCAGACCGTGTCGATGATTTTCCAGGAGCCGGCGCTGGCGCTGGATCCGGTCTACACCATCGGCCAGCAAATCGCCGAAAGCGTGATGCGCCACGAGGGCAAGAGCCAGGCGGATGCCACCAAGCGCGCGCTGGAGATGCTCGAGGTGGTGCGCATTCCCTCGGCCAAGCGTCGCCTCGATGCCTATCCGCACGAGATGTCCGGCGGCATGCGGCAGCGCGCGATGATCGCGCTGGCGCTGGCCTGCAAGCCAAAGATTCTTCTCGCCGACGAGCCGACCACCGCGCTCGATGCCACCGTGCAGATCCAGATCCTGTTGCTGCTGCGCGAGTTGCAGCGCGAATTCGGCATGTCGATCATCTTCGTCACCCATGACATTGGCGTCGCCATCGAAATCTGCGACCGCGTCGCGGTGATGTATGCCGGCCAGATCGTCGAGCAGGGCACGCTGAGCCAGATTGTGCGCTCGGCGGTGCATCCCTATCCGCGCGGGTTGCTGGCCTCGACCGTGCACGGCGCCAAGCGCGGCGCCCGGCTGGAAACGATCCCCGGTACGCCGCCCTCGCTCGACAAGGCGCCGGTGAACTGCTCCTTCGCGCCGCGCTGCAGCTTCGCCCAGCCGCGCTGCGTCGAAGCCCCGCCGCCGAATGTGCAGATGGAAGGCAACCGGATGGCACGCTGTATTCTGGCGGAGCCGGCGGAAGTGGCGGTCTAGGCCAGACCCGCAAACACCGCCGTCATCCTGAGGTGCCGTCGCTCTTACGACGGCCTCGAAGGATGCGCCGCATGCGCTGAACATGCATCCTTCGAGGCTCGCCAAGTGGCTCGCGCCTCAGGATGACGGCGGCGGATGTGTTATTGCGACAAATTCTTCAGCAGGAACGTCAGCGCCGTGTGCGCAAACGCATGCATGTTGCCGAGGCGATCGTTGCTGCCGGTCTCCAGCGTCATTACGCCGTACTGCGGGCCGGCAACCGCCATGCAGCTATGGCCGGCAGCGTCGCCGTAACGATTGCCGGTCGGGCCGGTGGCGCCGGTCTCGGATAATCCCCAATCGCAGCCGAAGCGTTCGCGGATCTGCTTCGCCAGCATCTCGGCATAGGGCTCCGATGCCGAGCGCACGCCGGTCATCGCTTCATTGGGAATGTCCATCAGGATGCGGCGGGCATCGCGGGTATAGATCACCCCGCCGCCGAGGAAATAGGCCGACGCCCCGGGGACAGCCAGCAGCGCCGCCGAGATCAGTCCGCCGGTGGAGGATTCCGCCACCGCAATGGTTTGCTTCCGCGCGATCAGCTCGATAGCGATTTTTTCCGCGAGTGGGACGAGGTCCTTCATGATTTCTTGCTACCAGGCTTGTCGGCCAGCGAGTGATAGACCACGCGGGTGAAGTTCTTGGCCGCGAGGTCAGTCAACGCCCACTTGGCGTCGAGATCGGCGAAGGGTTTCGCCGCCAGCACGTCTTCCTCGCTCTTGCCGTCCTTCACCAGCTTTGCCATCCGGTCGCGTGCGGTGACCAGCATGGTGCGATACTCGATCAGCGCGGCCTTGTCGGCGAGCGGGCCGTGGCCAGGCACGATGCGGGTCTTGTCGTTGATCAGCTTGAGATAGGCGTCGGTGGCGGCGATCATGCCCTTGATGTTGCCGCCATTGGCGACATCGATATTGGGGTAGCGGCGGTTCGTGAACGTGTCGCCGGTGGCAAGCACGTTGGCGCTTTTGAACCAGACATAGGTGTCGCCATCGGTGTGCGCGTGTTCGATATGGCGGAGCTCAGCGATACGGCCCCTGAGGCTGAGCTTGAGCTGATGGGTGTAGGTCGTCGACGGCAATGCGCCCTTGGGCGCCGGCGGAACCTGAGCGCCAGTCAGGAAGTTAGTGGTGCCGCTCGCAAGCTTGGTCTTGACCTTGATGTTGGCGACCACGGTGGCGCCGTCTTTGGCGAAGGGTTCGTTGCCGCCGGTGTGGTCGCCATGAAAATGCGTGTTGACGAGATATCTCACCGGTTGCGGTGACACCGCCGCGATCGCGGCCTTGATCTTGTCATGCAGCGGCGCGAATTCGCCGTCCACCAGCATGACGCCGTTCTTGGCCGTCGCCAGGGTCATGTTGCCGCCTTGGCCCTCCAGCATGTACATGCCATCGCCGAGGTCGGTGGTTTTGATCTCGACCTTGGAAAAATCCACCGGCGGCGGTGTGGGCGGTTGTTGGGCGAGGGCGGGAGAGGCCAACACGATCAATGTTGCGACCGCGGCCCATGTATTCCGATGCATGACGAACTCCGTGCGAGACAGGCTGGCCTTGTAGCATGTTTCCGGAATTCGTCCGTTGCCGAAGGCGTGAAGTGCGCGGCTGTGATGCGGGGATCGACAACGCGTCGCCCCTGCATGTCGAACCTTACGCCGGCACGGCCTGCCTTGCCTCCATCGCCTTGCCGCTGCGATAGATCGCGAGCGTGGCGAGCAGGCCGCTGGCGGCGGCGAACATCAGCCAGAAGCCGGGCGAGGCCTTGTCGCCGGTCTTGTCGATCAGCCAGGTCGCGGCCAGTGGCGTGAAGGTGCCGAACAACGCCGCCGCCAGCGCATAGGCCAGCGAGAAGCAGGTGGTGCGCACATGGGCCGGAACGATCTCGGTCAATGCCGCGACCATCGCGCCGTTGTAGATGCCGAAATAGAACGAGAACAATAGCTCGACCATCAGCATCTTGCTGAAGGAGGGCGCCGCGACCAGCCACAGCAGGGTTGGATAGGCCGTGACCAGCGACAGCGCCGCGATGGTCAGCAGCACCGGCTTCCTCCCGATGCGGTCGGACAGCGCGCCGCCGATTGGTAGCCAGATGAAATTGCTGATCGCCACGAACACAGTGACGATCAGGCTGTCACTGTTGCTCAGCTTCAGTACGTTCTTGCCGAAGGTCGGCGTGTACACCGTGACGAAGTAGAAGGTCACGGTGGTCATCGCCACCATCATCATGCCCCAGAAAATGATGCGCCAGTTCACCGCTGCCGAGGAGAACACTTCCGACGGGGTCGGATGCTTCTTCATGGCCAGGAAGGCTGGTGTTTCCTCCAGCGTACGGCGCAGCACGAAGATGAAGGGCACGATCGCGCAGCCGATGAAGAACGGAATCCGCCAGCCCCAGGCGGTGATGGTGTCGGCGGGCATCATCTCGCTCAGCACGAAGCCGATGATCGCGGCGGCAAAGATCGCCACCTGCTGGCTCGCCGACTGGAACGAGGTGTAGAAGCCCTTGTTGCCGGGCGTGGAAATCTCGAACAGGTAGACCGAGACGCCGCCGAGTTCGACGCCGGCGGAAAAGCCCTGCAACAGCCGGCCGATCAGCACGATGATGGGGGCGGCGATGCCGATCGAGGCATAGGTCGGGCAGACCGCGATGAACACCGTGCCCATCGCCATGATCGCCAGCGTCACGATCAGGCCCTTGCGGCGGCCGATCCGATCGATATAGGCGCCGAGGAAGATCGCGCCGACCGGGCGCATCAGGGCGCCGAGCCAGAAGGTGGTGAAGGTCAGCAGCAGTGCGGTGGTTTCGTTGCCGGGCGGGAAGAACGCCCGCGAGATCGCGGTGGCGTAGAAGCCGAACAGGAAGAAGTCGAACTGCTCGAGGAAATTGCCGCTGGTGGAGCGGAGGATGGCGCCAAGCCGCGACTTGATCTCCGGCGGCTGTGACGTGGTGGTTGGCGACATCCCTGGTTTCTCCCCTGTTGCACTGCGGCCGGCGGCGAAGGCACGCGCCAGTTGCGACAGTTTGTCCTGTATCTGCGGCAATCTGCCACGCCCACGCGGTGGGGCCAACTGGAAAACTCGAATGAGGAACTGTCTGTTCGTCGGACTTGTCAGGCTTTGGCCTGCACCGAGGCGAGCAGCCATTCGCGGAACGCCTTCAGCTTTGGCGTGTTGGCGGCGGCCTCCGGCGAGACCAGGTAGAAACCGGCATCGGCCGGCAGGCTGATCTTGAACGGCACCACCAGCCGGCCCTTGGCGAGGTCGCCTTCCACATAGGTGGTGCGGCCGACCGCGACGCCGAGGCCGTCGATCGCCGCCTGCAGCGTCATGAAGATCATGTCGAAGCTCAAGCCAGGCTGCTTCGAGATATCCGCCGGCAGCCCGGCTGCGGTGAGCCATAGCCGCCAGTCGTCGTCATAGCCGCCGCTTGAGTGCAGCAGGGTGTGATGAACCAGATCCTCCGGCGTCTGCAACGGCCGGTCGCCCTGCAGCAGTGCCGGACTGCATACCGGAAATACCTGGTCGGCGGTCAGCCAGTCCGCGCGCAGGCCGGGCCAGCGGCCACGGCCATAGCGGATCGCGGCATCGACATCGCCGCTCTTGAAATCGACCATGCTGGTCGAGGTGGTGATACGGACATCGATGTCGGGATAGGCTTCCTGGAACGCCGACAGCCGTGGCAGCAGCCACTTTGCCGCCAGCGAGGCCAGTGTGCTCACCGTGAGCACATGGTCGTTGTCCTTGCGCAGCAGCCGATCGGTAGCGAGGCGGAGATCGTTGAAAGCGGCGCGGACGCCCGGCAGATAGTCGTGGGCCTGCGGCGTCAGTGCCAGCGCGCGGTTTTGGCGTATGAACAGCCGGATGCCGAGTTCCTCCTCAAGCCGGCGGATCTGATGGCTGATCGCGGTCTGGGTGACGTTCAGCTCGGCGGCGGCGTTGGTGAAGCTGAGATGGCGCGCGGCGGCCTCGAAGGCACGTAGCCCGTTCAGGGACGGCAGCCGTGCGCTCATTTCACTTCCTCCCCTCCCACGCGATCCATGAGTTTGTCTCATGCGATGCGGTGCACAATGTCGTTTGTCGGATGCGCTAAACGAGACGATATTTGCCCAATAAATTTAGCTTGAGGAGAGCAAAATGTCTACTTGCACCCATGAATCGATGACAAATCATCATGCGCGTGGCCTCTTTGCCGAGGCTACAGATTTGCTTCACACCTGGCGAGAGCGGATCCAGCAGCGCCGCGAGCTGACGCACTGGAGCGAGCGCGACATCCACGATGCAGGTCTGACCTGGAGTGACGTGGTGTCCGAAGCCGAAAAGCCGTTCTGGCGGGCCTGATCGTAACGGAGCGCGTGCCATGAAACCTCTCGATCTCGATGACCTCGGCCAGTATTCCGACGCGCTGCTGACCCGCAGCGGCAAAGTGGTGACGGTGCGCTTCGTCGAGATCGCGGACGCAGCGGCCCTGCAGGGCTATTTCCGCGGCCTGTCGACGCGCTCGCGCTACAACCGGCTGATGGGCGCGGCCAGCGAATTGCCGGCGGGCCAACTGGAAAAATTCATCCATGTCGGCGATGGCGGCAGTTTTTCGGTGATTGCAACGATGATGCGGGAAGGCATCGAGACCATCGTCGGCGAAGCCCGTTACGCCTTCGATGGAGATACCGCGAGCTTCGAACTCGGCCTTTCCATCGATGACCATCTGCAGGGCCAGGGCATCGGCGCCGCGCTGCTGTCGAATCTGGAATGTCGCGCCGCGGCGCTCGGCGCCGAAAATCTGTTCGGCGATACACTGCGCTCCAACGACGCGATGCTGGCGCTGGCCCGCAAGGCCGGCTTCACGCTGGCGCCGACGCCCGGCGACTGGAAGCAGGTCCGGTTCGAAAAGCAGATCGACACCGCGCCGAAGGATATTCCCTGTGCGACATGGCGGCTGGCGGCGCAGATGTCACAGCCGGTCTTGGCGCACTGACTTTTCTCTCGTCACTCCGGCTCACGCCAAAAGGAGTGTCCCGGAGTGACGAACTCGTAGTTGTTATCACCTCTTTTATTCAGTCCAGTCAGTCGACGTCGCCAGTTCGCGCCACGCCCCCAGCTCTTTTTCCACATGCGCATGCTTGCTCTCGATCCGCTGCACCGTGTCGCTGCCGAGCGGCAGGCGGGTGGGCGGATTCGGCGCAGCGGAAAGGCGCATGAAGGCCTTGGCGAGCTTGCGCGGATCGCCGCGCTGGCCGTGATTGACGTCGGCGGCATGGGCGCGGGTCTTGCCGACGGTCTCACGATAGTCGTCGATCTGCTGTGCGGTGCGCACCAGCGAACTATCGTCGAGAAAGTCGGTGCGGAAGAAGCCGGGCTCGACCACCGTGACATGGATGCCGAGCGGTGCGACTTCCGCGGCCAGCGCTTCGCTGATGCCTTCGACCGCGAACTTGGTGGCGCCATAGACGCCCCAGCCCGGATAGCCCGTATAGCCGCCGACCGACGACAGGTTGATGATGTGGCCGCTATGTTGCCGGCGCATGTGCGGCAGCACCGCGCGGGTGACGCCGAGCAGGCCGAACACGTTGGTGCCGAACAGCCGCTCGGTCTCCTTCGCGCTGGCTTCCTCGATGGCGCCAAGCAGGCCGTAGCCGGCATTGTTCACGAGCACGTCGATGCGCCCGAATTTCTTCACCGCTAGGCCGGCGGCTTCGTGCGCCTCGGCTTCGCTGGTGACGTCGAGCCGCGTTGCCAGCAGCCGCTCATGATCGCCAAGCCGGGCGGTGACGGTGGCGGGATCGCGGGCGGTGGCGACCACCGCATCGCCGTTGGCCAAGGCTTCCGCTGCGATCAAGGCGCCAAAGCCGCGGGATGCTCCTGTGATGAACCAGACACGGATGGTCTTGCCCTTTCCTGATGAGGCCCGGCGCCATCGCCGGGCTGATGGGCAAAACCTAGCGCCTCGCCAGAATTGAAATAATCCGCTATTTATTCCATGTGTTCATGAGCAGGACTCATCAATGAGCCGCATCGGTCCCGCCGACCTCGCGACGTTTCTGGCGATCGCCCGGCACCGCAGCTTTCGCAACGCGGCGATCGAACTCGGCGTATCGGCGTCGGCGCTGAGCCATGCCTTGCGCGGCATCGAGGAGCGGCTTGACCTGCGCCTCGTCAACCGCACCACCCGCAGCGTGGCGCTGACCGAGGCCGGTCAGCTTCTGTTCGCGCGCATCAGCCCGGCGTTCCAGGACATCGATGACGCGCTGGAGGACCTCAATCATTTTCGCGGCAAGCCGGCCGGCACGCTGCGCTTCAACGCCGCCCGGCAATCGGCGCAGCTGGTGCTGCTGCCGGTGGTGACGCGATTTCTGCAGGCGTTTCCGGATGTCAGCGTCGAGATCGTGATCGATGACGCGCTGGTCGATATGGTCTCGGCCGGATTCGACGCCGGCGTGCGGTTCGGCGAGACCATCGCCGCCGACATGATCGCAGTGCCGATCGGCCCGCGGCATCGTTTTGCGGTGGTCGGCTCGCCCGGCTATTTCAAGCAGCACAAGCCGCCGATGACGCCGCACGACCTGAAGGGGCTACCGTGCATCCGCTACCGTTTCTCCAGCGGCACCATGTATCGCTGGGAATTCGAGCGCGGCGGAATCGAGGTCGATATCGACGTCGCGGGGCCGCTGACCCTCAACGATCAGGACCTGATGGTCGACGCCGCGCTGGATGGCGTCGGTCTCGCTTACGTGTTCGAGGCGCAGGTGGAAGAGCTGATCGCCAAGCGCAAGCTCACCCGCGTGCTGGCCGACTGGTGCCCGGCCTATCCCGGCTTCTTTCTGTATTACCCGAGCCGCCGGCAGTTACCGGCAGCGCTGCGTGCCTTCGTCGATTTCGCCAAGACGTCGGCTGTGCCGAAAAAGAAGCCCTAGAACTTCTCCACCCACGGGCGGATTTCCAGCTCCGAACTCCAGGCGCTGCGCGGCTGCTGCAGCACGTTCCAGTAATTCACGGCGATGGCATCGGGATCGAGCATCGAGTCCGGTCTGTCAGCAGGCTCGGCGCGCACCGAACTGCGAATGCCGCCATCGATCACGAAATGCGCGACGTGGATTCCCTGCGGCGCAAATTCGCGCGCCAGCGACTGCGCCATGCCGCGCAGGGCAAACTTGCCCATCGCGAACGGTGCCGATTGCGCAAAGCCCTTGATGCTGGCGGAGGCGCCGGTGAACAGGATTGCGCCGCGCTTGTTCGGCAGCATCCGCTTCAGCGCCTGCTGCGCGACGAGAAAGCCGCCGAAGGCGCTGACGGCGATCGACTGCGCGACATCGGCGGGCGCGAGTTCGATGAACGGGCCGCGGGCGCGTTGACTGGCATTGTAGACCACGACATCGGGCACCCCGACATTCCCCGCGACATTGTCGAACAATCTTGCGACGTCATCGGGATTGGTGGCATCGCAAGCGAATGCCTTGGCTGATGTCTCCTTGCAGAGCGCGTCGAGTTTGCCGATGTTGCGCGCGGCCAAGGCGACGCGGATGTTCTGCTTGGCGAGCAGCCGTGCCAGCGAGGCACTGATGCCTTCTCCGGCGCCGACGATCAACGCGGTTTTGTACTGCGGAATATCCATGGGCTGCATTTCTCCGGGGCGGGGGCACTTTATTCGGCCGCGCTTCAGGCGCATGATGCAGATGGAAACGCCATCAGCAGAAACAAGAGGTCGTCATGAACGCCCAGAGCAAAATCGTCGCCAACATGATCGCGCCCGACACCTCGGGTATGAACTTTTATCGCGCCGATCCGGCGCTGACCGATCTGTTGCGGATCCATTTGCCGGAGGCGCTCTTCAAGCACATCGAGCCGCATCTCGATCGTCTCGGTGGCCTCGTCGGCGGCCCGCTCGATGAAGCCGCGCGGATGGCCGACAAACATGTCCCTGTGCTGCATCAGCGCGACAAGTTCGGCCGCGACGCGCAATGGATCGAATATCACCCGGCCTATCGCGAGCTGGAGCGCGCCGCGTTCGGCGAATTCGGCATTCATGCGATGTCGCACCGCAAGGGCATTCTGGGCTGGCCGACCACCTATCCGGTGGTCGCCAAGCATGCCTTCACCTTCCTGTTCAACCAGGCCGAATTCGGCATGGGCTGCCCGATCAACGTCACCGACGGCGCGGCGAAGCTTTTATCGAACTACGGCGACGCCGCGCTGAAGGCAAAATATCTCGATGGTCTGACGCAGACCGATATTGCGAAGCTGACCCAGGGCGGCCAGTTCATGACCGAGAAGGAGGGCGGCTCCGATGTCGGCAAGCTGACGACCACGGCGGTGCAGGAGGGCGATCACTGGCGCCTCACCGGCGAAAAGTGGTTCTGCTCCAATGCCGACGCGGAGATCGTGATGCTGCTGGCGCGGCCCGAAGGCGCCGAAGGCGGCACCCGCGGTGTCGGCCTGTTCCTGATGCCGCGGCGACTCGATGATGGCTCGCCGAACCACTACCGGATCGTGCGCCTGAAGGACAAGCTCGGTACTCGCTCGATGGCATCGGGTGAGATCAAGCTCGAAGGCGCGATCGCCTATGCGGTCGGCAAGCTCGATCGCGGTTTTGTTCAGATGGCGGAGATGGTGAATTCGAGCCGGCTGTCGAACGGCGTCAAGTCGACATCGCTGATGCGCCGCGCCTATCACGATGCGATGGCGGTGGCGCGCGGCCGCGTGGTGTTTGGGCAGCGCATCATCGATATGCCCTTGGCGCGGCGGCAACTGATGAAGATCATGCTGGCTACCGAGCAGGCGCTGTCGATGAGTTTTCTCACCGCCGACGCGCTGGATCGTGCCGAGGCCGGCAGCCAGGACGCTGCGGCGCTACTGCGCATTCTCACGCCGACGCTGAAATTCCGCGCCACCCGCGATGCGCGAAAAGTCTGCGGCGACGCCATGGAGATGCGCGGCGGCATCGGTTATATCGAGGAATTCGCCACCGCCCGTCTGCTGCGCGATGCGCATCTCGGTTCGATCTGGGAAGGCACCGGCAATATCGTCGCCCTGGATGCGCTGAAGCGCGCGGTCGGGCGACACGGCGCCGAAGCCGCACTGGCGGCGGACCTGCATGCGCGGCTCGATGATTCCACTAGCGTGCCGCAGGCCTGGCGCGACCGCCTGCGCGGCCTCGTGGACCGCGCCATCGGCTTTGCCCGCGAGGTTGCGGCGCGGGCCGACAACGAGGCCGACGCGCGCCGCGCCACCAGCTCGCTGTATCATGTCGCCAGCGCCGTCGCGCTGGCCTGGGAAGGCCATCGCATCCATGTGCTGCGTGGCGACGCCCGCCGCCTGCTGCTGTCGCGCCTCGTCATCGACCATCGCCTGATGGCACCGGACCCGTTTGCCGTGATCGACAGCGCCACGCAGCGCGCGATTGCGGAGCACCTGCTCGGGGAGCGCAATGTGGGAATGGCGGAGGCGGGTGAGTTGGTGATGGCGGTGTGACGCCTCGTGTCCCGGACGCGGTGCGGCATTCTCAGGCGATGCAAAGCATCGCCGCTATGCCGCTCCGCAGATCCGGGACCCAGCAACGCAGCGTGACATCTCGTGGGCCCCGGATCAGCAGCACACCATGCCGCCTGACG
Source organism: Nitrobacteraceae bacterium AZCC 2146 (assembly GCA_036924855.1). NCBI lineage: Bacteria > Pseudomonadati > Pseudomonadota > Alphaproteobacteria > Hyphomicrobiales > Nitrobacteraceae > Nitrobacteraceae bacterium AZCC 2146. Next base: position 5,773,653 of record JBAGRP010000001.1, read on the forward strand.
ATGCTTCGCATCGTTAGGAGCGGCATAGTGCGCAGCATCCGGGGCACGAGGCTCTCTGCCTTTATTCAAACCCCTTCGGCGCCACGAACCCGCCAAACTCGCGCTCGATCAACTCCGCGAGTTTCAGCGGCGTGCGGTCTTCCAGCCAGGGGCCGAGGATCTGCAATCCGATCGGCAATCCCTCTTTCGACATCGCCACGGGGATCGCTGTGGCGGGCAGGCCGGGCAGGGTAGCGACGCCGGGCCAGATCAGCTGATCGACATATGGATAGTTGATGCCATCGATGTCGATGTGCCGCTTGTCCTGATCCGGCTCATGATCATGCGGATAGGCGGGCGTCGGCATCACCGGGCAGATCACCGCATCGAAACTCTTGAACAGCTCGCGCCATTGCGCGCGCAAGCGGGTTCGGCCGCCATCGGCCATCAGCCAGTCGCGATGGCTCAGCGCGGCGCCGCGCAGGCGCTCGGCGGCGAGGCTATTATCGTTCGAATCGAGTTTCGCCGCGACGGCGACGCCTGCGGCATACTCGTCCGGCGGTGCGCCCGCGGCGAGCAACGCCACCAGCATTCGCATATAAAGCCGCGCATTGGCTGCCAGGTCGGGCAGCAGCGGGCTTTCTCTGACAATGTGAACCCCCGCCTTGGTCAAATTCGTGGCGAGGGTTTCAACGGCGCCGCGCACGCTGCTGTCGCTCGGAATCAGCGGATGCACATCGAGCACCAGCACGCGAAAATCCTTCAGCGCCGTATGTCGCGCCGGCGGCAGCGCGAGCCTGTAGCCGACGCCTTCCTGCCAGGGATCCGGGCCGGCGATGACGTCGAGCAGCACGCCGAGATCGGCGGCGCAGCGGGCCATCGGCCCGATCACCGAGAGTTCGCGGCCGGACGGCAGCGGTGGAAAGGGCGGCGGGAGGTGGCCGCGGGTCGCCGCCAGCGCGAAGGTCGGCTTGTGCGCATAGATGCCGCAATAATGTCCGGGCACCCGCAGCGAGCCGCCGATGTCGGAGCCGAGCGACAGCGCGCCGTAGCCCGCCGCCAGCGCCGCCGAGGAGCCGCCGGACGAGCCGCCCGGCGTGCGGCCGAGATCGAACGGGTTGTTGGTGATGCCGTAGATGTCGTTGTAGCTCTGCCAGTCGCCGAGCCCCACCGGAATGTTGGTCTTGGCCAGGACCACGCCGCCGGCATCCTTCACCCGCGTGATCGCGAGCGCGTCTTCGGTCGGGACAAAATCCTTTTGCGACGGAAAGCCCCATGTGGTGGGTATGCCGGCGACGTTGAAAGACTCCTTCACCGTCATGGGAATGCCGAGCAGCGGTTGGGTTTCGCCGCGCGCCAGTGCGGCATCGGCGGCCTTGGCGGCTTCAAGCCCGCGGGCGAAATCGCGCACGCAGATGGCATTGACCTTGCCGTCGTGACGCTCGATCTGCGCGATGCTGTCTTGCGCCAGTTCGACGGCAGAAACTTTCTTGGCCTTCAGCGCCGCCGACATCTCGGTGGCAGTTGCGAAAATCGATGGCGATGCGGCCAAGACACGTCTCCTGCTGACGGATGAAGCAGACAGGAACATGCGCAGTTTGGGCGGATGGTGCAAGGCTACCGCGGCGCATGGGCCTCGCGCAAAAATTGCAGTAGTAGCCGGCTTACTTCATCCGGCTGCTCCTGCTGCACCCAATGGCCAGCGCCGTCGATCAGATGGACGCTTCGCATGTCGGTGCAGGCTGTTGTCTGCATCGCCTCGATGGCGCCGGGGCGTTGGTAGATGCCCCAGTCCTGCCGGCCGGAGATGAAGCAGGAGGGCACATCGATGGTGCGACCTGACCAGGTTTCGTATTCGGCGGTGAAGGCGCCCGAGGTTCCGCAGCGATACCATTGCAGGCCGCCCTGGAATCCAGTGCGGGCATATTCGCCGGCGTAGAAGGAAAGCTCGTTGTCCGGCAGCCATGTGCAGGCGGCGATCTGCGCGGCATTAGGCATCTCCCCGGCAACCGTTTCGGCCATGGTCTTGCCGAGGTCCATCACATAATAGGTCGGCAGTTTCGCCAGTTCGCTCGCGCTCCATGCGTGCAACGGATACGGCGTGTTGCCCGGCCAGTCCGCGCTCTTGTGGTGATAATACGCCCGCAGGAAATCATGCACGCCCTGGGGTGCGTGCTGCATGTCGGCATTGGCCTCGCGCTTTGAGTAGTACCATTGATAGTGCTCGCGCGGTCGGGAGAGGGCGGCGAGATCGCGATGAATCGGGTCTGCCGGTTTTGGCGACGTCGGCGCATCCGCCGTGTTGAACGGCAGCGGCGGCGGGCCGGAAAACGGCGCGCTCATCAAGGCGACCGATCGAAACACATCGGGCCGCACCAGCGCGCACCATGCTGCAACGGAAGAACCGAAATCGTGGCCGACCACGGCATCTACCGCGCGATAACCGAACGCCGACACCAGCCCCAGCGCGTCGCGCACCAGGTTGAGCAGGCGGAACGAGCCGAGATCGCCATCGTAGTCGCTGTCCCAGCCGGTGGTACGGCCATAGCCGCGCTGGTCAGGCGCGATCACGTGATAGCCCGCGGCGGCAAGCTGCGGCATCACCTTGCGCCAGCTATAGGCCAGTTCCGGAAAGCCATGCAGCAGCAATACGCAGGGCCGGTCTTTGCTCTCGAAGCCGGCTTCGAGCACGTGCATGCGCAGCCCGTTGATATCGACGACGAAGCGCGAGCGAATTCCGGGTGGCAGAATACTTGAATCGATGGGTGTCAATTTGTCTCCTCGCCGGGCAACGAGACTTCACTCCATCGCAGGCAGAGCGAAAAGACAACCTACCTCTGGAACCGCGCCACCAGTTCCACATGTGGCGTGTGGCGGAACTGGTCCACCGGGGTGACGCTCTCGATCTTGTAGCCGCCGTCGATCAGGATTCGCGCATCGCGCGCAAAGGTCTGCACGTTGCACGACACCGCGACGACCACAGTGATCTTGCTGGCCGCGAGTTTTTCGACTTGCGCCTGCGCGCCCTGGCGCGGCGGATCGAACACCACCGCGTCGTAGTCGCGTAATTCCTGCGGCACCAGCGGGCGCCGGAACAGGTCGCGCGCTTCGGCCTTGATCGGCTTCAGGCCGGACGCCTCCTTGATCGCCTGCTGCAGCGAGATGATCGCACCGGCGTCGCTGTCGAACGCTGCGATCCGCGATTTCGCGGCGAGCCTCAAAGCAAAAGGCCCGACGCCGCAAAACAGGTCGGCAATATACTTTGATCCCTTGCATGCCTTGACGACAAGCGCGGCCAAAGCCTCTTCGCCCGCGGCAGTGGCCTGCAGGAACGACCCCGGCGGCAACACCACTTGCGCAGTGCCGACTTCGATCACCGGCGGCGAGCGCATGATGACCAATTCGCCGTGCCGCGTCAGCCGTGCGAGGCGGTGCTGTTCGGCGAGGCGCGACAGCATCGCAATCATCGGCGTCGGCAGCGGGCCGGTGCCGCGGACATCGACGTCGAGGCCGTTGCTGGCGGCAGTGACCTGAATGTCGAGCGGCTTATTGGTGGGCTTCAACAAATCGGCCAGCGCACGCGCGGCGTCGAGTGCGCCCTTGAGCCCGGGATCGAGGATCGGGCAATCGTCGATGGCGATGATGGCGTGGCTGGCGGTGGCGGCGAAGCCGACACGCAAGGCGCCGTCGCTCCCGCGTCGCGCATGTACGGTGATGCGACGGCGGCCGGCGCCATGAGCATCGATGATCGGATCCACCGGGCAGTCGATCTTTGCATGCGCCAGCGTATCGATGACGATCTGGCGCTTCCACGCCTGATAGGGATCGGGCTGCCAGTGCTGGATTGCGCAGCCGCCGCAGCGGCCGAAGTATGTACAGAACGGATCGATGCGTTCGGCACTGGCGGTCTCGACGCAGGTGAGATGCCGTCGCTCCGGATGTTCGGCGACGCGCTCGGCGTCGATGGTTTCACCCGCCAGCGTGTAGGGCACGAACAGCGTCTCGCCGCCGGCGAAGCTGACGCCGTCGCCGCGCTGGCCGACGTGATCGATGGTCAGGCGTTCAACCACGGCGCGCGCCGAGGAAGAATTCGAGATTGCCGTCGCCGCCGGCGATGGAGGAGGGGAAGATTTCAATGTCAGTACAGCCTTGTGCCGCCGCGAACGCGGCGATGTCATCGCACACCGCCTGGTGTACGGCCGGGTCCTTGATGATGCCGCGCTTGGAATGTTTTCGCGGCGCCTCGAACTGCGGTTTGATGAGCGCCAGCAGATGCATCGGCGCGGCCGCCAGAGACAGCGCCACCGGCAGCACGGCCTTCAGCGAGATGAAGCTGACGTCGATGACGACGACATCCGGCCGCGCCGGCAGTCGTTTGTTCTCGTAAGCGCGGATGTCGGTCTCTTCCATCGAGACAATCTTCGGGTGGCCGCGCAGCGACGGATGCAACTGGCTGCGGCCGACATCGATGGCAAACACCATGCTGGCACCGTTGGCGAGCAGCACTTCGGTGAAGCCGCCGGTGGAGGCGCCGACATCGAGGCAGATGTGGTCCTCGATTTCGATCGGATAGCGCTCCAGCGCGCCGGACAGTTTGACGCCGCCGCGCGACACGAAGGGATGCGCCGGCTGCGCCTGCAGCACCGCATCTTCCGGAATGCTCTCGGAGGCCTTGGCGACGAGCTTGTGGTCGGCGGTGACGAGGCCGGCCTCGATCGCCGCCTGCGCCCGCGCCCGGCTCTCGAACAGGCCGCGTTCGACCAGCAACAGGTCGGCGCGCTTGCGCGAGGTCGGTTCGTTGATGGGGCGCTTGGCCACGTTCAACGCGCTGCATGGTTGGCGGCGAGCCGCACGCAGGCTTCGAACGCCGAGAGGTCGTGCCAGATATCGGCCGGCTTCTGCGACGGCACGATCAGCGGCGCGCCGTGCAGGTCGAGCGCATGGATCATCATCAGATTGTCGGTGTGGCCGAAGTCTTCGACAGTCAGGCCGTCGGCATCGACGAGATGGCCGTCATGTGATGTGACGTCGGTGAATTTGCGCACGCGTTCGACATACAGTGCAGGGTCGTTGCTATAGCCAAAACATAGTTTGCCGCGGCCAGCCATATAGCCAAGCTCATAGACCGTGCCGGCATCGGCGCCCGGGCCGCGGAACGGTGTCAGATTGGCGATGATGGCGTCGGCCTCGTTCATCATGGCCTCGTTGCCGCGGAAAATCTGGAGAGAGGCGTCATCAGCCGCAAGGTCGATGGCATTGTCGAGCGGGTACAGCCCGGTCAGGCCGTGTCGTGCGCATAGCTCGACCTTGCGCAATCCGATAGCCACTGCATCCGGCAGGAACACATCGGGACCTGCCAGATAGATTTTCATTGTCAAATGCACTCATCGTCATTGCGAGGAGCACTTGCGACGAAGCAATCCAGTCTTCGCCTGCAGCCTCTGGATTGCTTCGCTGCGCTCGCAATGACGAACGCAGCGCTGTCGCGTTCAAGCGAGGCTTCAGGCCAGCTTCACCGTTTCGGCCTTGAAATCCTTGCCGAGGGTTTCGAACACCTTGGTGACGATACCCTTGGCGTCGAGGCCAGCACGGGCGTACATCGCTGCCGGCGAGTCGTGGTCCTGGAACAGGTCGGGCAGCACCAGCGAGCGCATCCGCAGCCCGCTGTCGAGCATGCCGTGCTCGGCCAGCATCTGCATGACGTGCGAGCCGAAGCCGCCGATCGAGCCTTCCTCGATGGTCAGCAGGATCTCGTGGTCGCGCGCCAGCTTCAGAATCATGTCCTCGTCGAGCGGCTTCATGAAGCGCGCATCGGCGATGGTGGTGGAGAGGCCATGGGCGGCGAGTTCGTCGGCGGCCTTCTCGCATTCGGCGAGGCGGGTGCCGAACGACAGCAGCGCGATCTTGCTGCCCTCGCGGACGATGCGGCCCTTGCCGATTTCGAGCGGCACGCCGAATTCCGGCATCTCGACGCCACGGCCTTCGCCGCGCGGGTAGCGCAGCGCGCTCGGCCGGTCATTGATGGCCACTTGCGTCGCGACCATGTGCACCAGTTCAGCCTCGTCCGACGCCGCCATGATGACGAAGCCGGGCAGGCAGCCGAGGTAGGCGTTGTCGAATGATCCGGCATGGGTGGCGCCGTCGGCGCCGACCAGACCGGCGCGGTCGATGGCGAAACGTACCGGCAGGCCCTGAATCGCCACGTCGTGGACGATCTGGTCATAGCCGCGCTGCAGGAAGGTCGAATAGATCGCGCAAAACGGCTTGTAGCCTTCGGTGGCGAGGCCGGCGGCGAAAGTCACGGCGTGCTGCTCGGCGATGCCGACGTCGAAGGTGCGGTCCGGAAAGGCCTTGTTGAAGATATCGACGCCGGTGCCCGACGGCATCGCCGCGGTGATAGCGACGATTTTTTCGTCTTTCTCGGCCTCCTTGACGAGGGAAGCGCCGAACACGTTCTGGTACGAGGGGGCGTTGGGCTTGGATTTCGACTGCGCGCCGGTCGCCACGTCGAACTTGACCACCGCGTGGTACTTGTCGGCGGCGGCTTCGGCCGGGCCGTAGCCTTTGCCCTTTTGCGTGACGACATGGACCAGGATCGGGCCGGTCTCCATGTCGCGCACGTTCTGCAGCACGGGCAGCAGATGGTCGAGGTTGTGACCGTCGATCGGGCCGACGTAGTAGAATCCGAGTTCCTCGAACAGGGTACCGCCGCCGGCCATGAAGGCACGGGAGTATTCCTCGACCCGACCGGCACGGTCTGCGATCAGCTTTGGCAGATGCTTGCCGAGCTGTTTTGCGGCTTCGCGCAGCGAGCGATAGGTTTTGCCCGAATACAATCGCGACAGATAGGCCGACATTGCGCCGACAGGCGGCGCAATCGACATGTCGTTGTCATTGAGGATGACGATCAGGCGGGAATTCATCGCGCCGGCGTTGTTCATGGCCTCATAGGCCATGCCGGCCGACATCGCACCGTCACCGATCACGGCGATAACGTTATTCTTGCCGCCGGAAAGGTCACGGGCGACGGCCATGCCGAGGCCGGCGGAAATCGAGGTCGAGGAATGCGCCGCGCCAAACGGATCGTAGTCGCTCTCGGTGCGCTTGGTGAATCCGGACAGGCCGCCCGCGGTACGCAGGGTGCGGATCCGGTCGCGGCGGCCGGTCAGGATCTTGTGCGGATAGGCCTGATGGCCGACGTCCCAGATCAGGCGGTCGCGCGGGGTGTCGAACACGTAGTGCAAGGCGGTGGTCAGTTCGACGACGCCGAGGCCGGCGCCGAAATGGCCGCCGGTCACCGACACCGCATCGATGGTCTCCTGACGCAATTCGTCGGCGACCTGTCGAACCTGCTCGACCTTCAGCTTGCGCAGGTCTTCCGGAGTCCGGATGGTATCGAGCAGCGGTGTCTTACTAAAATCGGTCACGGCACTATTCCAATTTTTCACGTCCGGGACTGCGTTCGGCTCCGGATCCCGCCGGCGTTTCCGCGCGGACACAATCCGGACACTCGCAGCCTCCAGAACCGGGAAGCCTTATTCGAAGCCTTATAATGGGCTTCGCTGTTTCACTGTGATATCTAGCATGCTTGGCAGCTCCCTCCTTCTGGGCATTTTTGCCAGATGATTGAAGCGCTTATCAACGTTAACGACCGGCATTTCAGCGCGCTCGTCAGCGCATAGTCTCAGTCCCTTTACACCAAAGCGGCGGCCAAAGCCAACCGCGCCGCCATGTCTTCGGCGGGTGTGTTTTTATTTTAATGCACGTAATAGTAGCATTAGCCGAGGCGGCGGGCTACCGTTTCCCGCGATCCTGAATCGGCCGGTTGGAGACTTTCGGCACCCAAATTCAGTCTGTGCCATGCATTTTGGCGGGAGCTCGCGTCGCCCGTGACCAGCGCCAATGCCGAAACCGGCTTGTTGAAACGCTCTTTCAGCGGAATCGGTCCGCAGACGATCATGTAAAAATCGTAGGGGTGTGGCCGCTCATTGGCCATCACGAACTGGAAGTGCACCCGGAAGAACTTCCAGCGGAAGCGATTGTAATGCTCCGGCCGGATGATCTCGCGGAATCGGACCGGGACGATGGTCGGATTGCGCTTGCTGGAACCTGGGTCGATGCCATGGCCAGTGACGGGATCGAACGGGAAGAAGTTCATCACGTCCTTGCGCGACTGGCAGTCGATCCAGTCGATCGACGGCTCGACCGCCAGCAGTCGCAGGTGCTCGCGAAAGCCCACAGCGGCCTTGTGAAAACCGACGATCGGCATGTTGCCGCCGAGCGTCAACAGCACCACGCGGGGGCCGTGGCGACCCAGTTGGGGATCGAGTTCCAGCGCGCGGGCGAGGATCTCGGAACCGAGGAACGAGCCGGAGCTGTGGCCGACCAGTACGATTTCCTGGGCGTCGCTGGTTTGGGCGACCTCGACGAGATGCCGGGCAAACCGATCGATTCGGGCGTCCCAGTCCGGCCGCTGGCCGTGCGAAAACTGCCAGGTGAAGATGGTGTCGGACATCAGATAGAGCAGGTAGCTGAGGTGCTCGGTGGTTTTCAGCAGCGTGCCGAGCACCGCGACGAACACCGCCACCGCGCCGCCGACGGCGAGAAAACCATGAATTCCCAGCGCCTGCAGTCCGATCCCGAACGCCCAGGCGATCCCCGCCGACCAGATCGCCTCATTGAGCAGCAGGACATGCGGATAGCTGATGAAAGTGGCAAACCGCCAGTGCGCCGACCAGAACCGGCCCATGGTGCCGGAAAACACCAGCCGCCAATAAATCGCGATCGCGTAAGCCAAGGTGCGCCAGATCGGCCAGGCGAGATCGCGCTGGATCAGGTCTTCCCAGCGCAGGAAATCGTAATCGGTGCGGGTCTGCCAGCCGGCGCCCTTGGTTTCGATGGTCCAGGAAGCGGATTCGCCGTCGGGCGGGCCTTTCGGCCGGCTCACCGTGGTGGCGAGGTCGTACAAGCGGCCGAACTTGCGCAGTTCGGTGCGAAACATGCGGTAATACTGCGCGAGGCCCCGCGGATCGTATCCCTGCACGTAGATGACATGACGGTGCTGGACGCGCACGCTGGTTCCCCGGACTGACAGCGGACTATAGCAGGCCACGTCACGCGCCAAGCGCTAATTCGGCTTGCTTCTTTCCCGCCCCGAAGGGGAAGGGGTCGCTCTATCTCACTGAACGTCCAGCGGCTCCGTTCCGGTCACCTGGCCGTTGGAATCCGTGGTGATCTTGTCGACCCGGGCCTCGGCCTGGCGCAGCAACTCGTCGCAGCGGCGCTTCAGGGCTTCGCCGCGCTCGTAGATGGCCACGGATTCTTCCAGCGGAACCTTGCCGTCCTCGAGCCGCTTCACGATCGTTTCGAGTTCTTCGATCGCACGCTCGAAGGTCAGCTTCTTGACGTCCGCATGATTGGTTTCGGCCATATCGCGTTCCTGATCGCGCTGGAGGGAGCGCTGATTCAAAATGATGTTTGAGGGCGGAGTGTGGCGGGAATTATGCGCCCATCAGCGCGGTAACATGGGCTGCAACCGATTCTTTCAGGCCCTGCAGATCATAGCCACCCTCGAGCACCGAGACAATGCGGCCGCCGGCGCTCTTGTCGGCGACGTCCATCAGCTTGCGCGTCACCCAGCCGAAGTCCTCGGCGTCGAGATTGAGCGACGCCAGGGGATCGCGGCGATGCGCGTCGAAGCCGGCGGAGAGGATGATCAGTTCCGGCGAAAATTTCTGCAGCTGCGGCAGAATGACGTTCTCGAAGGCGGAGCGGAATTTGGTGCCGCCATCGCCATCGGCCAGCGGCGCGTTGACGATGGTGTCGTGCTCGCCGCGTTCGCCGGCCGCGCCGGTGCCGGGAAACAGTGGCATCTGGTGCGTTGAGCAATACATCACGGTGGGATCGGCCCAGAAGATGTCCTGGGTGCCGTTGCCGTGGTGGACGTCGAAATCGACCACCGCGGCGCGGGCGATGCCATAGGTGCGCTGCGCATGGCGCGCGGCGATGGCGGCATTGTCGAAGAAGCAGAAGCCCATCGGCTTGTTGATCTCGGCGTGATGGCCGGGCGGCCGGGTCGCGACAAAGGCGTTGGTCGTGCTGCCTTTCATCACCGCATCGGTGGCGGCCACCGCGCCGCCGACCCCGCGCATCACCGCTTCCCAGGTGCCGGGGGACATTGAGGTGTCGCCGTCGAGATAGACCAGGCCGCTCGATGGTGCGACGTGCCTGAGCTCGTCGATGTAATGGCCATCATGACAGAGGCCGACGACGTCGAGGCTGCCCTCCGGCGCCTCGCCGCGCACCAGCGCCTTGAAGCGCTCCTCGCCGAGCACCTGTGCCACTGCGCGCAGCCGGTCGGAACGTTCGGGATGGCCGGGTGGTGTCGCGTGATCGAGGCACGCAGGATGCGTCAGCAGAAGCGTCATGCAAGGAATCCGGGCGCGGAAACGGCGCGGTGAAGATGGAGAGATAACTTAGTTGCTAAAGCCGGGTTCCGAAAGGGCTGCGCGCAGGAGTCCGTGGGCCTCGTTCCCCGGATGCCGTGCAACGCGCCGCCTTTCTTCACCCTCTCCTGGAGGGGAGGGTCGATGCGAGCGCCAGCGAGCATCGGGGTGGGGTGAATGTTGTGAATGTTCAGCCGTTGACTTTGTCGCTGTCACCCCACCCCGGCCCGCATCACGCTTCGCGTGCGGCACGCCGACCCTCCGCGCCTGACGCTGCCGCGTCCACCGCCACCCGCCCTGCATCCGTGACGATCGCGATACGCCCCTCTCAGTGGAACAGGATGTGCGGACTATAACCCGTTTAGGATTATTATCAAAGGGGGTGAATATTTTTTCCACATCAATCCTCGTCATTCCCCGGCGCGCCAATTGGCGCGCCTGAGGGCGCGAGCAGCGCCAGCTGCGAGCGAGCCCGGAATCCATACGCCCGATGGTGGTTATGGATTCCGGGCCCGCGCAAGAGCGCGTCCCGGAATGACAAAGGAGAGGGCAATGAATCCCGGATGGCGCTTCGCTCCGTCCGGGCTACGGATTTCAGCTCAATTCACCCTGATAATCCGATCCAGCAGCGCCGGCGCCACCGGGCTGTTGGCACCGAAATACGCATTCAGTGCATCGACGTCGTAGACGCCGACCTGCGGCGCGGTGCCGTCTTTCAGCGCGGTAAAGCCATCGCCGCCGACGGAGAGAAACGCATTGACCGTGACGCGGTAGGACGCTGTGGGATCGATGCGCTTTCCGCCGAGCATCATGCGCTCCGGCAGCACGCGTTCGCCGAATGCCGCGGCATTGTCCCAGGCGTAGCTGAAATTCTTCGATACCTGCAGAATCCGTGGCCGTTTCGGATCGAGCCACTGCTGTTCCAGTATCGCTTTGATCTGCGCGCCGGTCAGCGTCAGCGTCACCAGCTGATTGCGGAACGGCTGGCTGGCGAACACGTCGCCATAGCTGACGGAGCCGTCTGGTGTGCGGACGATATTGGCACGGATGCCGCCGGGATTGGTGACCGCGATCACCGCGCCGCCGGTGCTCTCGGCGGATGTCGCGGCCAGATGCGCATCGGCGATGATGTCGCCGAGCGGGCTTTCGCCGGCATCATTGGGCACCCGCGACAATGTTTCGGTGATGGAGCCCGCCGGGCGATTGGCGATCGGCGCGGCGACCTTGTCATAGGCCGCGAGCAGGGCTGTCTGCGCGGGATCGGCGGCATAGGTGGCGGTGCGGACGATGAGGTTGTTGGCCTTGGCGCTAATGACGTCCCGCGTATTGCGATCGAGCTTGAGGTCGATGGCGGTGACGATGGTGCCGTATTTGTCGCCGGAGGTGACGAGCCGGCCATCGATCTCGCAGGTATAGGCGCGATGGGTATGGCCGCTGACCACGACATCCACGGCCTTGTCGAATTTTTTCACGATATCGACGATCGGCCCGGAAATGCCCGGGCATTCATTGTAGTCGCCGGTCGGCAATCCGCCTTCGTGGATCAGCACCACGATGGCTTCGACGCCACGCGCCTTCAATTCCGGCACCAGCGCATTCACGGTCTCGGCCTCGTCCTTGAACTCAAGACCGGCCACGCCGGGCGGCGAGACCAGGCCGGGCGTGCCCTTCAGCGTCAGGCCGATGAAGGCGACGGGAATGCCATCGAACGTCTTGATCTCGTAAGGCGGCAGCACCGGCTGGCCGGTCCTGGTCTCGATGGTGCTGGCAGCGAGATAATGAAACGTCGCGCCGGCAAACGGATGCGGGCCCTGGCATTTGTCGGTGGGGTGGCAGCCGCCATTCTGCATCCGCAGCAGCTCATCCTTGCCCTCGTCGAATTCGTGATTGCCGACCGAGGCGATCTCCAGCCCCATCATTGACAGGGATTCGATGGTCGGCTCGTCGTGAAACATGGCCGACAAAAACGGGCTGGCGCCGATCAGGTCGCCGGCCGCGACGAAGACGCTGTTGGGCTTGCCGGCGCGGAGCTGCCTGACCAGGGTGGCCATATGCGCGGCGCCGCCGGCGGGCACGACGATCTTCTTCGTCTTGTCGGTGGGATCATCGATCGCGATGCCGCCCGGCGGCGGCCGCAGATTGCCGTGGAAATCGTTGATGGCGAGAACGGTGACATCGACAGGGGATGTCGGTTGCGCGTTGACGCGTGCGCCGGCGCAGCCCAGCAGCAGCGTGGCGGCGACAATCGTGAGGCGGAGTTTGATCATGCGGTCTTATATAGCGCCTCAGTATTACGCCTTCTTGCGCGAAAAGAACGCTTTGAAGGCCGCGATCGCTTCCTTCGATTTCATCCGTTCGCCGAACAGATGGCCTTCCTGATCGATCCGGCGGGTCAGGTCTTCCGGCGGCAGCTTCAGAAGCTTGCGCGAGATCGCCACCGCTTCCGCCGGAAGCTCGCAGATTTCGCGCGCCACCTTGCGGGCCTCGGCCTCGGTATGGCCGGGCGCCACCACCACATTGACGAAGCCGGCCTCGCGGGCTTCTTCCGCCGTCACCTTGCGGCCCATCACCAGGGTGGAGAAGGCGCGTTGGTGGCCCATGGTGCGCGGCATCAGCAGGCTGGAAGCGGCTTCCGGCACCAGGCCGAGATGGATGAACGGCGTCGAGAAGGTCGCGGTGGTCGAGGCCAGCACATAGTCGCAGTGAAACAGCATGGTGGTGCCGATGCCGATCGCGATGCCATCCACCGCGGCGATGATCGGCTTGGTGTTCTGCGCGAGCGAATACAGGAACTTCACGGCATTCGACGCGCGTGGGGACTCCGCCTTTTCGGCGCTGTCCTTCAGAAAATCCTCGAGATCGTTACCGGCGGTGAAGACGCCGGAGCCGCCGGTGATGATGATGCAGCGGATCGCCGGATTGTTCTGCGCGGTGTCGATCGCCTCGCTCATGGCGCGATACATGTCCTGCGTCACCGCGTTCTTTTTTTCCGGCCGTCGCAGCGTGATCACGCGGGTGGCGTCTTCGTCGGTAACGATCAGGTGCCCGGTCATTTTTTGTCCTTGCAAAGCCGCGTAGGCGCGACTGGCGCGTTTCCCTCGCACACACTACATCATCCCGGCACGACGGGGCGAGGGGGCGCACGGCCGTCGCCCAGCGTTTATTTGAACGGATCGAACTCTACGCCAGCAACACCGCGTCGGAAGACATCACCGAATCCGCGCTGTCGATCACCGTGCGCTCCAGCGATCCGGCTTGCACCGAGATGTTCTCGGCGAAGAATCGCGCCAGCGTGACATAGCGCTGCGGATCGCCGTGGCTGTCGCCGAGATCGCGCGCGGCCAGGGCTTCGCCGGCCAGCATGCAGCCGCCGAGCGTCGATCCGAACAGCCGCAGATACGGCGTGGCACCGGCGAGCGCATCGTTCGGCGCCGAACTCATGCGTTCGAGCAGCCATTTGCTGCTGCGCTCGAGTGCGCCCAACGCATCGCGCAGCTTGGCGCTGGTGGTGCCGAATGCCGGATCGTTGGAGGCTTCGACACGCGTGACGATGCCCGCCAATTCATCGAGCAGCGCCCACACCGACGCGCCGCCATTGGCCGCGAGCTTGCGCGTGACGAGATCGATCGACTGGATGCCGTTGGTGCCTTCATAGATCGCGGTGATGCGTGCGTCGCGATAGTGCTGCGCCGCGCCGGTCTCCTCGATGAATCCCATGCCGCCGTGGATCTGCACGCCGAGCGAAGTTACCTCGTTGCCGATGTCGGTGGAAAACGCTTTGGCAATAGGGGTCAGCAGCGCACCGCGGGCTGCGGCATCCGCACGGGCCTTCGCGTCGGTGCTGCGTGCGGCGATATCAAGCGCCACGGCCGTCGCGTAGCAGATCGTGCGGGCGGCGGCGGTGAGTGCGCGCATCTGCATCAGCATGCGCTTGACGTCGGGATGCACGATGATGGCATCCATGCCGTCGCCGCTCTTGCCGAGCGCACGGCCCTGCTTGCGCTCCTGCGCAAAGGACAATGCCTGCTGATAGGCGCGATCGGCGATGCCGACGCCTTCGAGGCCGACACTGACGCGAGCCTGATTCATCATGGTAAACATGCATAGCATGCCGCGATTTTCCTCGCCGATCAGGTAGCCGATCGCGCCACCCTTGTCGCCCATGGTCATGGTGCAGGTCGGCGAAGCGTGCATGCCGAGCTTGTGCTCGACGCCGCTCGGATAGATATCGTTGCGCGCGCCGAGCGAGCCGTCGGCATTGACGAGGAATTTCGGAATCAGGAACAGCGAGATGCCCTTGGTGCCGGCGGGCGCATCGGGCAATCGTGCGAGCACGAAATGCACGATGTTGTCGGTCATGTCGTGGTCGCCATAGGTAATGAAGATCTTGGTGCCGGTGATGCGGTAGCTGCCATCGGGTGCGCGCTCCGCCCGGGTGCGCAGCGCGCCGACATCGGAGCCGGCCTGCGGTTCGGTCAGTTGCATGGTGCCGGTCCATTCGCCGGACACCAGCTTCTCGAGATAGATGCTTTTCAATTCGTCGCTGCCATGGGCATCGAGCGCCTCGATCGCGCTCAGCGTCAGCAGCGGGCAGAGCCCGAAGGCGATGTTCGAGGCGCTCCAGATTTCCGTGCAGGCGGCGTTGATCGCCAGTGGCAGGCCCTGGCCGCCAAACGCTTCGGGACCGGACACCGCGTTCCAGCCGGCCGCGGTCCAGCGCCGATAGGCGTCCGGCCAGCCCGGCGCCGTCGTCACCCGGCCAGCCTCGAGCCTGATACCGTTCTTGTCGCCAATGCGGTTCAGCGGCGCCAGCACGTCGGTGGCAAAGCGCCCGGCCTCCTCCAGCACGGCGGCAGTGATGTCGCCGTCAAAACCGCCGTAATGGCCAGCTTTCACCGCGGCCTGCAGCCCCGCACCATGATTGAGGGCCAGCAGCATGTCGTTGATGGGCGCACGGTAGGTCATGGTCGGATCTCGTTTGCAGGAGTGGAGCCGTTGTATGCCGTATTCCCACGAAACGGGGCGGCTCTCAACACTCCAAAGGGCGAATTCGGCAGCCGGAACAATGCCCGTGTGGTGGTTGAAATGACGGAAATCTCTCTATAGACCGGCGTGGCCAGAGGAATCCGCGGGGGCTCGCCCCGCCGCGTTCCGCCGGGTCCGTTGGGGCGTCGCCAAGTGGTAAGGCAGGGGATTTTGATTCCCCCATGCGGAGGTTCGAATCCTCCCGCCCCAGCCAAGTTTTAGCGAGCGATTTCAAGCCTTTCGCGACTTAGCGCCGTTTTCATTCTGAACAGCGTTTTCCTGCTCATTCTGAACAACTGTTGACGGTTCGTTCGCCAGCTTGTGTGCGTGCCGCTTGCGGGTCGCCGACAACGCCCGTTTCAGATTGCGCTTCGCGTATCGTTCATATGACTGCTGCGTCCGGTGGGCCGACAGTGCGCGGCCCTGGCCGTCTGTCAGCTCAGCCTCTTCCAGCTCAGTCATGCCGCCGTGCCGGCACGCGTCCAGCGTGAAGTGCGCAGGCAGCTTCAGCTTCTTGCGCATGCGTTGCACGATGTGCTGCACCGAGCTTTGTGCGAATGGCTTCGACTTGCCCGGCGAGACCTCTCGAAGGATCATCGGCAATCCGCGGCGCGGTAGCTTTGCCAGCACCTCTTCGGCTTCTTCGTAAAACCGGACAGTCCTCTCCGGGGTAACCTCTTCGAGCGGATGCAGAACAATCGCACCGGTCTTGTGATGGAGGATCCGGATAACGCTCGGCGCCGAGGGTGCGCGGTAATCCGACCACTTGATATGGCCCGCCACGACGTTTTCCGGGCGCTGGAGCCATTCGAAGCAGATCACGGCAGCGGCAGCCACTTCGACCTCGTCGTGCTCGATGCAGCCGTGCGCGAACGCGTAGACTTGATCGCGCGTCACGTCGGGTTTGGTGGCGATGATGCGCATCTTCATCGTGACGCCCGCCCAAGGATTCGGCACCGCCTTGTCGAACTCGTCCGGATACAGCCGATGCACGACGCGCCATGCCTTCCGGCAGAGCACTACCGCTTTCTCGGCCTGCCGCAAGCGCTCGCCTTTCTCTCCGATCGTGAATTTGTCGTAGAGCTTATCGGCGCCGCGAGGTGTCACGGACTTGATCGACTTCGAGCCGACCCGGTCCCCGGATTTCGTCTTTGTCTCGACGATCATCCGCATGACTTTTTCATACCCCCTGCGCGAGTTCAGGCCGACTTTCTCAAGATAGGCTTTGGAGCGCTTGTATTCACGAAACAACCAATCG
Organism: Nitrobacteraceae bacterium AZCC 2146; assembly: GCA_036924855.1. NCBI lineage: Bacteria > Pseudomonadati > Pseudomonadota > Alphaproteobacteria > Hyphomicrobiales > Nitrobacteraceae > Nitrobacteraceae bacterium AZCC 2146. Next base: position 5,790,360 of record JBAGRP010000001.1, read on the forward strand.
ATCGAACCGATCTTAGGCGCGCGTTCGCCAACCACCTCGACGCCATTGCGGGCATCGGTCCATTCGTCGACGAGGCCGTTCAGGGTCTCGGCGCGCTCTTTCATCTTTGCGAAGTCGGTGCCGAGCGGTTCATTCGGTACTTCGCATCCAGACTCTCGATAGCGCGTGGGAACGTTGAAGTAGAAAGCCAGCTCGCCGCTCTTCAAACGCTTGGGGATGACATAGCGCGGCAGCTCGACCATCACAGTTCCTCTGCGATGTCGATGACCCGTGCCCGGTTTGGCGCGATTGCCCTGTCCAGATCGTCGATCAGCCATAACAGCCGGCGCCCTTCCTTCACCCGGGGGGGAGGATACTCCTTGCCGATCCGCTTTAGAAAGCCCTCGACGCTCGTTTCGCCTACGTAGCCTGCGGCGAGGTCCGCGGGCATCCGGCGGGGCCAAGAGCCGACCGGGATGGCAACGGGGCGGAGAGGGCGGCTCATGAGCGGGCCCCCATGTTTCCACGCTCATTTTTCAGACCCCGGAGACGATTGACCCGCTTAAGACCAAGCGCTTTCCGCGGTTCGGTTTGATCCCTGGCGTCCCCTAGGTCAGGGGCGGTGGGGCGCAGGACCAAACTTGAAGTGAATCCGCTGCCCAGATTTCCGAAAAAATCCCGACAACCCGACTCCATTATGATCATCGCGACGTTGCGATGTGGCATCAGAGCCAACAGTGACTTAGTACGCATGCAAGGTGACATTCGTACTAAGTCGCACACGGATCGCCTTTGGGAGCCAGCCAAATGTCGATAATGATCTTCGAATCGCGGGGATAACTAGTGGAGAAGTTTGGGCTTAGTCGGACGATTGGCGTGACGCCCCTCAGACTGGAGGGGAAGCATTCGGCCCATTGCTTCCCTAAATTAGGGCTGGGGCCCCCGGGGCCTTCGTTTGTTGGCAAGTTCACGTGTATTTTTGTTTTCTCTCTATGCAAATTTTATGAGTGCTTCTGTCTTCGAGGATACAAATTCAGGCTATCTATTCGGTTCGAAATTCTCATTCCGATGCGTCCGGCCTGGTTCGATGTCGCCGTGACGGTAAGCCGACTTGTAGGACAGGCCCAGATCGCGGCTCAGCGCCAGCGCGCTCTTGCCCTTCACTTCGTCGCAGAACACTGCGATGGCGGCCAGATAGGCGGACGAAAGGAAACCGGCCATCGGCCTGGCGATGCTTGGGCTTGCGGTTGGTGAAACCTGGCAGCCGTCCCGGCTGACGTGGCGATACGGCGCGCTCGTCGCCGCCATAGGTATGGGCGAGATGCCGCGCTGCCATGCCCGCGATTGGATAGGCGATGGCTGTGTTGCTGGCGAGCCGGATCCAGGCCTGGAAATTTCCGGGACTCGTTTCGACGACGAGACAGGGTTCGAAACCGCTCGTTCCAAGCTTTTACACAGTGACGGCGGCGAGGTCATCGATCATGACAATGCCGGGATGGTTGGATTTCACGCTCGGTCCAAGGCGCATGTAAACGGCACCGCCGCGGGCATTGGCCGCGGCGGCGCGGGGCAGCATCGCTATGATCTCTGCAGGGGCAAGATCACTGTTGGTCCACAGGCCGTAGCCACGTTGCTCGCCAGCTTGGCGGCGAGAGCGGTGATGGCGGTCAGGACCGCGCGCTTTGTTGCGGGATGCACCATCAGAGGTTCACCCCCGGGATGCGGCCGCGCAGCAGCGTGTGGCCGAGGACGTTGAGCCTGCGAGCGAGCGGGACCGGCGAGAGATTGGACCATTCGGCCGGAAGCGGTTCATCGAGATAGGAGGCCGCCTTTAGAGCGGCCAGCGCTGCTTCCAGCGTTGCAATGACGTCCTCGATTTCGTCCATCGCGTAGCTCGCATATTTGTTCAGTTTCCCGTCCCTAGCCAGTTTTCTTCTGTGTTCGACTTGCGGGTGGTCAACTTCGAGCGGAAAGCGCGTATCCGAGGCGCCGCACACCAGCGCGTCGATAGCAATGCCGTCAAGCCCCACCGTTTCCTGGCCAAGTTCCAACTTCTTTAGCGCGGTCATTGCGGCTTTGGTGGCCTCAAGCATCGCCTTAAGCTGCCGGCGGGCGCGGGGCACCGGGAGGGTGGCTGCGGTCGGCGGGCGCCGAGGAGCCGGAACGATGGTTGGCTCCCTGTCCTCGTCGGGGGCCTCAGCATTCGCCTGCAGATGAGCGGCTGTGTCTTCGTTAGGGAGATCTGGCGTGAAATCGTTCGTCATCAAGAGGCTCCGTCTTTTCTGGACCTCCCACGAACAATCACGCGATCCTGAAAGTAGCTAAAGAAAAATCTCGAGCGGGACGTCGATTGCATTTCGGACTTGCTGAGATGGGTTGTAGTTGAGGATGGCGCGGTGCTTAGCCAGCGGTGCATTTGATATCCGCGCCGTCGGCGCGGACATCCAATGCAGCTGGCAAAGGGGGCAAGCCCCCTGTTGAACCCCCGCGTCGCGGAGACCGTCATGACCAGACGTGGCAGTGAAACAAGGCGAAAAGCTCATTCAGTACTCGTGCGGCTGACCGAGGCCGAATACCTAAATTTGACTAAGGGCGCAGAGCGAGAAGCTGCAACGCGCGCGGAATATCTGCGTCGTCGGTTGAATGAGCCTTCCGCAACAGAGCCCGTGTTGAGCACCGCAGATGGCTCCTGCGTCTTCTCTGAAATTGACAGAATTCAACTGGCTTCACTCACTCGGAGCATGGGTCACTTGGCAGGTCTAATGAAATTGGCAGTCTTGAAAGGCTCGGCGATCGGACAGTCGCAGACTGTCCAATCGGTCCTCGAAGATGGCTGCTTGCTCGAACTACAAGGCCAAATCCGAGCACTTTTGGAGCGCGCATCGTGATCGGGGGCATGACCGAGCACACGGGCCGTCCTGCCTTGGCTATACATCTGGCGAAGTTGGGTGATAACGAGACGGTCGAAATTCGCATGCATGGGCTCTCGGCTGATACCATAGTCGACGCGATCGCCGAACTTCGCCTGATGGGCTTGGGTTGCCGCACTCGCAAGCCGCTGCTCCACACATGGGCCTCTCCTGGCCAAACTTATTCGGAGACGGACTGGGAAAACCATCGGGCCGCACTTGAAGCCGAATTCGGTCTCGAAGGCTTCCCTTGCGTTGAAATTTTTCATTTGAAGTTCGGCAAAGGCGGCCGAACCGCCGGCCATGTTCACCGGGTCTATCTGCGCGTTGCGATTGACGGCCGGGCAGTCCGCACCAGTCATTCGGCGATCCGGCAGGAGAAAGTCAGTCGCATCGCTGAGGTAGAAAACGGCGAGCGGCTTACCAGCGGCTGCTTCAACAAACCGGTCATGGCACGGCTGCGGTGGGAAGGCCGGGACGATGTCGCCGATGCCATGGTGCTGGCGGGGCTCGCCGAGGCCAAGGCAGTGGCGGCGGCGAGCTCGAGAGAGCGGGCCATGACCGAGCGGCTGCATGATTTTGCGGCCGATGAGGTGTGGCGACGGGCAGCGGCGGCCTGGCGGCGATACGTGAGCGTTTTTCTACAGCTTCATCCGGCGCTTCGATTCCATATTGTTAATACGATGGGATGGAGTGATCTCCGTCCAACTCAGCGAGACGCAATTGCGCCGATTCATGGAGGAGAGGACGTGCTCCTTCTTGCGCCGACCGCTGGTGGAAAGACCGAAGCGGCCTTCTTACCATTGCTCTCACGCGCGGCAAACCAAAGCTGGACGGGTCTTTCGGTTCTTTATCTATGTCCGCTTAAGGCGTTACTGAACAATCTTGAGCCCCGCCTAAGCCGGTACGCCGGCTTCGTTGGGCGCAAGGCCGGGTTATGGCACGGCGACGTTAGCGGAGCCGCTCGGAAGCGGATGCTGAGTGAATCGCCTGACGTCCTTCTAACGACGCCAGAGTCCGTTGAAGCAATGTTGGTATCGACTCGTGTCGATCACCTGTCTCTTTTCAGTAGTTTGCGTGCCGTTGTGATCGACGAATTGCATGCTTTCGCAGGGGACGATCGGGGATGGCATCTACTCGCAATTCTGGCGCGTCTTGAGCGACTTACCGGACGGCGTCTGCAGAGAATTGGCCTTTCTGCAACGGTAGGAAATCCAGACGATCTGCTTGCGTGGCTAACTCGAAATAGAGGGGGGAGGATTGTCGGCTCAAGCGCAGGACCACCAACTGGCGACGTCCAGGCTGACTACGTTGGCTCAGTTGAAAATGCAGTCACGGTCCTGTCTCGCGTTTATAAGGGGGAGCGCCGACTCGTATTTTCAGACAGTCGCGCCCGAGTTGAGGAACTCGCTTCGGGATTGCCTCGATCAGGAGTCAGGACGTTTGTCTCCCATGGCTCCCTGTCTGCAGACGAACGCCGCCAGGCCGAGGCAGCTTTCTCGTCCGAACCTGATTGCGCGATTGTGGCCACGTCGACGATGGAGTTGGGAATCGACGTCGGCGATCTCGATCGCGTAATACAGGTAGGGGCCCCACCATCCGTCAGCAGCTTCCTTCAACGAATGGGACGGAGCGGTCGGAGAACAGGCACCGTTCGCAATTTTCTTTCGCTGTCGACAAATGAGTCAGAGCTACTCCTTAATCTAGGCATTGCTCGCCTATGGCGCAAAGGGTTTGTAGAAAACGTAACCCCGCCTGCTCTTCCTGCGCATCTTTACGCGCAGCAGATCATGGCCTTGGCCCTCCAAGAGAAAGGAATTGCAATCGGGGATGCCAACGATTGGCTAGGAACAACGTTCGAAATCGTTAAGTCGAGCGATCAGGCAGATATAATAAATCATATGATTGCCAATGAGATGCTGCATTTGGACGGCGGTGTTCTTGGGCTGGGAACTCGTGCAGAGCGCGAGTTCGGACGACGGCACTTTGGAGACCTGGTTGTCAGTTTCAGCAGTCCGATGCTCCTAAAGGTTATGTTGGGGCGTGCCGAACTGGGGTCTGTCCACCCTCTCGCACTAACACTCCCGCGCGACGGCGAGGCCAACATCATTCTTCTAGCGGGACGTAGTTGGCGGGTCACAGACGTTGATTGGCCGCGACGTATAGTATTCGTCGTCGGTGTTGCCGGAGAGGGACGGGCACGCTGGCTTGGCAGTGCTAGGCCCGCTTCATATACGGTTTGCCGTTCTGTCGAAGCGATTATTGGTGGAGCCCACCCAGGATGTGAGCTGTCACGCAGGGCGGTGACCAAATTGCAGGAAGTCCGGGAACAACTTACCTTCGTCGAAGGCGTGGAAATCCCCGTTATCGATAGCGGCCAAGGTAATGTCCGCATCTGGACATTTGCTGGAGGCCTTACGAATGCTGCGTTGGCAGAAGCTCTACCAGCTCCAGCGTCGCGCTCAGACGACTTTTACATTTCGGTTAAAACGAAGAGCGTTCCGGCTGCCATGGAAGCGTTTTCGAAGATTGATGGAATTGCCGCATATCCATCAATCGCATCGGCCTTAATCAGCGCACTCAAGTTTAGTTCGTGCCTTCCAAAGGAAGTCGCATCCGCGACAATTGCGGCGCGTCTAACTGATAGGGATGGCATCCAGGCGACGCTTAGCCGCAGGACGAAGGCAGTGTACGATGTTTAATTTACGACGGTAAATGCCGCTACCTAGCGCTGGGATATTCGGAGATGGAAGTTTGAAGGCTGACAACTCGGACATCGAGATCGAAGCGTGAATGCAGCTCGAGTGAGCGACGAATGGCGTCATTGATCCATTGACGATCGTTGCCGAATGCGCCGCCGCCGAGGTGGGTGAAAAGGACGATGGGAGAGCAGCCACGTTGGTGATTGAGAGCGGCCGCGAGCAACGTGGCTTCATAGGCGGCTTCAAGAATGAACCGAGCGAACGTTGCCCATAGGCCGGCATCGATGGTCGAATAGGCCACCGGCAGCGCCGAACAGAATGCCTGGGAAACGATCTGTGTCGGATCGGCGTGGCAGTCCGTGACTTGGACATCAGAATGTAGGCCGATGCGCAACTTACCTCGTAGTATGTCGATCTTTTCAGGTGCCGCTGAAGCGAGGTACGCCGAGATGGCCGCTAACCCGTCTAACTGAAGTTCTCGGGTCTGTCCGATGGCGTTGTCGACCGGGACTAAGTAGTTTCGAAAGATGGTAGCGGCGCCGGCGGCGATTGAGCATGCGGGGCCTTGGGTCCGGTCGTACTGGTAGTTGGCGACCCCGTCTTCAGGCGTCACCTTGGGCGAGACCATTTCGAGGCAATTAAATTGACTGGCGACCTGAATGAGGGCGCCGGAATAGGTGGGCATCCGATGAAGGACCCGAATATCACCACTGGTGAAACTTGAACGGAGCCGTCCAGGTCGGATGGCGATGGCCGCCGTCCGGTCGCGCAATTCGTGGAGCGAGACAAGCTTGAAGCTGCCAATACCGTAGCGCTTGCCGTTGACGAGCGAGATCAGGTGATGATCTTCGACACGCAGTCTGGCGCGCGTGTCACTGTAATTGACTTCCCGGAAGCCGGTGAGGCGTTCGAACCAATCCATATGATGTCCTTTTGAAAGACGAATGGGACCGCTGGCGGCGGTCCCATTCGGTTAGGCGACAATGCGGCCCTTGACACGAGCCTCTTCGGCGTATTCCGAGAGCGGTTTGTCAGCGACGAAGTAGTTGTCGCGTTCGACGGGCAGGCCCAATCGCCCGCGAAGCTGGGCAAGTTCTTGGATGCTGATTCCGAGCGAAATCGCCCACCATTCCGATTTTAAATCGCCCGCGATTCCGAAATGAAATCGCCCACCATTCCGAGCTGATCTCGCTCACGATTCCGAGCTGAAATCGCTCGGGGGGATGGCACCTCTTCCGGCCTGTTTAGGGTCCGCTCTTTCGGCTGTCATTCGGCCTGCAATATTGACCCCCTGATGGAGTGGGCCCCACAGAGTGGACAGGTTGGCTTTCAGCAATTGACCGGACGGCCGGGCTTTCAGAGGATGAAGGTCCATGGCAAAGCACCGAACCCACAGCGTCGAATTCAAGCGGCAGTTGTCGCAGGAGTATCTGGGCGGCGAGACGCTGCACGGGCTCGCGAAGCGGCACAATGTCTCCCGTAACCTGATCCGGATCTGGGTCGACAAGTATCAGGCTGGCGCGCTCGACGAGGACGTCGCTTCCGCCGATTTACTCCAGACCTACGAAGCGCGAATCGCCGCGCTCGAGCGCCTCGTTGGCAAGCAAGTGCTCGAACTGGACTTTCTAAAGGGGGCTCTTCGGCCACGACTTCGGCCGACAAGCGAGACCACATCCGCTATTGTCGGCCCAGCGGCATCAGCGTTGCCGAGGGATGCAGGCTGATGAGAATGGCCCGCTCCACCTTTTACGACCAGCCGATCCGTCCGGCCGACGACACCGCCATCGTCGCGGCGATGGCTGGGATCTGTGACGAGTTTGAGCACTATGGCTGGCGTCGGGTCCAGGCTGCCCTCAAGCAGCAAGGCGTGGTCGTCAATCACAAGAAGGTCCGCCGTCTCATGCGCGAGCATGACCTCCAACCGAGAATGCGACGCCGCTTCACGACAACGACCGATAGCGATCACGACCAGCCGATCTTTCCAAACCGTGCCGAGACCGTGGCCTTGGACGGACCCGACAAGCTTTGGGTCGCCGACATCACCTACGTCCCAATCGTCGGTAGCTTCGTCTATGTCGCCGTCATTCTTGATGCCTGGTCCCGGCGCGTCGTAGGCTATGCCATCAGTCGCTCCATCGACGCGCGGTTGACGCTCGCTGCCCTTTCCGTCGCGATCGAGACACGAAAGCCGCCGCCCGGCTGTGTCCATCATTCCGATAGGGGATCGCAATATGCTGCCAAGACCTACCGCGACTACCTCGCCAACCACGGCATCGAAGGGTCCATGGGCCGACGAGGCAATCCGTACGACAACGCCAAGGCCGAAAGCTTCATGAAGACGCTCAAGGTCGAGGGCGTCTATCCAATGGCGTTCGAGACATTTGCCGACGTTGTCGAAAATCTTTCCCAATTTATCGACGGCGTCTACAATACCCGAAGGCTCCACTCGGCTCTCGGCTATATCAGCCCGCTACAGTTCGAGAATCAACATTCCCGGCAGACGGTCAATCCAGCGACCTGATTCTGTCCGCCCGAAGGGGCCCACTCCAGGGCCCACTCCATGATGGGGTCAAATTTGAGCGCCGATTGACACTCTACGACCGTACGCCGGGCGCGGCCGCGGACTACGACCTGGTCCTCAACCGCGAACGGCTGAGCGACATTCTCGGGACCGCAATCGCTAAGAACCGAGGCCTCGAGCGGCTCCGCCGGAATGCACGGCGATCCGTTCTTCAGCCAGAGTCCGCCGTGCCACTCGATGCGGGCGATCTCGAAATGATCCGCGGCGGTCTTCATGCGCTTGCCGGTAATCTGGGCGAGATCGCGGGAAACGGGATCGAGCGGATCCGCCAGCCTTCCGGCATCGCCACCGGCCGAACCGGGACCTGCGGATATCGTGCGTAATGAGACAGGCTGCGTGATCGTGGGACCAGATCGCTTGATACGGTCGATCGGTTTCAACGGTTTCGCTCGCGAGTGAACGACGCGGTGCCGGACTCCCACGAGCGACCGGTTAAGTACCTCTGGACTGAACACGCCGAGCGGAACGCAATCTACAACGCTGCTAGGCTTGGGATATCGGTGGAAGGCTGCACGGCTCATATCATTTGGTTTTCATGCGTCGATTGTGCGCGGGCTCTCGTCCAATCGGGAGTCGTCAGATTAATGGGGCTACGGCCGGACGATGCGGATCCGAAGTGGAGCGCGGATTTCCGGTTTTCGCGCGAGATGTTCGCTAAGGCCGGAGTCGATCTGGCTCTTTTCGATAGGCCGGAAGTGGCAGCGAGAAGCCTTTGAAGGATCGACCGGCTTAAGAGCGCACACGATATCCCTCCGTCAGCCATGGACATCTCGGCAGACCATGCGATCCTCCCCGGAGGCGAACCCCGCTTGCACTTCGCGGCGGCGGCGAGATCGGGACACGATCAGTAGTTGGACGGGCGAATAATAACGATGGATAACCCGCGTGCATCGTCCAAGAGCGCGTCTTAGAGGTTGTTCCCGATCTTTTCGCCATCATACTCGGTACGTCCAGCTCGAATTCGTTCAATCATTGTGTTCGCGCACTTGTATCCTTCAGTGGGAGATCAATCATGTCCGATGCGCAAGGTCCTCTTCCGGCCGACGATTTGCCCGGCGGATTCAAGAACAGGCTGAAATGGGCCTATGCGTCGGTCTATCGTTGGATTGCGCCGCTCAACCCCGCCGAGGTACGGCAGAAGTTTGATGCTTGGCGCAAGGCGGCGGACATCACCACGGACGCGACGGTTCTCAAGGCGCATCCGAGCCGATGCTGCGTCATGAATATCCCCGGCATCGGAAGGCGCTGCAGTACGCAGCCGTCGGATGCGTCGGAATGTCGAATTCTAGCCCGCCAGTTTCACCCGGACGCCACCGGGCATTTTTATCCAAATCCTTGTGCGGATTGCGAGAGTCTCGATTGAAACCGAAGGAGCTGTCATGAATTTGCGCTTGCAGGCGATGGCCTCTTTGTTGTCCGCGACCATGCTCGCAGGCTGCGCGGGCATAGTACCGTCCTTCGACGTGCCGAAAGACCCTGAGAGCGGCTCTCCGAACGTCGTCTCTATCGTCAACCGGGTAACCTGCGAACTCGCGAACCTGGTGGCCCCCGGCGCCCCCAACGCGACTGAACTGCTGACAGGGCAATACGAGGTCGCGGTGCAACTCGATCTGACGGTGAACGATACGGGTGGCTTAGCTCCGTCGGTAACCTACGCAAGCGGGCCCTTCGCGTTCGGCCTGGGAGCAAAGCTGGAGCAGTCCAGAGAGCAATACTTCTCCCAAAAGCTCTATTATTCGTTGCTGGATCTGCGAAACGAATTAAATGAGCGTGAGAACGCGGTTCGTGCCGGTACCGCAAAAAAGCGGCTTACGGACTGCAGCGACGACATTGACACCAATCTGGCAGGCGATCTGGGAATCAGGCAGGCCGTCGATATGGCTCTCGCTTCGAACTACCTGAAGACTGATGCAAAAGCGGCCGACCAGGGCGCGTTCGGAGGCTCCGTGAACTTCCTTGTCACCAAGAACTTGAACGGTGTCGGACCGACCTGGACGCTGACGCACTTCACCGGACCCGGCGGGCTGAGTTCTGTCTCGGAAGTGAACACCGACAAACTCACTTTCGCCTTCGCCGTCGCAGATCCCCCCTTGAATGCGGCACAATTGGCGGCACGTTACGGCGCAAAGAATGGACGCCCGGCCCGCGCAGCGTTGCAACGCTTGCCCAACAATTTCGAAGCAGATAGGTTGCTGCAACAACTGCAGATCAATCAGATCAGCAACCGGCTGAGTTCGATCCGGGCGCTACAATGAAGTGGGATCCCAGCAGGTTCCCAGCTCGATTCGACATCACGATTCCTTGTCTTACAAAAAGCGCGAGGATCTGCACATCAGCCCGGCGCCTTTGGCGTTCGCAGTCTTCGGCGATCCGACGCGCTCTATCGGATGGCCGATTGTGCCAACACTCAGCAATCGATGCTTTGAGGGTCACCAAGGCAGAACGGCGCCATTCCGATCGATAAATCGCAGACCGGGCCTGCCGAGCTCGTTTTCCACCATGTCGACGACGCTTGGGATGCTTTCTTCAATCGACAACAACGCCTGGGGACCACCCATTTCCGTCCGAACCCAACCAGGAGCAATCAGCAGCAGAGCTCGAGGGTCGCCAGCGTGGCGGCCGGCGAAGCATTTCATGAGCATGTTCAGCGCCGCCTTGCTGGCGCTGTAGATTTCCCAAAAGCCCTGATTCCCTTCGATGCTTCCAAGTTCGGACGACATGACGGCGATGGCCCCCGTGCCGGGCACTAGGTCCTCGAATGCCTCCACCATGCGCATCGGACTGAGCGCGTTAGTTACCATAAGCTCGACAAAATCCGTGGTGGCGACATCAATCGGCGTATTTTCACGTGCGATGCAGATGCCTGCATTGACGAACAGGATGTCCACCGGAGTGGTGCCTAGGCGCGTCTTGAGTTTACCAACCGAGTTTGGATCGGTGATATCCACGGTCTCTGTAGTCAGTCGGCCGGGGTATCGGGCTCCGACCGCTGAGAGATACTCGGAGGGCGAGCGCACGGTCGCGATGACGTTCCAGTCTCGGCTGCAATATTCGGACGCCAACGCGAGGCCCAGGCCTCGCGAAGCTCCGATGATCAGGATAGTGGGCAGCTTCGGCATGGTCGGCTCCTTACGGTCGGCAAAAGAAGTTGTGCAGACGTCGGGTTAAAAGGTGGCATAGCCTGTTTGGTGATGATAGCGTCGTTATGTCAGATCAGAATTGACGAAATTTCACGAATAGATCTCGGTTGGCGTTGTTTAACCAGAACCAAGCACCGAGGAGCGCCGCTCACCCGTGTGTGCTCGCAGCCCAAAGCCACAATGCACCCATTCCAAGCGCCGCGCCGGTCAGGCCGAACGGCAGCCAGCCCGCCAAGAAGACGGGTACCGACATAGCAGAACCAGCGGCGCCTCCCAGAAAGAAGACCGCGATGTAGACGCTATTCAGTCTGCTCGCTGAATGAGGTTCGATGGACAAGATCGCGCGTTGCGAAATAACATGATTGATCTGTACGCCGGCATTCAGTTTGATTGCGGCGAGCCCTAGAACCCAAACGCGATCAAATGACACCGCGAGGATAAAGGCTAAGACGACGGCTACCACCCCGACAAGACTTGTGACCCTTCCTATTCCTCGGTCGGCCAGCCGACCGGCAACGGGCGCGACGAGAGCGCCTATTCCGCCGACGAGTCCGAAAAGCGCAATGCCATCGGGTTTGAGGCCGTAGTGGCCTCTGAGCTCCATCGGTACGGCCGTCCAAAACAAGCTGAAGCTTCCGAACAGAAGCGCTTGCGTTGCCGCCCGACCGCGCAGCTCCGGCAGCCGGCGAAAGGAGCTCCACAGAGAGCCCACGAGATTGGCGTAACTTATGCGGTGCGTGGGAAAACGCTGGGGCAATAGCCGGCTCAACGCGGCGCCGACGGCTGCAATGATCGCGGCGTCGGCCCCAAAAAGCATCCGCCATCCGAACCGGCTCGACACAAAGCTCGCCAATGGCCACGCGAGAAGGACACCCATCAGCATTCCGCTGGTAACGTTGCCCACGACGTGTCCACGTCGCTTTGGATCGCTCATGAACGACGCGAGAGTCACCAGCAATTGGACCGCGATCGAAGACACCCCGATGCCGAAGCAGGCGCTCAGGAAGGCTGCACCAATCGGCGCCATAGCCGCAACGATGAGCGAAAGAAGCGATCCGCCGAGCATGCAGAGCAAAAGCCGGCGGTTCTCGACGAGATCCCCAAGTGGTGCGAGGAGTAAGAGCCCAAGGACATAGCCGAGCTGACTTACGGTGACGATCAGGCCCGCAACGGTGGGGGGTAGGTTTAGATCGCGGCCGATCAAGGTAGAAAGCGGCTGCGCAAAGTAGCTTCCAGCAGCGATCAGACCACAGCAGGCAGCGAGCAAGAAAGTCATGCCAGGAGAAATATGATGCACCGACAGGGGGTGAGGATGCCGGACAGCCTCGGTTTGAGATGCGGTGACGTCATCGGTCCGCAATACAGCTACCTGTGAGCCGTGGGAGCCTTCAATCCGGCCTGCCTGTTGGTGGACATGCTTTGCAACGTTCATCTCCGTCTCCTTGTCTGACGGACAGATATGACTCCGGTTGCGGCTTTGACTAAAGTGCGCTTCTGTCACATCATTCGTGACTAAAAGTAGGAGATGGCAATGGCGTTCGACGGCAGGCTTCTTTCAGGCGTGAGCGTGCTCGCCGCGGTCGTGGAAGGCGGCAGCTTCGTCAAAGCGGCAGAGGCGCTCGGTCTTTCTTCGTCCGGAGTAAGCCGTGCCGTATCCCGGCTTGAACTCAGGATTGGCGTGCGCCTGTTTGACCGCACGACGCGGTCGCTGCACCTGACCGACGAAGGCTCTCGTTTCTTCGAACAGGTTTCACCGCACCTCGATGCCATCGAAGAGGCCGCGATACTGGCGTCCGGATCATCGCAAACAGTGCGGGGCCGGCTTCGGGTCAATGTCGACCCATTCTTCTCGCGAATGGTACTCGCTCCGCATCTAGCCGACTTCATCACCCGATACCCCAACCTAGAGATAGAATTGCTGACAAGCGACCTCATGGGCGATCTCGTCGCGGAGGGGATAGACGTAGCGGTGCGATTTGGCCCCCAGCCGATTTCCTCACAAGTGGCGCGTCGCCTGTTGGAGACGCGCATCCTGACGGTGGCCGCGCCGAGCTACATCAAACGTCACGGCGCGCCGAAAGTGCCCGCCGACCTCGCACACCATTCCTGCATCCAATTTCGGGATCCGCAGTCCGGGCGCCCGTTCGCCTGGGAACTACACCGCGGTCGCAAAGTTGTCACCGTCGATGGTCGTGGGCCTGTCATCATGTCGGACGTCGGCACCATGCTCGAGGCGTGTGTCGCCGGCGTGGGAATTGCGCAGGTAATGGCGCTTGGTGTGAAGGATCTTCTAGAAAAGAAAAAGCTGATTGATCTTTTTCCGGACTGGCCGGGCGAAACCTTCCCGTTGTACGCCATCCATCCATCGCGGCGCCATGCCGCGGCGAAGGTCCGCGCCTTCATAGACTTCTGCATCCAGACGATTCAGTAGACGAATGGCGATGAACCACGAGCCGCCGGCTTGCGCCGGCAGCACTCCGTCCCAGCCGATTGGCGAATGACGCGTCGCCAATGATCGTCGCCCAATTTCTCCAAAAAGGGTCGACGCGGAAGGCACCCTTTTGTCTATAGCAGCGCCCGTAGAAAGCTTTCGAGATATGGTGCGTCCATCGCCTGATCAGCGAGAGGGTACGACCGCGTTAGGCGGGGGCGAATGTCGGGCCCGACGCTCAACAAAGCCCTGAACCATCACGTGTAAAAATCAGTCCGAAGATTGTCACCCCGACCATGCCTGCGAAGACGACAACACCCAGTGATTGCCTCATTTCGGCGCCGGCGCCGTGCGAAAGGACTAAGGGAATGACACCCATAATGAAGGCTATCGATATCATCAAGATGGCGCGAAGCCGAAGCCTTGCGGCTGAGTATAATGATAGTTGTTCGCATTGGAGCGCGCCTCACGTTCTCGTAGAGATGAGATGCTGATACATATGGCTGCGGGTCTCTCCGTCAATCTCAGTCTTGAATTCGTGAGCTTTGAGGACTGAAAGCGCCCTTTCGGCGGCGGGGCGTGACGAGATCTCCCGCACGAGCCTCGCGACGTTTGGAAACCTGTTCCAACCGTCTTCGCCTACAATAAAGGGCAGCAGCCGCGCCCATCCCCAAAGGCTCATGTCGGCAACGGTATAGTGGTCGCCCAACAGATAGCGACGTTCAGTCAAGCGCGCATCGACCACTGTGAAATGACGATCGGCCTCAAATTGGTAACGTTCCAGGGCATACGTAACCTCGGGCGCGTAATGCTTGAAATGTGTAGCTTGTCCAGAAAAGGGGCCGAGCCCTGAGGCTACGAACATTATCTACGAAAGAAACTCTCCGCAGCATCCGGGAGCATTCGCGGGCCGGGACCTTCCCGTTTGGATTAATCGCAAGATAATCTGGATCAAACTGCTCGCCCCGACGGGTATCGACAGGAATGGCTTCGTATTGCAGACCAGTTTCTTCAAGGCAAAGTGCGACCTTGCTGGGATTGGCCGTGTTGCAGAAATAAAATCTGATCATCTTTTTCTCCGCTTACGTAAAGCCCTTTGCAATATCAAGTCCGGTGACGGCACGGTCCGACCGTGTCGGAGTAGAGCGGCTTGGCGAGCTTGGTTGTCGTCAAAAGACTTAGCCCTCCGGTAGTCATGACTATCACTCTCGCTCGGTCCGCATTAGGTCGCATTGCTTGATTGAGAAAAAAGCCCGGCTTCCGAATTGGCGCACGCACGCTCGATGGAACGTCGTCAGTCCGCGTCACCCCTGAGACTATCAACCGCCTATGCAAGGCTCGCGATACTGACCCGACGGTACCGTCGAATGGTGGTTATCACGGTTGGGCGCGACAGCGTCCCATGAACAGCGGCCGCGCATCGATGGCTTCCTGCCGAATGAAACGGCGCGCCAGACGTACTTGAGCCGTCTCTGCGACGTCTTCGTGAACAACCATCCAGTACGAACGCGAGAGCGCCACGTCGTCGGGCAGCACCCGAACGAGTTCCGCGCGGGCATCGGCGATGAAGGCGGGAAGGACGCAAAGCCCGAACCCGGAAATGGCGGCCTCCATTTGCGCGTGGAGGCTCGAATTCTGCAGTCGCGCCTTCAACCCGGGCGCCACCTCCGAGAGATAGTCCAGACCTCGGGTGAAGATCAGGTCGTCGATATATCCGGCGAAGCGGTGAGAGCTCAAGTCCCCTCGTGTCCGTATGGGTGAGTTGCCATCCAGATAGGCGCGGGAGCCATAGACAAACAAACGGTAGTCAGTGAGACGCTCGTGAACGAAGCGGCCGGTAGTCGGAGGAACCAACGTAACGGCGATGTCCGCCTCGCGACGCGACAAGGCAAGGATCTGCTGGATCGTGATGAGCTCGATTGAGAGCCGTGGATGGGCGGCAGCGAAATTGCCGATGCGCGACGCCAAGAAAAAATTTCCGAAACCCTCCAGAGTACTGATCCGGACCGTGCCCGACACTCCTTGTGCTTGTCCCGATAGCGCCTCTTCGTACCTTTCAGCTTCCTTCTCCATCGCCTCGGCGGTCGCGAGCAGACGCTCCCCATGGCGTGTGAGATTGTAACCGCGTGGATTGCGTTGAAAGAGCGGCACCCCTAGAGCAGCTTCGAGCGCAGTCACGCGCCGGCCAACCGTCGCGTGATCCGTTCCGCTCCGTCGACCGGCGAGCGAGATCGTGCCGGACCTTGCAACCGCCAAAAAGAACCGCAGGTCGTTCCAATCGAATGGCTTCGCCATGATGATCTTTTCCGCACAGAAGGTGGGCTGCCTTACCCGTATTCGTTCATTTTTGTCAATGTTACTTCCCGGGGCTCCATGTACGAAAGTTCGAGGTGACCGTGTCGTCCATTGCCTTACCCCGCCTGCTCCGGATCGGCGCGGGAGCCATCGACGAGGTGCCGGCTGCGCTCGCCCAGCTCGCTCTCAATCGGCCGGTCGTAATCACGGATGGCTATATCGCCGAAAGCGGCGCGCTCGGCCGACTACAATCGTTGCTCGCCGCGGCCGGGATACAGGTGAGGGCATTCACTGGATCCATCCCCGACCCTACGTCAAGATCAGTCGATGCAGCGGTCGCATTCGTCAACCAAGGCAGGCACGACTGCGTGATCGGATTTGGGGGCGGCAGTGCCATCGATACGGCAAAAGCTGCAGCCGTCCTAACCGTGCGTGGTGGAATGATAAGAAGCTTGAAAGCGCCTCATCAGGAGGACGTTCCGGGCCTGCCCATCATTGCAATCCCAACGACTGCCGGTACAGGATCAGAGGCCACGAGGTTTACTATCGTTACAGACGAAACAACCGACGAGAAGATGCTCTGCGCCGGTTTGGCTTATCTTCCAAGTGTTGCAATCGTCGATTACGAATTAACGCTAACAAAACCGCTTCGCCTGACCGCCGACACAGGCATCGATGCCTTGACCCATGCGATTGAAGCGTACGTGTCGCGACGCGCGAACCCATTTGCCGACGGAATGGCTATCGCTGCAATGCGGGCGATCTGGAGCAACCTCCGCACCGCCTGCGCCGAACCGGCCAATCGCGCAGCGAGGGAAGGAATGATGCTCGGCTCGCTGCAGGCAGGGATCGCGTTCTCGAACGCTTCGGTCGCGCTTGTTCACGGAATGAGCAGGCCGATCGGAGCGCACTTTCATATCGCTCACGGCCTGTCCAATGCCATGCTTCTGCCAACGGTGACCGCGTGGTCTGCGCAAGAAGCAATGCCGCGCTACGCGGAATGTGCCAAGGCGATGGGCGTCGCCCTGCACTCGGACGAAGACGCGGCCGCCGTATCCCGCCTGATTGATGCGCTTCGGCAGGTCAACGAGAAGCTAGAAGTGCCGACACCGCGAAGCTACGGCATTAACAAGCAGAAGTGGGACCAACTGCTCCCATTGATGGCTGAGCAAGCGTTGAGTTCCGGGTCGCCGGCCAACAATCCGCGCATCCCCGACGCAGAAATGATCGAAGACCTCTACCGACAAGCTTGGGATTGAACCAGGAAATGCCGATGTCAGAGCCAGCGCCAGCCGCACGTGGCGGGTGCATCATCGCCGGGAGACAGACCAGTCGTGTCGCTGGCACAATCACCTACGTGTTCAACCTGCTACCGGCGAAGTCACGATGGGTTGTCGCGTCTTCCGCCAATGAGGTCTCTTTAGCGGAACACGCAAGCGGAACACGCAAGCGGAACAGGCGGCGGCACAAGCATTCCCGAACCAGAAACAAAGGGCAAATTGGTCTGCGGACCTGAATTAGTCGCGCTCGTTTGAACTATTCCCCAATCTCTCAAAGGAGAGTTTAGCGAGCAGGATGGAGCTTGCGCAGAAGGTCCGATCGCGCGAGAGCGATGACTTCGCCGGTGCCGCTGCGATCGATGGAGTGGCGCTGCTACCACCGAACGTCCTCGCAAAGAATAGATGCGGCTTCGCCGAGCTAAGGCCCTCGCAATATAAAACTGGCTACCGTCAGTTGTGATACGCTCCGTTCGCGGACTGAGAATGTGGCGAGTGATACACCGACCCGTGAGCTATGACGGGCTCTGCCGGCGGCGTTTTGTTGCTCACGCTAGTTCAAAGTGAGCGCGCGTCCGTCCGAGCCCGACCAGCCTCTGAAATCGGATTTGAGGCCGGAAAGCTCGTGGCGGCAGGAAATGTAGCTGGATACTTTTGGGTTCTAAAAAACTAATAAAAACAGTTGGATAAAGATCGTTTCGCTGGACGAGGCTTAGTAGATTCTCCCATCCAGAAATTCCACCTCAGGCCTATCCCATAAGAGCTGATCTAGGTGGGTCGATTGGACGCTATTTCCCTGGCGGATACTTCGGCCGGCGACACCATTCAGAAGTGAGGCTTACGGGTGCCAAAAGCGATCCGCGATTTATCCGGCGCAGGTAACGGCTTAAACAAGATCTAAGAAACCGCGATGCAAGCGCTAAGCTACGCTTCAAGACATGCAGCAATAACCTCTGGTTGCGCATTTCGCCGGTAGCAGATGAAAAGGGAGTCGAACATGAATCTTGCCGGCAAGCGAATTGTTATTATCGGCGGAACCTCCGGAATCGGCCTTGCGGTCGCAGGGATGGCGGCTGAGGAAAAGGCCACCGTCTTTGTCGCGTCAAGCAGCCAAGAGAAAGTCGATCGGGCGAAAGGTCGCCTGCCGGCGTCCGCCGAGGGCGGCACGGTAGATCTCACGAGCGAAGAGAGCATTAAATCCTTCTTCAGCAAGGTCGGCGAGTTCGATCACCTCGTTTATACGGCCGGCGAGCCGCTTTTGAGCGAGCCGTTGGAGACGCTTTCGCTCGATCGCGCACAGAAGTTCTTCGGTGTGCGGTTCTGGGGATCTCTTCTGGCGGTCAAGTATGGCGCTCCACAAATTCGGAGGGGAGGGTCGATCGTTCTGTCGTCAGGCATGGCTTCTCGCCGCTCTCGCAAGGGATGGAGTGCCGTGTCCAGCGTGTGCGGTGCAGTCGAGTCGCTGACCCGCGCGCTTTCGGTCGAACTGGCTCCATTGCGGGTCAATGTCGTCTGTCCGGGTCTTGTGAGGACAGAGCTCTGGGACGGGCTGCCTGCCGAAGCTCGAGAGGGAATGTACAAGCGCGCCGAGCAGAATTTACTCGTTGGGCATCCCGGTGAACCCGACGAATTGGCTGAAGCCTACCTCTATCTGATGAAAGCTGGTTTCAGCACAGGGCAGGTAGTTGTCGTTGACGGCGGCGCTTCCGTCGGCTGACACCTGCCGACTTTACCAACTAACACTATCGGGCGATCGGCCGCGAGCTGGTTGTCCTCCAGCAGCAACGCGTCGATACGGGGCGAGCGATGATCTATGAACTCAGAGTCTACAAGTGCAATCAAGGCCGTCTTGACGATCTGTTGGCCCGCTTCGAGAGTCCGGTGCTGCAGATATGGAATGAGCTTGGAATACAAACGATAGGGTTTTGGACCTCGGAGAGCCTCGTCGAGGACAAACCAATGGATGAGCTCGTCTATCTATTGCGTTGGGCGTCACACGATGAGCGCAAGCAGAAGATGGCCGAGTTCCTGAAAGATCCGCGCTGGCTCCAAGCGCGAGACGATTCCGAGAAAAATGGCAAGCTTGTCGACTCCTTCACTTCGAAGGATCTGCAACCAGCTTCCTTCTCCGGTTTGAAGTAGCTGCTAAGTCGCTCGTTTAGCGCGGACTTGGCAAAGGAAGCAACATTTACGTAAAGACGAAAGGCCGGACTCATGAGCGATACCACAACAGAAGAGCTGAGCTTCATCAGTGGGCCCGGCACTAAATTGTCCGCCAAAATCTACCGGCCGCCGGCCGCCGATGATCACAAGACCGGCGTGGTCATGTGCCATGGCTTCGGCGGAATCAAGGAAGGCGTCCTGCCCAGCCTGGCGAAGCTTCTGGCAGAGGCCGGCTACACTGCCCTGACGTTTGATTTTCGAGGATTCGGCGCTAGTGAAGGTCCTCAAGGACGGCTGGTGCCGGATGAGCAAGTCGAAGATACCGTCACCGCGCTCGAATTTCTCTCGCAGGAAGGCTCCGTCGATCCGGATCGGATGGGCCTTTATGGAACCAGCTTCGGCGGGGGCATCGCAGCTCTCGCGGCTGCGTTCAGCGACCGCCCAAAAGCTCTCGCAGTTTCCGTGCCGGTGACATCGGGCAGTGATTGGCTGCGCAGCATGACGCGCTATGCCGAGTTCTTGGAGCTGAAGTCCCGCGCGTTGACCGCAATCAGGGACAAGGCCGCGACCGGAAAGGTCGACATGGGCGACCGCGCCGACATCATGATTCCGGACCGACTCACGGCCGAAATCTATACGCAGAAGATTCCGATGGCCTTCGAAACGTTTTATCACGTCCTAAATCATGAGCCGATCGCACGCGCAGCCGAAATACGAATCCCAACGCTGATGTTCGGTGTCGAGACAGACGTGCTCGTCCCGGCACACCAGACCACGCGATTCTACGAAAAGCTAGTCGTTGAAAAAGAGCTTGAGATGTCGCCGACCGGCGTCCATTGGTCGCCGTATAACGAGTTGCTGCCGCTGGTCTCCTCAAAAACAATTGCTTGGTACGACCGCTTGCTCAAGCCGGAGCGCAGGTGAACCGCGCCATGAAAAGCAGGATCAAACCGTTCTCATCGGATTTAGCCAAATCGGTCTCCGACGAACTGGATGAAATGTCTGAGCTTCGGCGTCATCTGCCGGTCAATCAAGTATACGATGTGCAGGGAGGAAGAGGTGGTAGACCAGTCCTGCAGAATATGCACCAGACGGCCTTCTTCAAGATCCCTGCTCACGAGGCTCTCGGGCTGCAGGATAATTCCCAACCCAGACTGCGCTGCCGCCAGCAGAGCGTGGCCGTTGTTGATCGAAGCGTAGCCTTCTACGCGCGCGATGCGCGCTTCGCCAGATTTCGAAATAAGCCTGTACTCGCGCTCGGGACCCTGAGGGTAGCCGAAGCAGAGACAACGGTGGGTCGCAAGCTCGTCCAAGGTCGTCGGTTCGCCGTGCGCGTCGAGATAGCTAGGCGAAGCGCACAATATTCGACGCCAAGGGCGCAAAGGACGGGCAGTGAGGTTCGACGAGTCTGGCAATGCCCCAATTCGGATAGCCGCATCGAACCCTTCCTTCGCAATATCAATGACACGGTCATCGAGCGTCAGTTCGAGCGATACCTCCGGATTTTCCTGCGTGTAATGAATGAGGAGCGGTGCCAGGCACACGGTACCAAAGCTGATCGGTGCGGTAACACGAAGACGCCCGCGCGGACGGGATCGCATTTCGCGAGCCTCCACTTCGGCGTCGCCGACGAGGGCCAGGATCTTCAAGCACTGTTGGTAGTAGTCTTTCCCGGTCTCGGTGAGAGCTTGCCGACGGGTGGTGCGAGTCAACAGACGGATACCGAGATGAGTTTCGAGGCTACGGATGTGATTTCCGACCATGGTGGGTGTCATGCCGCTTTCGTCAGCCGCGGCAGCAAAGCTGCCCTTCTCCACGACGTTCACGAAAACCGACATGCTGGCGAAACGATCCATAGTGAAATTCCCGAGCGATTCATCACTGCCCCATTCGCGGCAACAAAGTGGGGCTGAAGCGGGAGAGGCGTTAGACCACTTGTAACATAGACATTCTCTATCGGCATAGCCGCCGCGTTCTACGAAAGGCGGCGAGAGGAAGGCCAAAAAAAAGTCGGCTGCAACACGCGCAACGGCGAAACGCCATCAAAAAATGCCCTGCAAACGGGGCGCGCCCGCATTCCGCGGTCGCATTTATTCGGAGGAGCACCATGTCCAACGTTGTCGAGCGACTAAAACCGACGAGTCTGCCCCTTTCAGCCGGGATTATTGCTGCGCGTCTGGACCGAATGCCGTTCAGTCGGTGGCATCTCCAGACTCGTCTACTGGTTGGTACGGCGACCTTCTTCGATGCGTTTGACGCTCTCGGTCTCGCGCAGATTCTGCCGGTGCTCGTACCTTTGTGGAAGATGTCGGGAACGCAGGTGGGGCTCCTGATTTCAATGGGATACGTCGGACAGCTGCTCGGTGCAGTCATGTTTGGCTTTCTTGCTGAGAAATGGGGACGCGTGCCGGTCCTGATGATGGCGATCACGGTTTTCTCTGTCATGAGCGCACTTTGTTCAATCTCGTGGGATTATCAATCACTACTGATCTTTCGGACGCTGCAGGGCGTCGGACTGGGCGGTGAGGTGCCGATAGCAGCCGTGTACATCAGCGAACTAGCGAAGGCGAAAGGCCGCGGTCGCTTCGTCCTTCTGTACGAGACCATATTTTCTGTGGGCGTCGTTATAGCGAGCCTTATCGGAGCCATTGTGGTTCCGACGCTAGGTTGGGAATACATGTTCTATATCGGCGCCGTGCCCATCTTCCTGGTCCTATTAGTGTGGAAGTTCGTGCCCGAATCCCCACGCTGGCTCGCCAACCATGGTAGGCTCCAGGAAGCGGACCGCGTCGTTGCCGAGATAGAACGATCTGCCGAAAGGACCACAGGGCGGGCACTGCCAGAGCCAGCCCCCGCCCAGGAAATCTCAGGGCTGCTCGGACGCATGTCTTGGCAAGACATCGTGGGTCCCCGTTACATCCGGCGCTCCATCGTGGTCTGGACCGTATGGTTTTCGTGCTACCTTGTATACTATAGTTTGGCGACTTGGTTGCCGACCCTGTACCGGACGTTATTCAACGTTCAGCTCGATCTGTCTCTGCGGTACGGGCTGATCGCCAACTGCGCGATTCTTGCCGGATCCCTATGCTGCGCGTTCACAATAGACATTGTTGGCCGTAAGACGGTCTTCGTCGTGTCGCTTTTGGGCGCAGCATTCTGCCTCTTCAGCCTTTGGTTCCTCGGTGCAACGACGGTCACGCAAGTCGTCGTATTCGGAAGCATAGCCTGCTTCTTTGCCGCGTCTTCAGCATTGGGAGTGTACGTCTATACGCCCGAACTGTATCCGACGCGGTCACGCGCAATAGCCACTTCGCTAGGCACCGCTTGGTTGCGCTTCGCCTCCATGTTGGGGCCGCTCATTGTCGGTATGTTCGTACACGACGGTATCCAGACGGTCTTCCTGCTCTTCGGAATCGTGTCGGTCATAGGGGCCGTCGTCGTCGCAACGCTTGGTATCGAGACGAAGGGGAAAACCCTCGAAGAGATAGCGAAGTAACAGGGTGTTCCCCAGAATAGGGACAGCAGCTATCTGAGAAATTTCATGGGAGAAACCTGATATGTCGATGCTCGATGGCAAAACCGCCTTGATCACCGGGGCGGCTGGCGGAATCGGAGAGGCGACGGCGCGGCGCTTCATCGCGGAAGGCGCACGTGTATGCCTCGTGGATCTTAGGGAGGACCCTCTGCGCCGGCTCGCCGAAGCTCTCGGTCCGAATGCCACATGGTGTACGGCAGACGTCTCGGAGGACAACTCAGCGCGGCGATACGTGGATGCTGCCGTCGGCGCTTTCGGACGGATCGACCTGGCCTTTCTCAACGCCGGCATTGCCGGTACCGTCGCGCGCATCGAGGAGACGCCGTTGAGCCTCTTCGATAGCATCATGAGGATAAACGTTCGCGGTGTGTGGCTAGGCCTTGCCGCATTGATGCCGATAATGAAGGTTCAAAGTGGGGGTGGTAACATCGTTGTCACCTCCTCGATCACCGGCGTGCGCGGGTCAACGGGACAGGGCGCCTACGTCGCGAGCAAACATGCCGTGATCGGGATGATGAAGACAGCCGCAATCGAAGGCGCCACCCACAACGTCCGCGTGAACGCGATATGCCCAGCGCCGGTTGATACGGAAATGATGGCGGTCGTCGAACGTGGCATCGCGCCGGATAACCGCGATCTCGCAAGGAGCAAGATACTGTCCGGAATTCCGATGGGACGGTACGCCTCGACCGAAGAGATCGCAAGCATGGTAACGTTCTTGTCGAGCGCACAGTCATCATACTGCACGGGAACTGCTTACATGATCGATGGTGGGGGCACGGCGGGGCCCGCGCGCTGATGTCTGGGAATGCACCTTCAAATAGACGAACTGAGGCGGACCAATATGGATCAGAACAGCACGGGATTAATGGCCTTCTGGTCGGACATCGACGTCGCGTACGAGGCCCGCTACCGCGAATGGCATACGACGGAGCACATTCCTGAACGAGTCGCCATTCCCGGATTTCTTACGGGACAGCGCTACGCCCGGGTTCACGGCGGACGTGCGTTCTTCATGTTCTACGATACCGAGTCGGTTTCGGTACTAGGCAGCGCCGCTTACCTGAATGCGTTGAACGCGCCCACGCCCTGGACTCTCGAATCGCTCAAACATTTCAGGAACCCATTACGCAATTTGTATAGGAAGCTCGCCGAGCGGGGACCGCTGCCAAGCGAAGCTGCGCAGTTCGTTACGTGTATCCGGTTCAATCGACCAGAGGTTGCCAGCAGCTACGACAGCGAGCATGAGTTCGACGTTATGTCGACCGGAGTTGAGACTCGCATCCGACTATTGGAAGTAGACCAAGCCGCGACTAGTCAGAAGACAAAAGAGCGCGATGTCTACGGGGTTCAACCAAGATCGCAGCGCTACTTGTACATCATCGACATGAACGTAAACCAATCGCCTGCCGATGCCGTTGTGCTGAAAAATCGGCTCGCGGCTGGAGGCTTGGAGGATATCGATATAGAGATCTACCAGCTCGAATTTGGGATGGTTTCCCAATCCCCGCTTAGCTCTGAGCAATAGTGCGTCACCTAATCTTTGGAGATAAACAGGATGAAGATCGTTCGGTTTGGCCCAGCCGGCGGCGAGCGGCCCGGTGTGTTGTTGGACGACGGAAGCATAGCCGACGTGTCATCGCTGGTCTCCGATATTCTTCCCGGAAATGAAGAACTTGAGGAACTCTTGGTGTCTGAAGTTGATGCCCTTAGCGCACTGCCAAAGGCGCCGACGGGCGTTCGACTCGGGTGCCCGACGGCGGGCATCGGAAAGATCGTTGGAGTCGGGCTGAACTATCGCGAGCATGCGAAGGAGAGCAATGCTCCCATTCCAAAAGAGCCGATCATCTTCCTCAAAGCCAATACCTCGCTTTGCGGTCCCTATGATGACGTGATCCTGCCGCGGAGGTCGGTAAAGACTGATTGGGAGGTCGAGCTTGCGATAGTCATAGGCCGGCGCGCAAGCTACGTCACAGCGGAGCGTGCGTTGGAGCATGTTTTCGGCTATGCCATCTGCAACGACGTTTCGGAGAGGGAGCACCAGATCGAACGCGGTGGTCAATGGACGAAGGGGAAGAGCCACGACACCTTCTGCCCAATAGGTCCTTGGCTCGTGACGAAGGCCGAGGTGCCAGATCCGCAGGCGCTGAGGCTGTGGTGCGACGTCAGCGGTACGCGACGCCAGGACAGCACGACATCCGACATGATTTTTACTGTAGCGCAGTGCATCAGCTATATCAGCGAATTCATGACGCTTCTGCCTGGCGACGTGATCACCACTGGAACTCCTCAGGGAGTGGGGCTCGGCCTGCGTCCTCAGCAGTATTTGTCAGCGGGTGATACAATGCGTCTTGGCATCGACGGGCTCGGGGAGCAATCGCAGAACGTCAAGCCTCCACGGCCTGCTTAAGCCAGATTCTATCCGCGACGATCCGGCATTCCAGATATCGAGTCGGAGGAATGCCGGAGAAGAGGAAGTTAGCGGCCAGTCTGCCTGGGGCCAGAGCCTTCCGATCCGGGTGCGCCGTGCTGCAGAAACCCGAGGACGATTTCTTCGATGTGAAGGACCCGTGCCTTCATTCCCTCGTCGGTAGAGAGGTCGCGATCCAAAAGATACGCCAACGTGTATCTGTTCGAGAGGTAATGATATGCGAGCGCCGATATTGAAATGTACAGCTCGATCGGATCGACGCCTCGACGAAAGTCACCTGTCTGCACGCCAGCTTTCAACAGTTTGGCAATATTCCCAAGAAGATTGACATAGCCAGCCTTCGAAATCTTCGACTTGCGAAGATGGCGCCCCTTGTGAAAATTTTCCGAATTCAGAAGGCCTATAAATTCAGGAGACTCGCGCCAGTACGCAAAGGTCGATCGTATAAGCATCCGGATCCCTTCGACGGGCGTTTTGGAATCAAGGGGCCATTTCTCCTGATTCTGGTGCATCCCTTTGTAAGCTTCTTCGAGGACAGCGATGAAAAGCTTCTCCTTGCTGTCAAAGTAGTGATAGATGAGATTCTTGCTCACCTTGCTCAGGCGCATGATGTCGTCGATGCGTGCGCCGTCGAATCCCTTCGCTGAAAACTCCTGTGTTGCCACTCTCAGGATGCGGTCTCTAGTGCTGACCGAATCCTTTCCAGTTGCGCGCGGGTTGTCTACGCTCGCGGAAGAGCCGTTGGAACGAGACGATACCTTCCGACTCGCGCCCGTCTTCGCGGAATCACGCAGTTTTTTCACTGCCGGCTTGGGCACTTTTCCGCGGATAGGAGCGGATTTTCCTTCAGTCATGATCTAAGGCCTTCGAAAAAAAGGGGTCGAGGATGGCGAAAGTCGCTCAACCCGGGTCGATTCGCCGAGTTTAGACCGTTCCGCCTTCCGCAACCCACAGTTTTCTGTCCCTCGACCCGAGGCGAGCGGTATTTTCGCTCCTCAGCTAACCTCGCGCAGATGATGGTCCCGCTTCTGGTATAGACTGTCGTCAGCATAGCCCATGGTATCGGGCTTGGCGCGGCCGAGCATCACTTGAAAATAGACCGGTTCGAGGCTGTCATTGACATAGCCGTGAATGACGCCAGGAGGGCACGAAAGGCATTCCCAAGGCCCCAACCTTTTTGTCAATCGCTTGCCCTGTTCGTCCTCAACAAATACGTCGAGATGGCCCTGGAGGACGAAGAAAAGTTCCTCGACCTCGTGCGTGTGAGCGGCGTTGCCCTGACCGGGCTCAACATACATTATTGACAACGTGAAATTGCGAGCCGGGATTACCGACGGATCGTTATGCTTTCCCGAACCGCCCGCTCCGATAAAGCGGTGTTGGGCTCGCTTGAACCCCTCAATCTTTGCATCCTCAAATGCCGCCCAGTCCGGCCGTTTTTCGCTGAAACGACCGACATGGCTCGCCATCACTTCTTCAAGCGATTTCCCGATGAGATCTTGCGGCAGTGGGTGTCGAGCAACGCTCATTGTCATTCTCCTTCAGTGCTAGTGGGTTGATCTGATACCGATGAACTTTATCTGCGAAAGCTCTTCCATAGCGTAGTGCACGCCCTCGCGGCCTATGCCGCTTTGTTTCACGCCGCCGAATGGATACATGTCGAGGCGAAACCGGCTTGCCTCGTTTATCCAAAGCGAGCCGACCTCCATTTCCTCGGCAAAATACATCGCGTGCTCGAGACTGTTGGTGAAAACCGCACCCTGTAAGCCGTAGTCCGAGTCATTAGCGAGATGGATGGCCTCAGCGACTGTGTCAAAGGCGGCTACGACGACGATCGGGCCGAATACCTCCTCGTTCCAGATTTTCGCGTCGCGCGGAACGTTGAGGAGAATGCCCGGCGATATCATCGCGCCGGTACGCTCGGGCGTGAGTGCGAAAGTAGCGCCGTGCGCGACCGCGTCCTCTACGAGCGCCATCACCCGCATTGCGGATGCCATATGGACCATGGGGCCAACGTCGGTACTCGAGTCGCTCGCCGCCCCAACCTTCAAGGCCTTCGCCGCGCTCACGAACCGGGACAAGAAATCCTCGAAAACGGGTCGCGCGACCAAAATCCGCTGCGCCGAAATGCACTGTTGCCCGCTTGCTTCGAAACCCGCGGATGCAATCCGCGAAGCAGCGAAGTCCAAATCTGCGTCCGCGAGAACGATATTTGCGGCATTGGAGCCAAGTTCCGCCACGAACTTGCGGGCGCCGGCGGCACGTACCAGATCGTGTCCCGCCGCCGTGCCGCCTGTAAATGATATCGCCGAGACGTCGGGATGGGAGGCAAGAGCGATCGCAGTAGCACGGTCGCCGGTCACAACGTTGAACAGACCTTCCGGCAGACCGCTGCTAACAAAAAGCTTCGCCAAGAAGAGTGCGACGCGTGTACCCGGAAGAGACGGTTTCACAACGATCGAGTTTCCGACGGCCAACGCAGGTCCTACTTTCTGGACAAGAAGATTTACTGGTGCGTTGAATGGAGTGATACCGGCGATCACGCCGTAGGGGATGCGTCGCGTCATTCCAACAAGGCCGGCACCTGCTGCAGCAGCATCAAGCGGCAGAACTTCGCCTTTCATCTGCGGAGCGGCGGCCGCGCAAGCTTCAATAAACTCGGCGCCGCGCGCCGCCCTCGAATTTCGCCATGCGGATTGGCTTTCCGACATCCTCACAAATGAGGTCGGCCAACTCTGCAGTAGACTGTCGGAGCGCGTCGGCGGCCTGCTTCAGCCAACCAACACGGTCATGAAGCGACGATTTTCGGTTCGTCCGGAAAGCGTTCTTCGCAGAAGCCACCGCTGTATCTACGCCCTTCGCACCTGATTCGACTATGCGGCCAATTAGGGCTCCGTCCTGCGGACGCGCAAAATCCAAAAATGACGCGTCCGATACGGTTGCCTGGGGAATAAATGGGACAGCTATGAACATCGTCTGCTTCTGAAAAATCATGCGCCAAGGCGCGAGGGTATGCGATCACGTTATACTAACCGTTTAGTCTATCGGTATGCAAGCTATAAGTCTCTAAATCGAAGACACTGCTTGACCCGGCCGGACCGCGGGACCGCGGGCGGGAAGGCTACATTGTCCCTGCGCTCGCCCCGTCTGCTCGCTCCTGATGAGGAATCGCCAGGCGTTCAAGGAATTCGATAGCGGCGAAGAAAACCAAGCCGAGAACAGTTAGCGCCAACACGCCGGCGAAAAGGAGAGGCGTATTCAGGCTACCGTTTGCAATCATGAGTTGGTAACCGAGGCCGGCATCGCCGCCGACGAATTCACCAACGACTGCGCCTACGACGGCCAACGTGATCGAGATCTTCAAACCAGCGAAGATCGAAGGCAGCGCGTTAGGCAGACGGATCAATCGGAACGTGCCAAAGCGCGACAATCCCATCGATCGCGCTAAGTATATTTTCTCGCGTTCCATCGACGTAAGTCCCATGACCGTGTTGATTACGATTGGAAAAAACGCGATCAGAAACGCAATGAGGATCTTCGGAAGAAAACCGAAGCCGAACCAAACCACGAACAAAGGGGCGATCGCGACCTTCGGCATCGCCTGCGTTGATATAAGCAGCGGATAGACCGTCCTAGCGAATATCGGCCACTGGAAAATTCCAAAAGCAAGAGGAATTCCCACTGCAATGCTGAGAAGATATCCCAGTGTAATTTCGATAGTCGTAACCCAAGATTCGCGTAGCAAAAGCGGGCCGTTGTCGATGCAAGCCTTGATGATGGAACTGGGCGCAGGGAAAAGGTAAGTTGGAATTTTGAAGAAATCTACGCCGACTTCCCATGCGAGAATCATCCCTGCCACAGCGAGAACCGGCAAGACGATCTCCGCAATCCTATCTCGCGACTTCTGCGCTTTCTTCTCATGCTGAACGCGCTGCTCAACCTGCTCGATAGATGATGCTTCTACTTTTTCGATTGCTGCTATCGTCATTACGGATATCTCCAATCAATGTTCGCGAATGATTCCGCGCTCGAGAAAAATATCGAGGATCTGACGGCTGTAGTCCGCAAACTGCGGCGTGTCTCGCATTGCCAGCTTGCGGGGACGGGGAAGGTCGATGTCTATGATCTTGTCAACCTTTCCCGGTCGCGGGGTCATGACAATAACTCGATCCGAGAGGAAGACGGCCTCCGCGATGCTGTGGGTTACGAAAAGGATCGAGATGTTACGCTCCCCACAGATCTTCTGGAGATCGAGAACGAGCTGGTCACGGGTGAGGGCATCGAGCGCACCAAAGGGCTCGTCCATCAGCAAGTGTGAGGGATCGTGTATAAGCGCGCGGCAAATCGACACGCGCTGGCGCATGCCGCCCGACAACGACTTCGGATATTTGTTCTCAAATCCGCTCAGGCCGACGGCTGCCAACAAGCCGCGCGCACGTTTCTCGGCGACCTGCATATCCATTTTCCGCGCTTCGGCCTGAAGCATGACGTTCTCAAGAGCCGTTCTCCAATCGAGCAATACATGGTTTTGAAATACAATACCGATGTCGGTGCGAGGGCCGTTGATAGCCTTGTTTTCAATCAAGACCCGCCCATGGGAGGAAGATGTGAGACCGGCGGCTATCATCATCAGCGTGCTTTTGCCGCATCCGCTCGGACCGACAATCGAGACAAACTCTCCTTTGCGCTGGCTGATCGATACCCTATCGAGCGCGCGTACGGGGCCGTCGTCGGTCGCGTAAACCTTGCTGAGCGACTCGATCTGAAGATAATCGGCGACAGCTATTGCTGCAGCGGAAGCAGGCGTACTGGCTTGCATCATGCACTTTATCCTTTTCGATCCAGCGGATTCAAAATTGATGTCCGCTCGCAATGAACTAGAAACGTGCGTCGCCATTGAATTCTGCCAGGCGACGCGGATTATGAACGGAACGGCGCGCCTAGCGCCGTGGCGCCTCCTCAGGCACTCTGCGGCGGCACAAACTCGATTTCCTTCGGCACGAAGTCGTTCGTGTAGAGATCCGAGGCCACAAGCGGAACAGTCACGCCGCCGTATGTCTTGAGCGCATCGACGGTGGCCTGCCAATCGGATTCGGCCATCCAACCGAGCGGCTTGTTCCGGGTGGCTTCGGTTACCCAGGTGCTCCAGGAAAGCTGGGCTTCGCGAAGGGTAATCGCGACATCGCTGGCTTCCTGATGCTTCTTTACGATCCCAGCCATCTCCTCGGCGTTTGCCCGGCCGTAGAGGAACCCCTTCATGCTTGCCCGCACGACGCCGCTAATGAGATCGGTTTCCTTCATCATGTCTTCATGCAGGATGATGCCATCGCTGACGGCGGTTACTCCGTAATCGGCGTACCAGAAGACTCGAGCCTTCTTATTGCCTCGGATCTCAATGGCAGGCACCCATCCCTGGGCGAAGCCGGCGATGGCATCGACCTGGCCGTTGATCAGAGCAGGTGCAGCGCCCGCGGGATCGACGTTGATGATTCTGACCTTGGCAGCGTCAAGTCCGGCGCCCTTTGCAAAGGCGGGCCACTGCTGAAATTGAGCCGAGCCCGTCGGGATGCCTATCGTCTTGCCCTCAAGATCCTTCGGAGTCTTGATTCCCGATGTGTCAAGCACGATGACGGCTGCCGGATTCTTCCTATAGACCGCAGCCACCATCTTCAGCTTCATCCCTTTGGAGACGCTGTTCCCAAGCACATATCCGTCGGCGAACCCGAACTGCGAGGCCTTTGAAGCGACGACTTGAGCCGTGCTTCCGGATCCCTTGCCCTGATTGATGGTCACGTCGAGGCCCGCCTCCGTGAAAAACCCCTTCTCCTTGGCAACGATGAAGCCGGCGTTCGGACCTTGATGCACCCAATCCGTCAGCAGGCTGACGGGGCGCAGGGGCTTGAGCGATTGTGCACGAACGATCGATGGCATCGAGAGCGCCATCACGCCAGTTGCAGTCGCCTTGATGAGCGTGCGTCGCGAAATCGATCGTTCAGACATGACCAGCTCCAAAATTAGTTGCAATAATTTCGCAATTATCTCTTGAAAGCGTCTCAAAAGTCAATGCTAACTAACTAGTCTGTACTATCAGCCAAATCAGGCTTTTTGCCCAATCTTGAAGCCATGATGCCCGCGATTGATGCACTCAGCTCCGTTCCGGAGGGCATAAGCGAACATCCCCAACAGCACGCAAACAGAGAGATACAAAATGTCCTTTCAACTCAAAAATCGTGTTGCGCTGGTCACCGGCTCGGGCCGCGGAATCGGTGCGGCGATCGCAACCCGATTGTCCGAAGCCGGAGCAACCGTTTACCTTGCGGACCTCCATGAGAAAGGTGCTCAAGATGTGGCCGCTTCGATCTGCGCTTCAAACGGGCGGGCCAGGGTCTTGAGCTTTGATGTGACCGACGGGCACGGCTGGGAGACCGCGATTGAAGTAATCAAAAAGGAGTCCGGCAGGCTCGATGCCCTTGTAAACAACGTCGGTATCACGATCTCCAAATCCGTCGAGGAAACAACCACGGAAGATTGGCGTCTAATGATGAAGGTGAATCTCGAGGCGCCTTTCATCGGGGTGAAGGCAGCGCTGCCGCTGATGAAGGAGAGCGCCAAGTCGACGCCCTTCGGCGGGAGCATTGTCAACATGAGTTCGGTGTCCGGAATCGTCGGGACGCCGAACCTCTCATGCTATACCGCATCAAAGGGCGGCCTTCGATTTTTCAGCAAAAGCGCCGCCATTGAGTTCGCAAGAGCAGGGTACCGAATAAGGGTGAACACTGTTCATCCGGGTCTCACAGAGGGGGATTCGGCAACGGTCCTGTTTCAATCTGCTGTCGATTCTGGTCGTTCGAAGACTATCGCAGAGGCGCAAGAGCTGTGGACGGCGCGGTACCCAATGAACAGGATGGCGCGCCAAGAAGATATTGCCGAAGGTGTACTTTTTCTTGTCTGCGATGAGTCCAATTACATGACCGGGACGGAGTTGATCATGGATGGCGGGCTTTCGGCCTGACCAGCCAGAAAGTAGAGATCACTGCTGGACCCGCGGTTCGGGACCTATCGGAGAAATGAGCCTGATCCCGCTACTGCGTCAGGCATCGTGGTGGCTTCCTGAATCATCCGCCAAATCCGATCGGGAGACAGCGGTAGTTCGGTGAGCTTTAGGTCGAAATCTACGAGCGCGGCTGCAATTGCATTCGCCATTAGGCCGCCGACCGGAATTGTACCGCCCTCACCCGCACCCTTTGCCCCTAGCGGGTGATTGGGCGATGGCCGGAGTTCAATGGATGTCGACCTGATATTCGGATAATCGGTCGCAAGCGGCACCAGGTAATCAGCGAGAGAGCCCGACAGCATCTGACCGTTCTCGTCGTAGACAAAATTCTCGAGAAACGTGCCGCCAAGTCCTTGTACAATCGATCCCACCGCCTGACCGTGGAGTGTCAGAGGGTTGATGATGCGTCCGGCATCTTCAATGGCGACATAGTCGACGATATCGACGTGGCCGGTTTCGGCATCGACGGTCACGTGCGCGGCATGAGATCCATACGTGTAGGTGTGTTTACTATTTGAAAATGTGGCTTCATAGGAGAGCTTTCGTTCCCCCAGGCTGGCAAGTTGGACTGAGCCGCCGTGAACCGATACGACGGCGCCGCGTTCGTACCGCACGTCGTTGATTTGACATTGCAGAATCTCAGCGCCGGCGGACAGGATTTGCTGTTTCAATTCGGCCGCTGCCAGCAGAATCGCATTGCCTCCCATTACCGTAGAACGTGAATGGTAGGAGCCCCACCCCTCTTTGACGTATGTCGTCGAGCCATGAAAAACGCGGACGTTCTCCATATCTAAATCCATGGCATCCGCGGCGATTTGCATCAGGATAGTCTGAACTCCTTGGCCGACCGCTGACGATCCGACGTAGACCGATACCGATCCGTCTTTCTCGAGCACTAGCTTTGCGTTTTCCCTCGGGCCCGCAGCGCCTCCCTCAACAAAGCAGCCGACAGCGAGGCCATGATAGCGGCCATCTATGAGCGCTCCCTGCAAAGTCTGCTTCTGCTCCCAGTCCACTTTTTTCAGGCACAGGTCGAGGACCCGTTCGTAAGCTCCGCTGTCGAGCTCCGTAAGGACGGGATCCGGTTCGATTGCGGGGAGCGCGTATGGGAATTGGTCTTCCGTAACAAGATTCCGGCGCCGAAATTCAACCTTGTCGATACCGAGGTCCGCGGCGGCTAGGTCAAACATTCGCTCGCGGAAGAAATCGGCCTCGAAGCGGCCCGGCCCCCTATAGGTGCCTGACGGAGATTTGTTGGATACGATGACCGCCACGGTGCCTGTATAGTTCGGAACTCGATAAGGTCCCGGTATGAACTGTCCGACGTTTCGCGGAGAAATCGGGGTCGACGTTCGAAAATAGGCACCCACATTCGAGTAGAGTGTGGCTCGCAAGCCCAAAACATGACCGTCCTTGTCGCAAGCGATATCGAGGTCGCATGCCACATCCCGGGCATGCGTGATGGCAAGCAGATGCTCCCTGCGGTCCTCAATCCACTTGACGGGCCGATTCAAAAGCCGCGCAGCAAACGGAACGAGAAAGTCTTCGGGAAAAAATTCTCCCCGTACACCGAAGCTGCCACCGGCATCGCCCTCAATCATCTCGACCGAGGTTTCCGGAAGTTGCATCAGCATGGCGAGTATCTTACGGTTCGCGAACGGCACCTTGCTGGCGCCCCAGGATGTCAGCTTCTGTTCGCGATCGTCCCATTCGGAAAGTACTCCCCGCGTTTCCATTGTAATGCCGGTATGGCGATGGACGTACAGCCTCTCGCTTCGGGTATAATGGGCCGCCTCGAACACGCCGTCCAGGTCGCCGCGTTTGATACGGTATTCGAACGCGCGATTTGAGCCATGATCCTCGAAAAGCATCGAGTCCTCATTGCGCTCAGCTTGCACCGATGAAACCGCGGGAAGGGCATCGATTTCGGCATAGATCAATTCGAGAGCATCTTCGGCGATGGCCGGCGACTCTGCGATGACTATTGCGAGGGGCTCGCCGACAAACCGAACCTTGTCGTAGGCAAGCACCGGTTGCCAAAACTTCTCCATCGCCGGGTTGGGAAATAGCCGGACGGGCACGAAAGGGACCGGCAATCCGAGATCGGAGGCCTTAAGGACGGCGTGCACCCCCTTAAGCGCCTTGGCCTCATCGACATCTATCTTACGAATGGTTCCGTGGGCAACAGAACTGCGAAAGATGGCTGCATGGAGCAAGCCGTCTCGCTCCAGATCATCGACGAAGCGCCCCTTTCCGCGCAGCAATCGCAGGTCTTCGATGCGCTCAATCGGTCTGCCAACCAAGGGCTTCCGTTCACTCATGATTCCACCGCCTGTTCCGTGGACCGATAAGCGTCCCTTGCGTCCAATACTGCCCTCACGATCGACAGATAGCCGGTGCAGCGGCACACGTTGCCAGACAGGACTTCCCGTATCCGCTCCTCGTCGGCCTCAGGCTCTCTACTGAGAAGCGCATGTGCTGTCGTGATGATTCCGGGTGTACAAAACCCACATTGAAGTCCGTGATGCTTTCTAAAGGAACGTTGCAGGGGAGACAGCTCCTCGTCGTTGGAAAGTCCTTCGACAGTTATGATTTTTGCGCCTTGGGCCTGCACAGCAAGTATGAGGCATGAACGTGATGCTTCTCCGTTCACGATGACGGTGCACGCTCCGCACACCCCGTGCTCGCAACCGATATGGGTTCCGGTCCTGTGCAACTCGTGTCGGATGCAATCCCCGAGAGTCATGCGTGGCTCAACGTTGACGCTGACATTCTCACCATTCAGTTCAAAATTAATGTCCAGTCTCATTCGCCCCCCGGCGTGTTGATATCGCCTCGCGAAGAGTCCGCCCGGCGAGAGTACCGACCAGGGATCTTCTGTATTCAGCGCTTGCATGGATATCCGATCCCGGGTCAGCACATTCGGCTGCCCGGATCTTTACTTTCCCGATCAACTCTTCGGTCACATGATTCCCTTCAAGGAGCGCCTCTACATCGGTGAGACGCATAGGAACGCTGCCTCCACCGATGACGCCGACGTGGGCATTAAGAACACGTCCCTCGTCGTCCTGATCGAAGAAAACGGCAACACCAGCGATTGCAAAATCGCCCCGACGGCGGGCGAATTCCTGGAAGGCCCAGCGCCTGGCCTTGGGCCAAGGTGGGAAGCGCACTTCAGTTATTATTTCGTCCGCCTCGAGCACTGTCTCAAGCGCTCCAGAAAAGAAATCACCAGCCCCGATGAGCCGGCGGCCGCCCGCTCCCGTTACGGCAATCTCACAATCACAAACGACCGCAACGCCAGGCATTTCCGCGGCCGGATCTGCGTGGGCGAGGCTCCCGCCGACCGTCCCGCGAGTCCGGATTTGATAATGCGCTACGTGGGAGATCATACCCTGAAAAAGGGGATGACTGGCGCGAAGGCGTGCATCTCTTTCGATGTCGCACCATCGAACGCGAGAACCGACCCTCAATCCATCTGCAGTAATTTTGATTTCACCGAGCCCCTCTATCCGCTTGATATCGACGAGCAAGGACGGATATGCCAATCGGAACGCGAGAATCGGAAGCAGACTCTGTCCGCCAGATAGGATCTTTGCTCCTTCATTCGATGCGAGAAGCCGTACAGCCTCGTCCACCGAAGCCGGGCAAGCGTAGTCGAACTGCGGCATCTTCATCGCGGTTGATCCAAGCGCTGAGGAATGAACGGCAGTAGCAGATAGGATTCGCTGCTAGGGCCGCTCAGAATAGTGTTGCGTACGTTGAATTCAAAAGGAGGGCGGTCCTGCGGATGGCTATGCTGCAAACGACCGGCTCCGCCGGATACTTCGTAGTCGCACCCTTGAATGGTCAAGGCCATCCGATATCCGATCGGAAAGACAATACTGGTCGGCCATATTTCAACATTGAGGGGATAGGGCTTTCCTGGCTCTAAATGTTGAACTTCGTTGTGCGCATGATATGGACGATAAGGAAGTGACATGGTCTCGTCGATCTTGCGATGAGAGGCTCTCAGCCAGCCGCGGGCGACTGGTTCGATATCGCTGGCTCCGACAAACGCTACTTCGGAGCCGTCCGGGGAAATCATCCGCAACGTGGCAAAGACGTCCAGATCGTTGGTGAACGATTTAATCCACAGGCGAGCCATCAACGGGCCTGTAAATTCCGTACGATCTTCGAAAGGTTCGGAAAGAAAGGTAACACCTTCTCCAATCGGTGTGTAACCGAATTGGGCGTGAGTGACGGCAGGCTTCAACGAGAGTGTTCGGCCTTCGCAATTGAGGTAATATTTCTGCCACTGCGTGCGCGCTAACGGCCATTCCTCCTCATTTCTTGACTCGGCCGATGCAGGGCCGCGAACCTCAAGACGGACTTTTGGCTCATCGAGCCATCCGTTGTTGTCGCCCTTGAGAAAGTGACCAAAAAATCGCTTCTGTCGTTCGACATATGCGGGGAGGTAAAAGCTTTCAAAGTGCGTCCCTACGTGGATCTCGAGCCACTTCTTTTTCGAAGCTGAACGAACGTAGCCCTCAATATTTCCTCGTAGATGCAATCCAGCCCCGCCCCAATTGCCGGACGAAAATAGAGGCACTTCAATAAGGGATAGGTCGGGCGTGCGCTCACGATACCACTCATCGTCCAGGGAATGCCGCAGTAGGTCGTTGGGATGATCAGCGCGATTAGTCGCCAGCATCGAAGCGTTCAGCGGAACGCCTGTTGTTGGCTCTCCGGTCTCGCGGTCGCGGTGATGCGTTTCGCTATTCCCGTTCTGATTGACGAGGACCTGTCTAGGCCACCAGGCGGTGGGGAAATGGTTACTGAATATGCCGCCGTGGTGGCTCCAGTCTCGGTATAGGTCGCAACCGCCTTCCCAGGGACAGATTGCAGTCAAATGCGGCGGTCGCAGAGCCGCAACCTGCCATTGTTTAATAGAGAGATAGGAAATTCCTATCAGCCCGATCTTTCCGGTCGACCAGGGCATTCGGGCCGCCCATTCGATGGCGTCATAAAAGTCCTGGGTCTCGCGCGGCGAAAAGGGGTCAAGATATCCCGGCGACTTTCCGCTGCCGCGGGAATCCACGTGGACCACAACGTACCCATCAGGAACCCATCTGTCTGGATCAATCATTTCCCAACGGAGAAACTTGCCCGAAGACCCTTCGTCGCAAATCCCAGGGTTCAACTGCTGAAGCTTTTCCCACTGCGGCTTATATCCGTCTGCAAAGTGGACGTCCTTTCCGTAGATTCCCATGGCCATGAGGACAGGAAAAGGCCCGTCTCCATTGGGACGGTAAACATTCGCCCTAAGTTGACAGCCGTCATTTGCAGGAATGAGGACATCTTGTTCGGCGATCATGCGTAGAGATCTTTCTTTCCAAGCGAACCGCTCCCGCAACTCGCGCGTCCAAATAATGTTACCTTAATCTAGTTAAGGGCTAACTGTCTAGTTAGTCTTTCTGGTTGACGATTAACTGTCTAGTTAGTCTAATGAACTAGGTGCGCCAGCCAGCATCAGAAACGAGCAGTTGCCGGCGTATTCATCTTCAGGGCATGCGAGGAAAGTGAATGATGGACCCAGAGACCACGTTGCCGGAAATTCCCGCGGAACTAAGAGCGCTCATGGCCGAAGTCGGACCACGATGGAAAGACGACATTGGCGGTAATGTCGGCCTTATGATCAAACATTTCTCCGCCGTCCTCAAGAGCGCGCCCGAGGGCGGTGCAGCCGTGCATAATAATATCAAGTATGGCGCGCACGAACGCCAAGCGATTGATGTTTTCGTGCCTCAGGGTGCGGCGACTCCGACTCCGGTCGTCCTATTTGTACACGGCGGTGCTTTTGTCACCGGAGATCGTAATCGAACGGATCAAATTTATTCGAATGTCCTACAGTATTTTGCCCGGTACGGTATTGCCGGAGCAAATGTTGGATACCGATTGGCAAACGATGCAACTTATCCTGAAGCCACTCTGGATATTGCTACTGCCGCGCGTTGGGTGCGCGATCACGCCTCCGAGTTCGGCATGGATCCCGCGCGCATGTTCCTGATGGCGCACTCTGCCGGTGCCGCACACGCTGGTAGCCTTGCCTATGACGATCGTTTTCGGTCAGTTGGCGCTCCCGAGCTTGCCGGAATGATCGTGGTAAGCGGCCGTGTCCGCGCAGACAATCTTCCCGAGAACCCCAACGCCGCGAAGGTCGAAGCCTATTACGGCACGGACTCTTCGAAATTCGATGAGTATTCGCCGGTCACTCACATAAACAGCAGGAGCATACCGACGTTCGTAGCGTGGGCTGAATTCGAGAACCCCCTCGTGGATGTGTACTGCGCCGAGCTGGCCTACCGGCTTGCAGTCGCAAAGCGGAAGTCGCCGCCGATGCTCTGGCTTCGCGGACACAACCACACTTCCTCCATTGCCCACATCAATACCGCGGATGAGGCATTGGGGCGCGCGATCGTAAATTTTGTCCACAAGCCGACCTGACCTACAACGCGCATTGCGCCGCTTCGTCACAGTCGCAATAATCGGGCGGCGTTTCCCGAGAGGATGGACGTCCGGTGCTTATCGCTGAGGGGTACGCTGCGCATCCATGTCACGCCGCGGTTGTTCGATGCGTACGGCCAATCCACGGAGAACATGATTCGCTCGAGGCCAATCTCATCGATGCAGCAACGAAGGGCTGCATCGGAAAAAAAGCCGCTCGTCGTAACGTAGAAATTCCGGCGGAAAATCTCGCGAAAGTTCTTCATCGGCGTGTCGCGGGAGAGCGCTTCGTCCACCCGGCTGATCACATAAGGAATCGTCTCCCCGAGGTGTCCAAGAATGATCGTGAGGCCGGGAATTTCGTCGAATAGCCCACTAAGCACCAGCCGCATGGCCTGGGTTCCCGCTTCGAAAGTGAAGCCCCAGGCAGCCCTGATGAACATCGGATGGGTATCAACGTATCCTTCGTAGTAGGCCTTCACGACCGCTGGATTTTGATCGGCTGGATGAATATAAATTGGGACACCCAACGCGGAGGCTCTTCGGAAGATCGGCCAAAACTTCCTTTCATCCAGAAAAGGCCCCTCGGGGAGACTATGAAGCATCGCGCCCTTGAAGCCGAGCTCGCGAACCGCACGTTCCAGCTCGTCAGCCGCTGCTTCAGGTTCAACGCTCGGCAAGGAAGCGAAGGCGGCGAGGCGCGTCGGATGAGCCTTGATCGCCATGCATAAGCGATCGTTGGCAGCCTTGGTCCAAGCAACCGCTATGTCCTTTCGAAGTCCCTGAGAGCCGGGAGAAGCGTGGGACACAACTTGGATGTCGATACCGGCGTCGTCCATCTCTTTTATGCGCGCCTCAGCTAGACTTTCCATGCGCTGCAACAAGGGGGAGTTTGGACGTGCCGAATGGAGCGCCGGGTCGAAAGCGCTATTCCATTCCGGATCGAAGTAATGCTCTTCCAATGCTATTATCAATACGCCACCTATTCTTCCTATCAGGATAATCCAGAAATTCGCAGAGAAGGAATGCGGTAGTCGGTAGCCACTATCACGCCGGTCGACGTTGCGCGCTTTGACCGGAATCCATTAATTTTAGTAGGTCCCGGTTTATATCCCGCGCTACGGTCCAACCTTGAAAGATGAAGGCTGAATAGATATCTACGCAGACGGCGCCGGCCCGCCGCATAGCGAGAACATCATCGGCCGTGCTTATGCCGCCGTTCCCCTTGATGGGGACCCGTCCTCTTGCGAACCTCGCGCCTCGTTCAACGTTGGCAAGGGCCGCTTCGAATACCGCTCGGCCATGCAATGTGCCCCGACCCGTGCCGAGCCCAGTTTCGTTTACCGGTCGACCTCCACCAATCTTAAGGCCGCCAATATTTGCTGCCGCACAGGTTTCCACCAACTCGGCTAATCTGTCATCCGCCGCGGCCGTGTCATTGGGAACGCGCACTATAAGTGATGGAGCGCGGTCGCCAATGCGATCTAGGACGCCGCGCAGCATACCCAACTCATCAAACCTCTCGTTCTTCTTGAGAACGTTCGGGCACATCAGACTGATCTCAACCGCATCTACGTGCGGAAGAATTTCAACTACTCCTTCGGCAATCGCTTGAGATGAAAAGCCTCCGACATTTGCGAATATGGGCGGCATCGGCGACCTGTGCCGCCGCAGATGCGCCAGCGCGCGCGCGCGGCCTCTACTCGGAACGCCCATGGAGTCGGCCACCGACTCCCGTTCTATGTACCTTACAAGGCGAGGAAACGGATTGCCAAAGCGGGGCTCAGGCATGATGGATCCGACGCAGATGAACCCGAAGCCGAAGTACGACAAGGATCCCAGGAGTTCAGCATCCTTGTCGAATCCCGCAGCAAGTCCGACTGGATTCGGCAATTCGACGCCGGCGAAAGTTGTTTTGAGGCGATCGTCCGAAACACGCAGATCAAGAGCGCCGGAAAGTGCGCGCCAAGGGAGAGCCCACCGCAGCAGCGCGTGGGATACAGAATGGCTTTGATCTGGTGTCAAGGTGAAGAGAGCTGGCCGAAGTACGTTGCGGTAAATTTGCATAACAATCGCCCAAGGAAGCGGACATTCGTGCATAACGGACTAGTTAGTCTATGTCCGGTGACCGCCTGCGTCAATCAGGGACTATGCGCGGGAAATGTCGTCGTCATCAAGAGTATCGATTGATTGACTAGTTAGTTAGGCGTGGATATAGACAAGTTTAACGTCTATCGTTGCCTGGAGAGGCCTATGACAGATTTCCGCGGAGTGTTCCCGTATCTCGTGACTCCGATCGATGCCTCCGGCGAGGTCCGGACGAACGTGCTCGCGTTGCTTTGCGAAAATCTAATCGGTGCGGGCGTCCATGGGCTCGCACCGCTCGGATCTACAGGTGAATTTGCATACC
Source organism: Nitrobacteraceae bacterium AZCC 2146 (assembly GCA_036924855.1). Lineage (NCBI taxonomy): Bacteria > Pseudomonadati > Pseudomonadota > Alphaproteobacteria > Hyphomicrobiales > Nitrobacteraceae > Nitrobacteraceae bacterium AZCC 2146. Next base: position 5,831,753 of record JBAGRP010000001.1, read on the forward strand.
TCAGTGCCGAGCAAAGAAGAAAAGTCGTGGCTGTTACGGTTGAGGCGGCACGCGGGCGGGTGCCTGTCGTAGCAGGGGTCGCTGCCACAAATACAGCATCCGCAATTAAGCAAGCTCAGGAGTACGAGCGGCTCGGTGCGGACGGGATATTGGCCGTTCTCGAAGCATACTTCCCGTTGTCCGAGGTGCAGGTTGAGAGCTATTTCAGGGCAATTGCGGATTCGGTAGATATACCGATCGTCATCTACACCAATCCGCAATTCCAGCGCATCGACCTGTCAATCGATACAATCTCTCGGCTCGCAACGCATCCGCGAATTCGGTACATCAAGGATGCCACGACCAACACCGGGCGCCTGATGTCGATCATGTCCCGGTGCGGCGAGAGCCTCCGCGTATTTGCAGCATCCTCCCACATCCCGGCTGCCGTCATGCTGATCGGGGGGAGCGGTTGGATGGCCGGTCCGGCGTGCCTGGTGCCCCGTCAGAGTGTTGCTCTCTATGAGCTCTGCGTGGAGGGACGTTGGGACGAGGCGACGACACTTCAACGACGCCTTTGGCAGATCAATGAAGTGTTCGCCAGTTTTAACCTCGCGGCTTGTATCAAGGCCGGCCTTTCCTTGCAGGGGTACGACGTCGGCGATCCAATCGCACCACAGTCGGCGCTAACATCCAACCAGCGCGACGCTATAGCCGGCATTCTGAACGATATCGTGGACCCTTCGTTCGGAAGCTATCTGAAGGTGCCTCCGTCCGCGTAGGCATAGCAGTATAATTATAGGCGAAACGGCGGCTCGCCGCAGTGGAGGATCTAAGATGGCGATGATCATGGACGGAAACGTAAGGCTTGATGCACCCCGGAGCCACGTATGGGCCGAACTCAATAATCCAGAGGTCCTTAAGGCATGCGTTCCAGGCTGTGAGGACCTGCAGAAGATATCGGAGAACGAATTTCGAGCAACGGCGAAGCTGAAAGTCGGCCCCGTTTCAGCTCGCTTCAAAGGGCGTGTCATCCTTAGCGATTTTGACCCGCCTCAATCCTACAAGATCTCCGGGGAAGGTGAGGGCGGTATAGCGGGTTTTGCAAAGGGGAATGCAACAGTCAGATTGGAGGAAGACGGCGCCTCTACCCTTCTTTTCTACCGGGTGGATGCGCAGATCGGTGGAAAGGTGGCTCAACTCGGGCAGCGGCTGATTGATGGTGCAGCAAAGAAGGTGGCCGAAGAATTCTTCGCAAAATTTGCCCGCATCGTCCAATCGGAGTCTACATCCGTCTGATGGAGACCGCAGTTTTCCGAATGAAAATCTCCGGTTGAAACATTAGAACTGGGTTCGGCGTCGAACCCGGACTTTCTAAAGTTTGCGTCATAGGTCCGTTGCTGCCGAATAATGAGGATAACGGGACCTAAAGCACGTTAGTGGAAGTGGTCAACGCTCCGCTCCGCCAACTAGGCTGGTCGCAGAAGATCTGCCAAAACCTGGTCGATTGTATGCTTGCCGACCTTGTGCTCGCTTGTGCCTCCTGCAAACGACAACCACCCTTCATTGAAGCCGTCGAGCATCTGCGCGCGCGGCGCTGGGTTCTTCATGCCGTGCGATGCAAATGCCGATTCCCAATGTTCACGTGGCACGGGCTCGGCCCGAACCTGTCGTCCGAGCAGTTTGGAGAAGGCAGCAGCGGCGAGATCAGGACTAACAAGATGAGGGCCCTGAAGCTCAATAACTCTCTGTCCGATCCAAAATTCCTGAAGGAGATCCGCCGCGACCCGTCCAATGTCCGCGGTGGCAACCATCGGAATGGTCTTATCGAGCGGTTGCAGAAAACTATGGATGATCCCTTCGTCTCGAGCGGATGCCACATCGTATGCAAAATTCTCCATGAACCATGCCGCGCGTAGGAAGCTTATCGGCATCGTCAATTCGCCGAACGTCTCTTCCATAATTCCAAGCTGATTTAGCAGGTTTGGCCGAGAGGCTTGGGCACCAATTGTCGAAAGGCAAACTATCTTCGGAGGATGCGCGGCGAGCAACGCCGATTTGATGGCTGCGAATGTCGCGCGGGCTTCTGGGAAGCCGGGACTCGGATCGAACATCGGCGGGATAAGGACAAAGACGCCGTCCGTTCCAGAGAAGGCCTCCGTCAATGCGGCGGCATCGGTAACGTCTGCCAACGCAATTTCGCAACGGAGCTTGGCCCACACCTAGCTTTCTCACCGTCGCGTGCCACGGCGCGGACATGGAAACCTGCGTCGAGAAGCGCACGCCCGACCGCGCCGCCGACCTTGCCTGTGATGCCGGTGATTGCGTACATTCTGAAGGCCCTCTTGTCAGATACGTTTGAAATGAAGATCACGCGGCCGACTTCGGCGGCGCCGTCCACGGAGGAGAAGGCGGCGTTCGCGATCTACAGAGCTGCTCCAGCATTATCGTCTGGCGGATGGCCACGTCAGTGCCATTAGGTCATTTCACTCGTGCGGCATAATCAAGAATGGCCGCTCTTGATAGACGGAAATGAAGCTCGTAGGGCCTACACGAATCCTTGAGAGAAACCACTCGCTGGTTGTTGCCGCTGAAATAGGGAGCTTCGATCCGAGTATAGGGCGTGAGCCCGCGGCGCAGCGGTCGCATGGCCGCTCGCTGCGCTGGTGCAGCAGATCGGCTTTCTGTATCCGGACGGTTACGCGGGTCGCGTCCGCTGCGGGACGGATGGCGCGCGGTCGGCTATCGCGGTGCCGAGTGGGTGACATTCGTGTCGCGATCATCCGAAGGCGATCCGGCGCGACTTGCATCGCTGGCCGGCGTGGCTTGAACTGATGAAGGAGGACATCCCCGCGCTGTCAAGCGTCATGGTGCTTATGGACACCGCTTCCAGTTCCTTGCAATTGGACGCGGTGAAAGCGGCTGGCCCGTTGCTGAATGTCAGGATTGAGGTGCAAACTGGGCCGGCGAAGCATGCGGTGTGGACTTAGGACCACGAATGGGACGCCATCAACCCGATGCTCGAGAACAAGCTGCACGGTATGCCCCATGTAGACGACCGGCGCGTACTAAATGGCATCTCTTGGTCTCGTGGCGATCCGACACGACAAACTCCCGGCCAACTATCCGCTCTTCATCAAACTCGCATCAATCAGAATTTGGCTGCGCTCTCCCTTGGTCCACGCCCTAGACGGGATATTTCCCACGGTAGGCGCTGGAAATCTCCGCCGATCCCACGGAGCGACCCGCATCGATCTCCTTTTCCATCTGGTGCATGAGCATTTCAACCCTGTCTGCCGTGGCTGGATCGCTCCGGAGGAGAACGCGCGTCGTATCGAGCAAATGAGCCTGCATGAGCGACACGGCCAATGCTGCTTCGCGGCGGATGACCGCGTTCATAAGTGCCTCATGCTCACCGTCGACGTCTCGGTTGCCTAATTCATCGTGAGCGGACAAACGGCGGTAGCGGTCAACGTAATCGTAAAGCAACGCCCGGTACGACAAGAGCCTGGGCGCGCCACAAGCGGCGACCAATGAACCATGAAAAGCTTGGTGATTGCGCTCCCAAGTGTCCTCGAAAAACCGCGCCGCCGACTGACCCTGAGGGGCCATCCCCAAGCGGTGGCCCGCCGCGAGAATATTCGCTTCCCAGTCGCGGTCGCCTTGCGCAATCGCCGACTGCAGCGCGGTTCCTTCGATCCAAACCATCGTCTTCATAACGTCGATCAGATCGGCAGCGGAAACCTTGGCGACATGGAAACCGCGTTGTCCCTCCGCGGTAACCAACCCTAACGAGGTCAACCGAGACAAGGCCTCGCGCAGTGGGCTTTGGCGCTTGGGGGGCTGCTGTTTCTGCTGTCTTCGGGATTCTCGCTGATCTTCGGTTTGATAAGAATCCCGAACCTCGCGCATGGGGCCCTCTTCATGCTCGGAGCATACTTTGGCGCGACTCTCGTTTCCTGGCAGGTGAATTTCTGGGTAGCGGCTATCCTGAGCGGCCCTCTTGGAATGATCTCAAGAATACCGCTTGTGACGCACCTCTGACGGAATGTGATCGGCTGCCGCGTGAACGCTCCAACCAATTCCAAAGCCAGGCTTGCTACTGAATAAAGAGAAGCGGGCTAATTAAAGTTTCGGAGATTCGCTATGTTTCCGGTTACCAGCCTTCATCTTGCAAGGAAGCCAGTTTTGATCTTCCGCGCCGGGGGGGTGCCGATCGCCCCGAGAACGAAGACTTTACTCCATACCGATGCCATTGGACGGGTTAGGACTAACCGTTTAGTCTATTACAATTGACTCTGCAGATGTGATCTGTATCAATTGCACCTGCCGTGACAGAGCAGGACTTCAAATAGTAAGGCCGATGCCATGAACGCCGACTATCTCGAGATTATTGGGGTGGACAAAGTCTACGGCGGCTCGGGAAAGCAAACCTTCGCGCTTGAGCGGATTAACCTTTCGATAAAGCAATCCGAATTCCTTAGTATCGTTGGGCCGAGCGGCTGTGGAAAAAGTACTCTGCTTAGATGCGTAGCCGGTCTCGAGCGAGTGACAAATGGCACCATAACCCTGAACGGAGATGCGATTCTAAAACCGCCTGCGCATTTAGGCGTCGTGTTCCAGGGCGACACGCTTGCCGATTGGCGAACGATCCTGAGGAATGTGCTTCTGGTCGCCGAGTTTAAGGGGTTAGACACTGGTCCGTTGGAAGAGCGGGCTCTCGACCTTCTAAAAATGTTCGGCTTGGATCACGTTGCGGATAAGCATCCATGGGAGCTTTCCGGGGGAATGCGACAGCGCGCTGCAATCTGCAGGGCGCTGCTGGACGATCCTCAGCTTTTACTCATGGACGAGCCTTTCGGAGCTCTTGACGCCATGACGAGAGAGCAGCTCAATGTCGAATTGCAACGCATCTGGTTAGCATCGCGCAAGACCGTTTTGTTCATCACGCACAGTATCGCGGAAGCCGTATTCCTTTCGGACCGCGTTGCGGTTATGTCGCATAACCCTGGCCGGCTGGTCGACGTCATCGAGATTGATTTGCCGCGCCCGCGACATCTCTCGATTAGGGAAACCTCCGAATTCGGCGTCTATGTTGGAAAGATAAGGAAGATATTTCTATCTCTAGGGATACTGAAGGATAATTGATGAGCATCTTGCACAATCGAGCTGCTCTCACCGTCGTAGTCCTGGCGGCGTCCGTCGTCGTCTGGGAAACAGCGTGCCGTTATTATCAGCCGCCCGCGTTCGTTTTGCCGGCCCCCAGCCAGATTGCAGCTGAGTTCGCGACGACGCCCGTTTATTTCTTGCGAGAGGCTTTAGTCACTTTAGCTGAGACAGTCGCTGGCTTCGTGCTTGCGATTGCATTCGGCTTGGCACTGGCTTTGGCGATCAACTCGTCGCGTTTTCTTGAAGCGACGCTCTACACATTGTTGGTTGCGTTGAACAGCGTTCCCAAGGTCGCTCTTGCGCCTGTGTTCATCATTTGGATGGGGACGGGGGTAGCGCCGAAAGTTACGATCGCCTTGGCGATCGCGATATTTCCCGTCGTCATCGACTTCGTGCTCGGTCTACGATCTTCTGATCCACAACTGGTCGATCTGGCTCATACAGCAAGATCCTCATGGCTGAAGATACTGTTGAAGGTGCGGCTGCCCAGCGCGCTTCCGAGCATGTTCGCCGGCATGAAGGTGGCCATCTCACTGGCTTTGGTCGGCGCGATCGTCGGAGAATTCGTTGCCGGCGAGACGGGATTGGGGCAGGTAATCCTCCTCGCCCAAGGTCAGTTTCAAACAGCGCGCATGTTCGTCGCCATTGTAATCTTGGGGCTGCTCGGAGCCGCGCTTTTCTATCTTTTGGATTTTTCCGAGCGAATGCTGATTCCTTGGCACATCTCGCAACGAGCGCCAAGAAGCGGCAGGCCCTGATCGGTAAGAGGGATCAGTGTTTTCTCCTATGGACCGCAGGAGGTTTGTTATGAAATCCCAACGTTTTTTGAAGTTCTCCGTTCTAGCATTTGCGGCTCAATTCCTCCTTTCGCTTTCGCTCACCCCGCTCTTTGCCGCTGACAAGGTCATAATTAGGATGGATTGGGCACCGTCAGGAGTCCATGCGCCTTTCCATCTAGCTCTGGCGAAGGGCTGGTTCCGGGATGCCGGAATCGACGTCGAACTCCAAGATGGCAAGGGAAGCATCAACACGCTGCAGCTTTTGGCGACAGGAGAGGCGGACATCGGCGAAGTAACAACGGGCATCGTTCCTATCGCCAGAGAATCTGGAATGAGGGTCAAAGCAGTCCTCGGTTTGGCGAGACGCAGCGCGCTATCGGTTCTTGTGCCCCAAGGGTCATCGATGAGGGCAGCCGAGGATCTCCGAGGCAAAAGGATTGTGCTTTTCGCGGCGAGCCCTTGGACTCCGTTCGTCGACACGTTCCTGAAATCGGCTGGAATGAAGCGGAGCGACGTCCAGATGGTCATGGTCGATCCCGCTGCGTTGCTTCCGACTTACAGCTCTAAGCAGGTCGATGCATTCATGACACTCGGGCCGGGCGCAGCGCATGTTCTTAAATCGAGGCCGTCACGTGCTATCGATGCGGACCAGTATGGTGTCATTTTCCCGGACCATGGATTGGTCGTAAATGAAGATTTCATTAAAAGCCGGGGACCGGTGTTGAAGAAGGTGCTCGAGATTGCCGTCAAGGCGTGGAAGTACGTTCTCGACGGTCATGAGGACGAAGCAATGGAAGCGATCCTCGCAAACCGTCCCAATCATAATCTTGATAGAGACGTTCTTCGGGCCCATTGGGACCTGTATAAGGCTTATCTTGACACGCCTAATACAACGGGAAAGCCGTTTGGCTGGCAGTCGGACAAGGACTGGGAAGCCGCGAATAAGACGTTGGTTGGCGCTGGCGTGATCAAGTCCGGAAAACAGATAAGCGATTTCTACACGAACGACTTTGTTCCTGATGCTTCATATTGAGCTTCACGCAGAGAGTTTATCACATGCAGAATTCTATTCGCGATTTGTTTGATCTTAGTGGCAAGACGGCCATCATCACCGGGGCGGGCAGCGGTCTCGGGCGCTGTTTTGCGGCGGCACTGGCTTCATTCGGTTCCGCAGTCATTTGTGCCGACCGCGACCTCGCAGGGGCGAACGAGACTTGCGAGTCCATCCGCTCCTCAGGAGGAATATCTGAAGCAGTCGGTGTGGATGTTACAGATGCGGAATCCGTGAGGCTAATGTTCGAGAAGGCAACATCCGCAGGGCGTCGCATTGATGTGCTCGTCAACAATGCCGGTATAGCGACCCCTCCCAAGAGAATTCATGAGCTATCACTGGACGATTGGGACAGGCTGATGGCAGTGAACCTTCGCGCGGTTTTCGTGTGTAGCCGGCTAGTCATTCCAAATATGCTGTCCGCAGATGGTGGCTGTATCATTAACATTTCGTCCATTCAGGGGCTCAGCGGTTTCTATCCCGGCTTCGCGGCGGCCACGGGAAGCTACGCCGCATCGAAAGCAGGGGTAATCGGATTAACAAAACAGATGGCCGTGGAGTACGCCGCCGACAAAATCCGGGTTAACGCAATAGCGCCAGGCTACCATCGCGATACTAACCTCGGGAGAGAGAGAAAGGCGCTGGCTACAGACGAGATCATCTCGTCTTTCGACGACGCGGTGATGCGCCGGACCCCGATGGGACGTAAAGGAGATCCAACCGAAATGGATGGACTGGTCGTGTACCTCGCAAGCACCGCTTCGAGCTTCGTGACGGGGCAAGTCTTTGTGCACGACGGCGGATGGATTGCTGGTTAGCTCACGATTTCATCTCATGCGAGTTCGCTTCACCCTCGACCAGATGTTCAGATCGGCCGGATCCACCGGGATCAGCCTCTCACTTAACAAGCGCCTCTCTACCGGGAGGACCCGGCAAATCACGGGCTGGTCGCCGATCCGCACCGACATCCTTCATGAAGTGGAGTTTGGCTCTTATGCCTCCTAAAACCAAAACGCCCTCAGAAGCCGACACGGCGAGAAGCTGCCATCCTTGGCATGCTGCTGACCTTACCTTGCAGGTTGACGCTGCCCAATCGCCTAGTGAAGGCCACGATGTCCGAACTACTGGCGAACACGCGCAACCGCGTGTGATGACTCCAAAGTCGCAATCCGCACATCGCTCTTGGTATAACGCAAATTTTACTTGGGAGATTTTCTTCCCGCCCCGTGCGGCCGAGCAGTTCTTGGTCATCGTGTGGAGCTAAATTTGCAATTCTCGTCGCGAGATCTGGCGAAGCTCGGGCAGCGAGTTGCCGCGAGCAAAATTTTAGCTTGGGGGAGCGAAATTTTCGCCCTCAATGCAAAAAAGTGAGAGACCGCGCATGGCTTAAACAAAAATCGCAATTCTCATAGCTTTTGCTCGACTAGGCCCGCTGCGGTTAGAGTAGTTCCAGGAATTAAGCGGAGGAGCTTGATATTGAGTTACTTCGAGGGCCATCGTGGCGCGGCTGATACGTTACGGTTTAATGAAGAGAAACTTGGCATCGGAAGTTGGCGCTGTGATGCAGCAACCGGACAGATGCACTGGTCCCGCGGCTTCTATGAATTGTTTGGACTATGTCCCAGCAAGGTGGTTCCATCATACGCAGAAATTGAGCAGCGAATTCATCCCGACGATCGCCGTCCGAGGCGCGATTTTAGCGAATTGCTGCTCGACCGATCACTGCTTGAGGGTGAATTCCGCGTCATCAGGCCGAACGGAACGTTGCGTTGGATTTATAACCAGGCCGAGATATTGCTGGATATGGCTGGCGAGCGGGTGTGTGTCGTGGGCGTCGCGATCGACATCACTAGGCAGCGCGAATCGGTGCAGCCGCTCAGGGCCGCCGCCGAGCGCTACAATGCGCTGGTCCAGGTGGTGGAAGGGCTGTTGTGGATAGCCAGCTCCGATGGCCGTATCACGGCGCTGGCTAACTTGAAAGCGACAAAGCAAGACGCGCCGGATCTGTTCTATGGCAGGGGTTGGGTGGATCTGCTGCATGAAGAGGATCGGGATGCCGCGCTGGAAAGCTGGTCGGTCTCGGCCCAGACCGGGCGGCCTTATAAGGTCGAGCATCGCCTGAGGCAGCCCGACGGCACGTACCGGTGGTTCAGGTGCATTGCCGTGCCTGTCCTGAATGCGGATGGCAGCGCACAGGAATGGATTGGCATTTCCACCGATGTGCACCACGAGAAATTCGTGAGCCTCCCTACGCCGTCGTCCAGGCTCACGGGCGCGCAAATGCGCGCCGCGCGCGGTATTTTGAACTGGTCGGTGAAACAACTGGCCGAGCGAACGAAGATTTCTCCGAGTGCGATCCGAAGGTTTGAGGAATATGATAGCACGCCGCCGATGCACGACGAATCGGTGGAGATCCTTCAGAATACGTTTTCGGATGCGGGGATAGAGTTTTTCTTCCCGCAGGTCGGCAAGCCAGGTCTTCGGCCGCGATAGTAGCAGGCGGGCATTAGCTCCTAATAAAATTGCAAAGCGTCGATTTATTTTTTGGGTTTATGTACGGCCCAGGGTTTGTTCCGGCGCATATTTTCTGTCGAGCGCGAGGAAGGGGACATAAAATTTGTGTGGAATTTGAGAGCTGCTCGATCTAGCGCAATTTTTAGCTTCGCTTGCAGCGCAAGGGCACAATTTTTAGAGCGCGCCCCACACTTTGGATAAATTTTTCTTAACATTGTTCTAAATATTTTTCCTTAATTATACGTCTTGCACGCACACGTAGGGGAGAAGGACATGCAGCAGGCGGCGGCACCGATGGCAGGGCTCAGACGGGCGCTTCCATGAAGCAACCTGCAAGCGAAACTCCGAGTGAAATCGTTTCAGTTTTGTACCAGGCGGCCATTCCTAAACTTATCGTCCTGATTGAGCATAACCGCAGCGTGATCAAGCTAATTCAATTGAACGAACCGGCGCAGGGGGACGTGCGTGGAAACAGCATCGTTCTCGACGACGTGGCTCCGTGGCAGACATTGAGAAACACGTTGCCTGATGAATTTGATCTCCGGCTGCGCGAGGCGCTGCAATTCCTTCTGGAAGCCATGAAATACGAAATCTGGGTCGCGGATAGCAGCTGCTCAGGGAAGCGCCGTTCGCTGTCTGTCGAAACGGGGGACATCTAGGCCGGTCCTGACATGCTGGCTTTCGTTCGTAAATCATCATCCGCCGTCTCGCGCCGACGCGCGCGCCTCATGCCGATCCATCTTTCAACTGGTTAGAGCAACCCGAGGAGTCTTGCCATGCTCTCCAAACGTTCCATTCGCGCCAAATTGATTGTCGTTATTTCATTCCTGCTGATCGCACTGGCTGGCACCGGTCTGCTGGCCGTCACCAGGATGCAGACGCTCAACGCCCATACCGTCGATATCGCGACGAACTGGCTGCCGAGCGTGCGGATGCTCGGCGAGTTGCGGGCCGAAATCATCCGCTACCGGCTCAATTTGTGGCAATTCGCGGGCGAAGCTGATCCGCTGCGGAAGACCGCCGCGGAAAAGACGATGGAGAGCACCGCGCAAGAGATAGACGGGCTGTTCAAGGTCTACGAGCCACTCGTGACCTCGCCGGAAGAGCGCGTCCTGGCCGATGAGCTCAGACAATCGTGGAAGGAATATGCGCCTCGCGCCCGCGAGATCCTGGATATTAACCGCAAGGACAATGACATCATCAGGGCACGCGAGCTCATCGCGAACCTCACGCCGCTCGGGCTGAAGATCAATGGGATTCTGAAAAAGGACATCGACCTGAACAACAAGGGCGCCCACGACGTCACGCAGACCGCTGCAGACAGCTACGCACTGGCCTTCGGGGTGATCGTCAGTATTCTCGCTGGCTCCATGATCCTGGGCGTCGGTGCAGGCCTCTATCTGGTGCGGGACATTGTCCGCGGCATCGGCTCGATCATTACCCCGATGCGGGCGCTCGGCGAGGGAGACCTGACCGCAATCGTGCCGCATCAGGGAGAGAAGACCGAGATCGGTCAGATGGCTGACACGCTGCAAGTCTTCAAGGATGCGCTGATCGCAAAAAAAGCGGCCGACGAAGCTGCATCGGCGGAAGCGGATGCCAAGATCGCCCGCGCCCAGCGCGTCGATACCATCACGCGCCAGTTCGAATCGATGATCGGCGAGCTGGTGGGCTCGCTATCGTCGTCATCGACCGAGCTGGAAGCCTCGGCCGGTACCCTGTCCAAGACCGCCGAGAATGCCCAGGAGCTTTCGACTATGGTCGCCGCCGCGTCCGAAGAAGCCTCCACCAATGTTCAATCGGTCGCCTCGGCGACCGAAGAAATGGCGTCATCCGTCAACGAGATCAGCCGCCAGGTGCAGGAAGCCGCCTCGATCGCCAGAGAGGCTGTCGGGCAAGCAGAGAAGACCAACACCAGCATCACGGGGCTTTCGCAAGCCGCCGCCCGCATTGGCGATGTCGTTGAACTGATCAACACCATTGCCGGACAGACCAATCTGCTGGCTCTGAACGCCACCATAGAAGCAGCGCGGGCCGGAGAAGCTGGTCGCGGCTTTGCGGTGGTGGCTTCCGAGGTCAAGGCGCTCGCTGAGCAAACTGCGAAAGCGACCGGCGAGATCAGTCACCAGATTGCAGGCATCCAGACGGCGACGCAGGACTCGGTGGTAGCGATCAGGGAGATCAGCGGAACGATCGGCCGGATCTCGGAAATCTCATCGACGATTGCATCCGCGGTCGAGGAGCAAGGCGCAGCGACGCAGGAGATCTCCCGTAACGTCCAGCAGGCAGCGCAAGGTACGGCGCAGGTCAGTTCGAATATTTCCGATGTGCAGCGTGGTGCGAGCGAAACCGGATCTGCCTCCTCGCATGTTCTGTCGTCGGCGCAAATGCTGTCAAGCGATAGCGCAAAACTCAAGATGGAGGTCGAGAAATTCCTGACGGCGGTCCGCGCAGCCTGACGGCGACAATGGCTGGCGTCTGCTCCGGGGCCGGCTGCCTGGTACATTTTCCGAATAGAGATGAGAGGCAAGACGATGGCGACCATAATCGAACTGTTGCAAAGTTCAACCAAGGCCCCTCACACATCTGCCCACGCCAATCAAGTCGACATTGTTCAAATGGCTCCAGGAAAAACCAGGGATCAAATCGTGGCGACCACAAGCATGTGCGAGGTATTGAGTGACAGCATCGATACGCTGCAGAAAAGTATCAAGAGGCTTAACGGCATAGTTAGCATGATCGACGACGATGCCACTCGTGAAAGCCTTGAGCATCAAATAGCAAAAATGCATGTGTCACTGTCGCTGGAATCGGCAAGACTATCTGGAATAATGCGCAGAATACAGCCGGCACTTCATTGTGCATACCGGCCGGTGTGACGCGAATGCCGCCAAGGCGTTGTGTGCGAAGACTGTGGTGGTCACGCCCGGCGCCACCGCCGCGCCGGCCTTGATCAGACGCAGCCGGGGCTTGGCCAATTTCAGATGCACCTGGGTAACCAGCGGCTTCAGCGCAGGGGGCACTTTGCCGGACAATTCGGGCCACTCCAGAAGCCCACCTCAGTCTCGCTGGCGACGAATTCGGCCGAGGGGAACAGCAGCGATTCGTTCTTAGCGTCGCTGATGCCCCACAGGTGGTCGGGGTGGGCGTGAGCGAACAGGATCATGTCGATATCGCCCAGCGCGTAGCTCGCGGCGGCGAGATTGCCAAGCAGCCCGCCGGCGGTTTTCTGGAACTTGCCGCCGACTGCGTCGATCAACACCAGCTCGTCGCCGGTGTTGACAAGGATGGTGTTGAGTTACAGCCCCGCCGGGCTAAACGGCTGGAACGTGGATGTGAGCAGGCCTGTTGCGTCCTCGGCTCGGTCGTCCCACAGCGCTTCGGCCGGGAACGCGAGCGCGCCGTCGCTGACGACGGTGATCTCGATGCTGACGAGCTTAAAGCGGTAGAAGCCAGGCTGCGCCTGCTTGCCCTCTTGGGGCGCGCGGGGGTGAGGGCCGCGCGCCGGTGATAGTAGCGGAGCGGGCACGTAGGAGCGTCCGGCGATCGCGCATGAGCATGTCTGTTCTCCATTGCAATTGCTTCAGTCACTCTCAACCCAAGTGAGCTGGTCGCCTTGAGGGTCCGATCAGGCTGTCAGCCGATCTGATCAAGCACCTAGGAGGCAGCGAGCGGCCGATCAGCCGAAAGTCGTCAAGGCCGCGGTGGACGATTTCATGGAAGCGTTGTGGGAGGCGATAGGCATCGTGCTCGCCGTACTAATATTAGGCGATTGGTCGATAGGTATTGGCAGAGCCCGCGGGGTGACTTACGCTTCGGGTCTGATGCGCGGGACGTTAGCTTCTGACAATTGTTATCTTTCCGATGGCTCACTATCGTTGGCTTTGAGATCCAAGCCTTTTTAATTCAAAGCCAATTCGGCAGCGAGTATGCCATATGAGCACAGATCGGTATCAAGAAATCGTTGCCTTTGTCCAAATTGCGCGAAGCGGAAGCTTTTCTGCAGCGGGTAAGCCACTCTACACTTTCAAAAAGGATACTGCGCCAGGCGAGACCAACGGCGATGGTTTCCTCAATGGCGCATGGCATATGGCGAAGCCATGATCCGCTGAGCATAGCGCTGAGCCGGGGTTTTCTCTCACCGCTCAGGCCGCGTCGGCGGCCCTGATGTGCCGATCTTGCCGGACGCCGCGGTCGCCGGAGCACATGATCAGGCTGACCGAGATACGGAAATCGGCCCTTACGTTTGGGTGCGTCCGGACGATGATCGATCAACGTCGGCTCACCGTCAGTTTACCGCGAATGCTCTTCGATTGCCGAATAATCCCGCTGCGAAAGTGTTCTATCCTTGGGAGCGACATCGTCCCAAGGAAGGAAGCATGATGCGGAAGACGATTATAGCCTTGTTCGCACTGGCAGCCGTCGGCTTAGTTCAGCCAACTGTGGCATCAGCTCGCGGAGGTGGCGGCGGCGGCCACGGAGGCGGTTTTGGCGGCGGCGGCGGTTTCCACGGCGGTGGCGGAGGTGGCTTCCACGGTGGTGGCTTTGGCGGAGGCGGCTTTCACGGCGGTGGCTTTCATGGAGGCTTCGCTGGGAATGGATTCCGCGGTGGAAGATTTCACGGGGGATTTCACAGGCGGGCGTTTGTAGGACTTGGCTTTGGCTCCTACTACGACGGATACTACCCGTACGCGTACAACGACTACTACGACGATGACGGCTGCTACGTCGTCCGTCGCCGCGTGCATACCAGCTACGGTTGGCGGGTTCGCCCGGTCCGAGTCTGCGGATGATCATCAATGTTTAAAAAAACCCGCCGGCCAGCCGGCGGGTTTTTCTTGCGATGGGAGCGGGTCGAAGGATTTACGCCATCTGGTCGCGTTCAAATACTGGTAGCAAACCCAGCTCATTAATCGACGTGGTTTTCGGACGCGGTTCCGGATTTGCTCCGAACTGGAAGTGGCCTCCGACAACCCGGAAAGAGGGCGAGCACTGCGACCTCGAGCATGAGCGCCGCGCCGATCATGAATAATCGACCCGAAAGAAATCCGGCTTTTCCTTCCGAAGGACAGCCTCCACAATCTTGTTTAACCAAGATATCTCCACCCGAAGCCCGAAAAGCTACCATCCGATTTCCAGAAAGAGACGGGAATCGCAGCTAGGGCGCCGCGGGCACGATCCTGATGTCGCGCATTTCGCCATGTAGGGCTTTGGAAGCGTCGTGTTTGATCGTGGCGGCCAATGGCGTGCGGCTGCTCGCGAGCGCGGTCGGGGCACTGATCGGCATTTATTGGTTCGATCTCGCTGCAATCGGATTTTTTGTCGCCATCGCGATTGGATTTTGTGCGTCCGCAGCAATGGCCGTGAACATCATGCTGAGGATGAACGAGTCTGCTCCGAGGTCGCTGCGAACGATCGATCAGACCGGCGTAAGCTAAAGGTGCGCGAGATAATGGGCGAGCGCCGCGATCTCATCGTCGCTAAGAGAGTACGCGATAGACGCCATAGCGGCGACGCCGCTGCCCGATCTTGCGCCGGATTTGTAGTCATGTAGCGCTTTGACAAGATAGTCCTCGCGCTGCCCAGCGATGCGGGCCGTCCCCTTCGTTCCGGCAAATGTATCGGTGTGGCATGACGCACAGCTGCGTCCCGCCACGATTTTTGCGCCTGCCTCCGCTTGAGACGATTCCACTAGCTTTGTCGCAGCAGCTGGCGGCAGCGAGGCGAAATAGGCACCGAGATTACGGATGTCCTCATTGCTGAGTTGTTCGGCGATCGGCTGCATCGCCTCATTTTTCCGGGAGCCGCTGCGGAAGAAGACTAATTGCCACTGCAGGAAGAGATCCGGTTACCCCGCCAACGATGGGGTGTGTTCGGTTTGGGATACACCTCCCTCACCGTGACAAGACGCGCAGAGAGACGCCTTTTCCTTGACTGAATCTCCGCCGCGTCGGCCAGTCCTGCTGACAGCACAAGTACAGCGGCAGCCGACAATAACGCGCAAGCGCGCATCTCAGTGATCCAACAAATTCTTTTCATGGTTGACCTTCATGCGGTATCGCAACGCACCTGATTTGCTCTCAAGAAGAACTTCTGGAGCAAAGCCGAGCGTCATAAATCGTCCCGATTGTGACGGTTCCGAAGTGCTCAAACAAAATTCGCGGAAGGTGCCCAATTTGATCCGCACGAAATTGTGATGCTCCCCTCAATCGCCTTTTGACCTTTGCGTTTCTGTTCCTATTGCTTTTGCGAGGGGGCCAAACTAATAAACCCGCAGGGGAAAATGCGGTCTCCCCTTGAGACTTCGGTCCAAGAACTGCGCAGCACTCGCTTCGTCGAGGAGATATGCGCATGGATCAAAGTAAAGCTCCATCTCCCCAGATGCCCTTTATGCACGGCTCGGCTTCGAAGCGGCGCCGATCATGGTCGACGTGCGGCGCGACGCTGATTTTGTCGGCGCCGATACGCTCGTCGCTGATGCGTTTCATTGCTCTCCCAGACAATGTCGAGCGGTGGCGGAGCGATTGGCCGAGCGGACGCCAAGTCGTCACCTACTGCGTCTGCGGACGTCAGGCCAGCCAAAGGATAGCGGCCGCATTACGCCTCATGGGAGTCGAGGCGAACTTCCTGGAAGGCGGCATTGCCGGCTGGACCGACGGTTCGCGCCAAAGACAACGAATTCGTCGTCTCGCTCGACGGGATTTGGGTATTCACGGGGTTCGATAAGACACTATCCCAGGCAGGCCGCATCGCACTTTGGACCAGAGGCAACAGCGTCACTCGCTTCGACCAGATCGAGATCGAACCGTTGCCATAGGTCTGCAATGAACCAGCCATCTACCGCGCGCTCCTTTCGGGGGCTGTCAGCACAAAGGAGATTCCCATGGCCGTCATAACCGAACGCCGAAGCTTCATTCAGGGAGCGGGACTCCTTGCTGCCGCCGCATCAACAGCAACGCTGGCGGTGAGCCCTGCATTCGCCCAAAACAACCAGCCGAACGGAGCCAGAATGATGCCGTATCAAGCAAAACCCCTGTCACTCGACCCGAAGGCGATCAAGGGTATCTCGGAAAAGGTTCTCGTGAGCCATTATGAAAATAACTACGTTGGCGCCGTAAAGCGCCTCAACGCGATCGGCGAGCAGCTGGCCGAGCTCGATTTCGCTAAAGCGCCGAATTTCATGATCAACGGCTTGAAGCGTGAAGAGTTGATCGCTGCGAACTCGATGATTCTGCACGAGATATATTTCGACGGGCTCGGTGGGGGTGCCAGTGCGAGCGGCGCGCTGGCGGGGGCTATCGCCCGCGATTTCGGCAGCCTCGAGCGCTGGCGCACGGAATTTGTCGCGATGGGCAAGGCAGAAGGCGGCGGCTCCGGCTGGGTGATCCTGTCCTACTCGCCGCGCGACAAACGCCTAGTCAATCAATGGGCGGCGGACCACACCACGACACTAGCAGGCGGCCGGCCAGTGCTGGTGCTCGACATGTACGAGCACGCCTATCATATGGACTATGGTGCGGCGGCCGCGCGCTATGTCGACATCTATATGGAGGCAATCCGCTGGGACAACGCTGCGAAGCTGTACGATCAGTACGGCCGCGAAAGCTAGTGGCTGCCGCGCGCGATCGCCCGCAGCTCGACACGGCGAGGGCCTTCGGCCCGAAATTATCTCAGCCTAACGGCTTCAAGACTTTCATCGTGTCGGGCGGCGGCGTCGAATTCATGCGCGCCTTCGCCGAATGCGTCTACGGCATCGCGCCGTACGACGCGGACTTAGCTGCCATTGAGCAACATCGGCATGAAGCAGTGCGCATGCTCGAGGACGTGATCGGGCAATGCGCCGAGGGCGCCCTGCCCGCATGTCGCTTGATGGAAACGCTGTTCGAGAGACTGCGTAACGGTCACGGATGAGAGTATTGATCTGCCCCCTTTGAAGTTCTCTAATCGCGCTCGTCAATAGCTTTTCTTCCATGACTGGGCGTTCTCGCCGGGCTCAGAGTTCTCTCCGCGGTCGATGGTCTGCATCGCCGCATGTTGGCGTCGGATGGTGGAAGTGGTCCACGTGGTCATCATGGAAGGTGCGGTGATGCCACACTCAAAGGGACGGCCTGATCCGCGCCATGCGTCCCGGCGGGGACGCGCCGTTGGAAGCGTTGTCAGGGCAGCATGGATCTGATCATGCGGCCACAGCGCTCCAACGGAACGGAGTGTTTGTCTTCCACATTGCGTGAAGAATGACGGCGAGCTTCCGTGCCACAGCGACGCGCGCTTTCTTGAAGCCAGCAACCTTAGCGAGCTTGAGGCCCCAGGCCTTGAGGGTCGAGAAGGCCTTGGTTCTCGTGAGTAACGTCGTGGCGGCCTCATAGAGATGCTTACGCGTCATCTGGTTTCCGTGTTTGGAGATCCGCCCATTCCGGCTGACTTCGCCTGACTCGTAGCGCCGCGGCGTCAATCCGAGATAAGCGCCTGCGCTCGACGATCGCTTTAAGCGCTCGGCATCATCGAAGACCGACGCAACCGAGAGAGCCGTGATCGCGCCGACGCCCGGAGCTGTCATAAACAAGCGTGCTGCCCGCGACGATCTCTTCGGCCCGCAAGGCAAAGCCCCCGCTGGCTTTGCCAAACAGCACACCGAAGGTGCGCAAGAGCCCCCGGATTTCGTTCTCCAGCTTGACGCGGGTCCGAACGAGAACCTCACGAGCGGCCAACAACGATCGAACCTCGTAGCTATCTCGGGACTTGATCCGGACGTGCTTGAACCAGCCTGTGCGAACGATCTGGGCGAGCCCAGCGGCATCATTCCGGTCGGTCTTGTTCGGCCGCATCTTCAAGGCAGCATGGGCGTGCCGAGCATCCATGCAGACGATTGGGATGCCTCGATCGTGCAATTCATTTTATAGCTATACAGCCAGCGGACATCTCCATCCCGACACGAACCAGATCGGGCGCGTTCTTCGACAACCAAGAACTGATTGTCTCTGGGCAGGTCGCGATCTTCTTCTCGGCCGTGATCCGTCCCGTCTCATCGACGACGCAGACAGCTGTTACTTCCTGCGAGACATCAAGTGCGGCATACTTCGTCATGGCAGCTCCCCTTCATTTGCGGTGCAAAGACCGATCCTTCGATACGATCAGTCTGGGGAGCTGCCGCTCAAACGTCGAGTGCGCCACCCGCGATTACGCTAAGTGGTCCTCCCTGAAGTATGGTTTTGACCATGGAGGAGACGATCAATGGCGAGGAAGAGGCATACAGCGGAAGAGATCGTTGCGAAGCTGCGACAGGTTGATGTGCTGATCGCGCAGGGCCGGCAGGTTGGCGACGCGGTCCGCTCGATAGGCGTAACGGAAGTTACATATTATCGGTGGCGGAATGAGTACGGCGGGTTGAAGGGAGATTGACCGGCCCCCACGAAGTGGTCCGTTTGGAATGTTAGTTTAGAGCCGGCGTCTGCGCCACCAGTTTTGGGGTCGGCCAGACGAGCGCTTCTGGCGCTGGCGGTCGATATCCCAGCGATGGGTGCGGACGCACCGTATTGTAGTGGCGTCGCCAATTTTAGATCACGATCTGTGCCTCCTTTACGGTGTAGAAGATTTCGCTGTTGAGCAGTTCGTCGCGCAGCTTGCCATTGAAGCTTTCGCAATAGCCGTTCTCCCACGGGCTTCCAGGTTCGATATAGGCGGTCTTGGCGCCGACGGCAGTGATCCAATCCCGGAGAGCCTTAGCGACAAACTCGGGGCCATAGCACATTGGGAAGCGGCGCGGCGAAGCTTATCCAAGTTGCGCAGCCGCGCCGCCTGGGGTGGCCATGGCCGGTCAACAGATCTCTAAATTAGAGGTGTTCGACGCCTCATTTGGAGGGAGAGAGACCGACCATGACCAAGCATCAGATTATGCCATCCGACGCCGTGCTGGTAGCGATTGATATCGCCAAGGCCCGCAACGAAGTACTGATCGAAGCTGTGGGCAGTGCCAGACACCCGCGCCTGTCGGTGATGAACACTCGAACCGAGCACGATCGTCTGATCGAGCTGCTGTTGGACTATGGCAAGAAGGTAGTCTGTGGGTTCGAAGCAACTGGCAATTATCATAGACCGATTGCCTGGAGGCTTTTGCAGGCTGGCTTCGACGTCCGGCTGGTCTCGTCGATTGCGTTGGCTCGCACGCGCGAGGCGCTGCACAATGGGTGGGACAAGAACGATCCAAAAGATGCGCAGGTAATGCATATGCTTAGGATCGGTGCCTCGCAGCATTATCACGATCCGCTGCTTCGAGGCCGAGTGCGTAAATGGCTAAAAAACCGATTCTGAGCGCCGATCTGGCGGCTATTTTCCACGATGAACTTGGTGCCATTCAGCGTGCCCGCGGTGAAGATCGTGTAGGTGGTGCGCTGCGTCAGCCGCGCTAGCGGCTCGACCACGACGCGGCCTGCGATGTCAGCGGTGCCGGTGACGATGGCCTTGTCGCTGATGGCGCCCTGTATCTGCACGAGATAGGTCTGCGAGAGCTGGGAAGCCACAGCACTCGGCTCATTTCGACGCCGCATGCAATTCGGCGACATGGCCGCCCGGGAACTGCACCAGTGCGATATCACGGTGGTCCGAATTGAAGGCGTCGACCAGGACGGTGAGGCCAGCGGCCTTTGCCTTGCCGAGCGTTTCGAAGAGGTTGGGCACCTCATACCCGGTCATCTCGCGGCCATAAGGGTAGGGAAGATGCCCGTCGGTCACCAGCACGGTCATCTTACCGAACACAGATTCGATCCGGATGCGACGATAGGCGTCGCCGGCACGGCCGATCTCCACGCCGGGGGCGCGCCCGTTATCAGATACGATTTTTCCTTGCGAGAAGCGCACAAAGCTCCTGACGAAGGCGTCCGCCCGGTCGGGCGAAACATAGACGCGGTTTTCCGGCACGGTCTGGAACGCGGCGTAGTTGGGTTTGGTCGTATGCCAGTAAAGCTGCATGTTGACGCCGCCCGGCCACTGGATCACGGCATCGCGACCGATCGGGTCGGGGAATGGTGCGACGATGATGTTGGCTCCCGCCGCGCGAGCAGCTTTGATGGCGGCGTCCATGTCGGCGACGAGGTATCCCGTCCGTTCCGCGCCGAACGGATAGGGGATCGGGGTTTTGAAGCCGAATAGGGAGACGGTGCCGACCGGCGTCTGGATCAGTTGCGAGGTCGTGCTGCTTGGTGTCGGAGTCACCGTCGCGACCACCTGTTTGGTGCTTTGGCCACCGAACGTTGCCGTGAAACTTGCAGCGAATTTATCGACATCGTCGGGCGCGACGTAGACATGCGTCGTGTCGTATTGCGAGCCGACGCCAACCAGGGGCGCGGCGTCGCGCGCGCCGGCGACGGAATTGGCGGCCAGGGTGGCTATGGCAACGGCAGCGATGAGTGAGCGGAGGCGGACCATTTGCGGGCTCCTTAACGGTGGCGACAAACAAGCGGTGAGGAGGTGGGCTCGATCATGTGCGTTCGCCCTCAGCCGCGTGGATCGAGACGATGACGAGGCCGGCTATGAGCCCGAGGTGCTCAAAGAACGCGTTCAACGCCATGAAACGGTCGTGCCCGGTCAGGTGCCAGAAGTCATTTGCGGTCAGCATAGCGACGGCAGTTAGGACGCCCAGGCCTCCGGCCCCGAGCCAGACCAGCCGCCCGAGCATCACGAGGGCCGAACCGCCTAGTTCGATGATGATCGCGAGCGCCGCCCAGAGCCAGCCTGGGTGCAGTCCGAAATGCTCCTGTTCAGCGATGGCCGCGCTGAAGTCGGAGAGCTTCGTCAGGCCACCGATCAAGAAAGCCGAAACCAGAGCCAACCGCGCGGCAGGCCATATCAAGGGCGCCCCCAGGATCGCGCGTACCCAGCGCGGCGTTTTCGCAGCACGGCCCATCTCACACCGCCCAGCAGGCGCAACCAAGGGCGCCCCAGAAGCTTTTCAGGTCAGAAATCGGGAGCTTCGCCGACCAGGCGCTCGCGTGGTCGTGGCCGTGGACCCCGCAGCGATTGGTGCAACTGCAATGTGCCGCGGCCTGCATGCGCATCGCGGCAACCGGTTCGGCCTTGGCGCCCCATGCGGCGTACCCGCCGTAGCTGCGGACCGGCGACCAGTCGGGCATGGCGGGGGGCGGGGGCGGGGCGTCAAGGGATTTGAATTCACCCTTGGCGTAGACGATCTTGCCGCCGACCACCGTCAGATCGGACGTCGTGTCCGAAATGTCCGCCTCCGGACAGGAAAAGAAATCTCGGTCCGGAACGACGAGATCGGCGAACTGTCCCACTTCGATGCGGCCCTTCTTGCCTTCTTCGTTGGAGAACCAAGTGACGTTCTCCGTCCACATCCGGAGCGCTGTCTCTCGGTCGAGGCAGTTGCGTTGCGGGGTGATGCGCAAACCCCCGACGGTCTGCCCCGTGACCAGCCAGGAAAGCGACACCCAGGGATTATACGAAGCAACGCGCGTCGCGTCGGTCCCGGCCGAAGTCTTCACGCCCTTGGCCAGCATCTTGGCGACCGGCGGCGTCGCCTCCGCCGCGCCAAACCCGTAGCGTTCGACGAAATATTCGCCCTGATAGGCCATGCGGTGCTGTACGGCGATGCCGCCGCCGAGCGCCGCGATGCGATCAATCGACTGATCGGAAATCGTTTCGGCGTGATCGAAGAACCAGTGCAGGCCTTGGAGTGGCATGTCTTGGTTGACTTTCTCGAACACGTCGAGCGCCCGTGAAATGGTTTCGTCATAGGTAGCGTGGAGGCGCCACGGCCATTTGTTCTGGACCAGGATCCGGACGACCTCTTCCAGTTCGCCTTCCATCTCATGAGGCATGTCCGGACGCGGCACCCGGAAATCTTCGAAATCAGCGGCCGAGAACACCAACATCTCGCCGGCGCCGTTGTGGCGGAAGTAGTCGGTGCCCTGCTTGTACTTGGATGTCCTGGTCCAGTTCAGGAAGTCGTCCTTTTCACCCTTGGGCTTCTGGGTGAAGAGGTTGTAGGCGAGACGGATCGTAAGTTGTCCTTCATCGCTGAGCTTCTGGATGACCGCATAGTCGTCCGGATAATTCTGGAAGCCGCCGCCGGCGTCGATCGCGCCGGTGACGCCGAGACGGTTCAACTCGCGCATGAAGTGCCGCGTCGAGTTGACCTGATACTCAAACGGCAGCTTTGGCCCCTTGGCGAGCGTCGCGTAAAGGATATTTGCGTTCGGCTTGGCCAGCAAGAGTCCAGTTGGGTTGCCGCTGGCGTTGCGGGAGACCTCGCCGCCCGGGGGTTCCGGTGTGTTTTTGGTGTAGCCGACCGCACGCAACGCCGCGCCATTGAGGATAGCGCGGTCATAGAGGTGGAGCAGGAAGACCGGGGTGTCCGGCGCGACGGCGTTGAGCTCGTCGATAGTCGGCAGGCGTTTCTCGGCGAACTGATGTTCAGTGAAGCCGCCGACCACGCGGACCCATTGTGGCGCCGGCGTGATCTCGACCTGCCGCCTCAGCATGCTCATGGCATCGGCAAGGGACCTGACACCGTCCCAGCGCAGTTCGAGATTGAAGTTGAGTCCGCCGCGGATGATGTGAAGATGGTTGTCGATCAGCCCAGGCAGCACGCGCTTGCCCTTGAGGTCGATCACCCTGGTCGAGGACCCGGCGAGCTTCATCACCTCGCTGTCGTGGCCGACGGTGACAAACACGCCGTCCTTGATTGCGACCGCGCTGGCGGTCGGGTTGCCGCGGTCGAGCGTGGTGAACAGGCCACGGTGCAGAATGAGATCGGGCGTGCTCATGAACGTTTCTCCTCAATGGCATTGGGCGCCATCGCGGCGGTGTCCGCCTGGCGGCCAGGCAAAAGGCCAAAGATATGAGGGGCGCACTGTGCCTGCCGCCACGCGGCGGCGAGGCCGTTACCGGAAAGAAGTTGCTTGCCGACCGGAATAACCTGCTCGCCGATCAGGATGCCGAGCAGGCCGACCAGGGCCACCAGCGGGGGCGCCGGCGACCGAACGTTTAGGAGGCTGTAGATGACGCCGACCAGAATCCCGGCGCCGGCCGATAGCAGATAGATTTTCATCGCCGATCTCCCGGTTGCGAAGACAACGAGGGCTATTCGGCCACCTTGGCTCCGCCTTCGGACGCGTGTTCGCCCAGCGCCCACTTCGAGAAGCGCACCTGAATGCCGTAGGGCGAATGCCCGCGCAGGATGTTCATCACGCCTTCGTAGGTTTCCGAGCGCGCCCAATCCTGCTGCAGCTCGAACACGTATTGGCAAGACGTGATCGGGATCGCACCGGCCTGCACCGCGCGATCCATCGAGCGGTTGTGTGCTTCGAGCGAAAGATCACCGCAGGCGTCGGCAGGGATATAGATTTCGTAGCCTTCCCTCAGCATGTCGATCGTCGGAAACATCACGCAGGCTTCAGTCCAAAGCCCGGCGATGACGAACTTCTTGCGTCCGGTCGCTGCGACCGCCTTGCGGAAACCGGCATCAAGCCAGGAGTTCATGGAGGTGCGGTCGATGATGTCGTGGTTCGGGAACAGATCCGTCACCTCGGGCATAAAGGGACCGGAAAAGGAATCCTTAGCAACGGTGGTCAGCACCGTCGGTATCTTGAAGAGCTTCGCCGCCTTTGCGAGGATCTGGATGTTGTTGAAGACAACAATCCGGTCGTGCGACTGCACGCCCTGATACATCGCGGGCTGATAGTCGATCAGGGCGATGGCGCTATTTTGCGGGGTCAGCATTTCGAGCTTGGACATTTGTGATCTCCTGGCCGGATGGCGCTATTTCGAGCCCAATGCGTCTCGTCCTTGTGCGGATGCGAGCGCGGTCTGTCATTAACATCTGTACGGCTAACCGTGAGATCCGGTCTTTGCTGTAAATCTCTCAGTTTGGACAAAATTGCTATTGCGTAAATTCGCAGGACCTCACCACGACGCGTCACCCTGGTTGCGTTGGCTAGGCGTCCGTTTTCGATGCTTCGTCATCGCCGTGCATCACCAGCACCGGCACGAAATCTTCTTCAGGTCCCCGACGGAATCGGTCTGCGAGAAGGCAACGATGCCGTCGTAATGCGCTTTCGCGCCGCCCATCATGTCTTGGTGCTGCCAAGTTTGGATCACGGCCTCGGACGGATTGGCGCCCGGCCGGTTGCGGAAAAATCGTTGCCGATTTGACTAGACGCATCGGAGCCAGCGTCGTCACCGAGTAAGGCCCGGACGGAACGACTGTAACGGTGGTCGTGCCTCACTGTCCATAACGCCAATTACTAAGCCGATTCACGGAATGAGTGGACATGGAAGGGTGGCCTCTGACGCAAAGCGGGCACTCGTTGCAAGCAATCAAGAACGCGTCACGAATGGCACGATCGCGAAAAGTTCAGCTCGCCGCTCGATCAAAAGAAAAAGGCCGGCGGGCATTACGCCGCCGACCTTGTCTTGCAACTGCCGGCTCGCGGGTCCGGTTCCGTTGCTTTGCATTCCGTCTTGCTGGACCGATTTGATTGGTAGCGCCGAGAGCCGGCTGACGCCATTGCACGTAGGTATGGTTAGGCCGTACCGAGGTAGGCTCCCACTACGCAACTGGAATGGAGCCGGCTATCCGTTGGTTTAGGGGGCGCGTACTCGTGCGATCGTACTCTTCAGCCCGCAATTACTGTGACCGTGCATTCAACTAGCGGGCTTTTCGTTGACCTGATGGCCCCGATCGCGTTCAACATGTTGCCCGCCCACTATTAAGTGCACTGTCACCCCAATTTCCGGCAGAGCCGACTCGCTGATACGGTGTCCCCGGATTGCCTTGAGATTAGTATCTGGCGGGCTTCGCGCGAGGCCGTTGACTCCATCCGGGCGACGAAGTACCGCCCCCAGATGGCGCTACCAATATTCGCATTGTGGTTGAGTATGGAATGATTGCTCCTGGCGGCGAAGCGGACATTCGATGAAGCGGTGAGGTCCGAAAAGCGCCGCCAATAAGCGACATCGATCACGGATGGCGGTTCAGTCAGCGGGGATCGTAAACTGAAAGAGAGCACCCCGCGGCTCGCACCGGGTCGCCCACAGCCGCCCACCATGGGCTTCGATAATCGAGCGGCAGATCGAGAGGCCCATGCCCATGCCGTCGGGCTTCGTCGTGTAGAAGGGTTCAAAGAGACGCGGCAGGCTCTCCGGGCGCAGTCCATGGCCGGTATCCCGCACCGAGACGCACATGCCCTCCGGCTCGATGCTCACGGTGCTGATTTGTAATTCGCGGTTGCCGTCCTCAACGCCACTCATCGACTGGATGGCGTTGAGGATTAAGTTCAACATCACTTGTTGCAGTTGCACCCGATCACATTGGATGGGTGGCAATTCGCCCGCCAGTTGCGTGCCCATCGTGACGCCGGTTTTGACCGCTTCGCTGCGGGTTAGGGCGGTCACCTCCAGGATCGCATCATTGAGATCGACGACCTCCTTTCGGGGTGGCACTTTTTTGATGAGAGACCCGATCCGGTCGACGACGTCGTTGGTTCGATCGGTTTCGTTCACAATGTAGGTGAGCGCCTCCCTCGCCTCCGTCACATCGGGTGGACTTTTGTCTAAAAACCGCAGTGCAGCAGCGGCGTATGTGCGTGCCGCCGTAATGGGCTGCTTGATTTCATGCACAATCGAGGCGGTGAGTTGGCCCATGGTAGCGACGCGGTTGGCATGCGCCAGCTCGCTCTGCATCTCGCGATATTGCCGCTCGCGACGGGTGCTCTCCAAGGCAATTGTGGCTTGCGCAGCGAAGTCCGTGAATAAGCAAATCTGTTTGTCGGTGAATGGCTGTACCCGTGTGCGGCCCAGACTAATTACCCCGACTATCTCATTGTCTTTGAGCAACGGCAGAAACAGGGCCGTTCGATAACGAGCCTTCGCCGCCGTAACCCAAAGATCATCCCGATGATCGCCTTCAAGTGCTGTCAAGTCTGGGATGTGGGCGGGTAACCTGCTTGTGGCTAATCGACCCAGAAAACTCTCCTTGTCGAGCACTGGGAAGGATGACCACACCTGACTAACCAAAATGGGGTCCCCTCGCACCGCCACGAGACGAAGGCCGCTTTCTTCGAAGAGACGCAAGCTGCCCATGTCTGCTCGACAGAGACGTTTGGCGCTGTCGAGGATGGCGTCGAATGGCGCGCAGCACTTCCGAGATGGCCGTCTGTTGCTCGATGAGTTCGGTCACCCAATCTTGCAGCTCAGAAGCGGTCCCTTCTGCGTGGATGCTCTCGTTCATGCGGAGTAGCCTCGGCTTAAACGGTGATGGCAGCATAACAGCTCCAGCCGCAGTTCGCGATAGCTCTCAGGGCCGTCCAAACCGAAGGGGCGGCCGAACATCCAATGTCGCTGTGGGTCATACGCGTCGTTGTAGGGATGTCCGGTATTGGCGAGGTCCGGAAATTGTCATTGACCATGATATGTGGCAGACTTCAGCGATAGCATGTCTTTCCAGCGCGACGGCTCTCTCGCCATCCGACGCGCTCGGGCGATGTCGACTGACGGCTGGTAATTCTCAGGCGATGCAGTAAGATTTGCGGGGCGGACAGCGGCCGCGGTGCGTGGCGCACGCAAGGCCTTGTCTGCCGAAATTGACAGATGGTGCCGCATTCGATGAATGGCGCGTACTCGGACCGCGGCTCTCACGAATTTTTGCGATAAGATTGCCTGACGCAACTATCCAGAGCGAAAGAGTTAGCCATAGGGGCCGCTACGGCGCTCGGTCGCTGCACAAAACCCGCAGGCGGAAGATGACTGTCGATGTCGATGCAGGCAAGAAGGCCGAAGACCAGCCCAGATACGTGGCACAGTTACAAGCCACTCTAAATGTGATTCCCGCGCATACCTGGTACGCGTCTCCGTCCGGCGGGCTCACCTTCGTGAACAAACGAACTGCGGACTACCTTGGTCTTCCGAAAGATCATCCTCTGCGTTTCGGCATCGACGTTGGCACACAGTGGGAAACCCATCTTCCCTTCGTGCATCCGGACGACCGCGCAGAAACACAAGAAAATTGGTCGACCCGTCTGCGCACGGGCGAGGGCGGTGAGGGGAGTTTTCGAGTTCGTAACGCTCAAGGAGGCTATCGCTGGTTCCTCAGTCGCGCCGAACCGCTCCGGGCGAGCGATGGAACCATACTGCAGTGGGTCGGAGTGAATCTGGTTGAAGAGCGCAAGTGCGCCGAGCAAGCCCTGCGGGAAAGCGAATACAAGCTCCTTCAAATCATCGAAACGGTACCAGGCCTCCTCTGGTCAACGGACCCTGACGGCGAACTGACACATGTCAATCAGCGCTTTTTGGACTATAGCGGCATGCGATTTGAGGATTTCAAACATGGTGGTTGGGAGGTATTGCTGCACCCGGACGACTATGCAGAAATTGCAAGAACTTTCTATCACGCAATTCAGACTGGAACTTCGTACCAGGGTGTGATGCGTCTGCGCCGGGCGGACGGCGAGTTTCGTTGGTACCAGGTTCGTGGTGAGCCTCTGCGCGATCGGCAGGGACGCATCATCCAGTGGTACGGCCTGTCTGTTGATATCGATGAAGCCAAGAAGGCCGAAGACCGGCTACGCAGCAGTGAATCCCATCTGGCGGAGGCGCAGCTGGAGCTCGCGCACGCCAACCGCGTAGCGACGATGGGCCAATTGACGGCGTCGATCACCCATGAAGTGAACCAGCCGATTACAGCGGCAGTCACATACGCGTTAGCCGCACGGCGTTTCCTAAGCGCTGAGCCACCGAATTTTCGTGAGGTGGATGACGCGCTCTCTCTTATTGTCAAGGAGGGGAATCGCGCAGGCGAGGTCGTCGGGCGAGTCCGCGCACTCATTATGAAGGTGCCCGCCCGAAAAGACGCCGTAGAGATCAACGATGCCATCCTCGAGGTTATTGCTCTCACCCGTAGGGAGGCCGCAAACAATGGCATCTCGGTGCGGATGCAGTTAGCGGAGGGCTTGCCGTGTGTCCAGGGAGATCGGGTCCAGCTGCAACAGGTACTACTTAACTTGATCATCAATGCCATCGAAGCGATGCGCGACATTGGAGAAGAGGAGCGGGAATTGCTCATCAGTACCCGTAACGAACCCGATGGCGTGTCAGTCGAGGTGCGAGATACGGGTCCAGGCTTCGCGCCGGAGACTCTCGAGCACGTTTTCGAGGCGTTCTACACCACGAAACCGGGCGGTTTGGGGCTTGGGCTGTCGATCTGCCGGTCGATTATCGAAGCGCATAACGGACGATTGTGGGCGAGCCCTAACGTGCCACGTGGCGCTATCTTTCGCTTCACTGCGCCTGCTCATTCAGCCGCCGCATCGGGAGTGGAATACCGCTTCGAATCGACGACGCGGCAGACGTGAAGTCTAGCAGGCACCCTGATCACCCGTGGTGAGACGCAATGGGGCCATTCCGCGAGATGCAGGCTTAAGCGTCTGCGCTAGGCAACGCGACCTGGGTTATGCGGCTTTGTCGGCGTCAGTTGCAATTGGTCGGCCATGCGCGCCAGATCAGGCAAGGACGATGCCCGCATCTTGCGCATTACTTGGCCACGATGAACTTTTACTGTGATTTCGCTTACGCCGAGGTCGGCTGCGATCTGCTTGTTTAAACGCCCGGTCGCCACGAACGCCATGACCTCGCGCTCCCGCGGTGTCAAGGTTTCGAAACGAATTTTCAGCTCTGCCATGGCTCGTTCCTGCTCAAGCCGCGCTCGATCACGGGCATGACCGAGCTGAATCGCTTCAAGCAAATCCTGCTCTCGGAATGGCTTTGTCAGGAATTCGATCGCACCCCCCTTCATCGCCTGCACCGACATTGGAATGTCACCATGTCCGGTAATGAAGATGATCGGCAGCTGTCTTTTGGCACCTGCCAGTTCGCGCTGCAGTTCGAGTCCGCTCTGGCCGGGAAGCCGCACGTCAAGCACCAGGCAAGTGGGTCCTTCCGGCCGATCCGCCTCGAGAAATTCGCTCACCGAACCAAGCAGGCTGACCCGAAAGCCCGCCGACCGAAGCAGCTTGCCTAGGGAATCCCGCACTCCCGGATCATCGTCGATGACCATCACTGTTGGCGGTTGCTCTACCACATGTTCCTCGTTGACATGCGCATCAGCTTTTCTAGTCCGCCACCGAGCATAGCGAGATTATCGCGTGGGCGATAGGGGGGACCATCAGTGCTCCCACGGATTGGAGTCATCGGTGAACTGGCCTGTTGAAGTCGGCCCGGTGTTTTGCGTCAGGCAGCCAACTGCCCACCAAGGTCGAACCGACTAGCGCTGGCAGCGCGCAACCTTCGTATAGTGCCCACATACCCATTGGTACTCGATCTTTCCGCTAGTTCAATAGTGAGCACCAGTGCGTGCCATTATGGTGAAGTTGTCCTCCACCGAGGCCGATCACTCCCTTCGGCCTCCCCTTGCCCCTCCAGCCCGGTCCAGGCTGGAGGGGATCTTGTGAGCTAACAGGGGCCAGAAAAAATTGATGCCTGTGACGCGGTGTGCTCCATGGACCACAAAGTTTCCGGTCGAGTTACTATACGATTGTATAATCGAAGCACGTAGCGGTTGCGCCTAGGTTGTATGGCAAAAGTGTCGCGGACGACATCCGTTTCTCCAAACGCTGCTGGCGGTTACCGGTCGTGCCAAGTGCCAAATACCAGACCAATAGTTGCCATCGTCGATGACGACAACGCGGTTGGAAACGCAATCGAAGTTTTAATGCGTTCGGTAGGGTTGGTCGCCAAGGCATTTTCGTCCGGAGAGGAGTTCTTGCGGTCACCCGAACTAAGCCGCACCGGCTGCTTGGTTGTCGACTTCGACATGCCCAAGATGAGTGGCCTCGATTTGCACAACAATTTGTCTCGCTTGGGCAATGAGATTCCCACCGTACTGATAACTGCCTATCCGAGCGATGATATTCGTGCCCGGGCACTTCAGGCTGGGGTCATCGGCTATCTGCCCAAGCCGTTCGATGAGGGCGACCTTCTGAATTGTATTCAGGCTGCCCTGGATCGCGCAAAGGGAAATAGAGGCGCGCCTTAGCTTGCCTACATTGTATCAATGACCACTAGGCACGCAACAGGTCGCCTCCGCGGGCCATCGGCGATGCAACTCAATTCACATCGGCATCGCAGCGGGCGCGAACTAGACCTGTCCATTATCTGACTGATCTCGGTGCAACACGCTTCAGAGACTAGCGCGGCGCAGGACAGTCGTGCCGGCGCACACTGTCCTGCCCGTCATTGTGGTCGCAGCGACGCGGGGGTTCGGCTCAACTCCGCGTTGAGGGTGATTGAGTTATACCAATGTGTAGTTCGTACTTTCCAAAGGTGAGGGAAAGACTACGAGCTTCGTTGGGGCCAACTTTACGCGCGCACAATTGCGGCGTGTGCCGACCAACGGTACGCATGCTGGGCCGGGGGTCCAACATTTGGCTGACACACATGCATGGCACCGTAGCTCACAGGAAGCTGAGGTTCGGCCCTTTCGAACTTTCGATTGGCGAGAGGGTGCTCCGGCGCGACGATCAGGCGCTCCCCCTCGGGAGTCGGGCGCTGGATATTTTGAGCTATCTCGTCGAGCGTCCGGGTGAGGTCATCGCGAAGCAGGAGCTGATCGATCACGTCTGGTCCGACGTAACCGTTGAGGAGGGGAGCCTCCGGGTCCACGTGGCCGCAATCCGCAAGGCGCTTGGTGACGGCCAATTTGGCAATCGATACATCGCAAACATCAAGGGACGGGGCTATTCGTTCGTCGGCGCCGTCGTCCCGCTCGCTGGTGGCACGGAAAGCAGGAACGCTAAGTTCCGGCACCCAGGCAGGCTCCCCGTGCGACCGATCACGATGATTGGGCGCCAAACCGTGATCAGCGAGGTTAGCGACAAGCTTCGAGATGAGCGGTTCGTAACACTGCTCGGCCCGGGCGGCATTGGCAAGACGACCATTGCCTTGGCCGTTGCCCGCGCCGTTGCCGAGGAGTTTGCCGGGAAAGTCCATTTTGTTGACTTGGAAAGCCTCACCGATCCACGGCATGTTGCGGGGGCCGTCGCGATATCTTTGGGACTTGCACTCAAATCGAAAGATCCCGGCCTGGAACTGCTCGACTTCGTTCGCTCGCAGAAGCTTCTTATCATTCTCGATAGCTGTGAGCACGTGATCGAGACGGTCGCGTTGCTTGCCGAGCAACTCTACCAGGAATCGGAGCAGGTCTATCTTCTGGCCACGAGTCGCGAATTGCTGAAAGTAGGGGGCGAGCATTGTTGCCGGGTTCTTCCCCTTGATTTTCCACCAGATGGCTCGGAGCAAACGGCAAATGTCGTGCTTCGATATCCGTCAGTGCAGTTGCTCGTACAACGCGTGGCGGCGAGGGCCGGAAGCGTCGTTCTCACCGACGAGGAGGCGCCGTTTGTCGCGGAAATGTGCCGAAAGCTGGATGGCATACCCTTGGCAATTGAGCTGGCTGCGGGTCAGGTGGCCGCCCTCGGTCTCAAGAACACCGTTGCTCGGCTGGAGTTGCTGAAATTGGCCCATCGATCGGCTGTTGCCAGACATCAGACGCTGAAGGCGACATTGGATTGGAGCTACAATCTGCTGTCTGACGGAGAGAGGATTGTTCTTCGACGCATAGCCCCTTTCGTTGGCCAATTCACCCTTGAGGGCGCGCGGTATGTAGCAGGCGAAATCGGCATAGGAACCGGAGAAATTTTTGACGCGATCGCCGGCCTGGTCGAGAAATCATTGATAGGAACTCGAGTCGACGAAACGCAGGCACGCTATCGATTGCTGGACACTACGCGGGCATATGCGCTCGAAAAATTGGAGGAGCATGCCGAAGTCGACGTAGTCCTCCGCCGGCATGCGGAATTCGTCGCCGGCTACCTCGAAACTGCGCTGTTGTCCCTGGCAAAGGGCTAAAGTGTTAATCGGCGTGGGCCCGACGCCGACTGGCGAGCTTAGCTTTTGATCTTTCAAGTGATGGAGGGGCAATCTTTGACGCCTATTTCAATTGAATGTGCAGGAGCCGACAAGTCGGCGCACGTTCCTCCAAGCGGTGAAACATTTACGCGTCTAAGCTGGTACGAATGCCCGCGGCGGGCAAGAATGGGCAGTCAACAAAGGAGGCACTTTCCAGTAGGTGCAAGTCCCACCCGGCAAACGCTCCTGCCGGAAGCAACCGGAGCAGTCGTGGAGGTAACGAAATCGCTGAAGCTCTGGTGAGCGTGCCACGAATTGTTGACTGCGCGAGTGTGCAGGCCGTAACGCGAGTGATCGCCTAGCAAGCCTCCTCAAGCACTTCCATCAGGAGGCCTTCATGAACGAGCTCTCAGGCTACGTATTCTCGTCGCTGCGGGAGGGCGACATCGCTCTATACCGGGGCTCTGGCAACGGCTTGACGCCGATCCTGCTGGTTGTCGCAGAAGAAACCTCGCCCGGTTGCGTCGAGCGACTTGAACACGAATATGCGCTCAAGTCCGAACTTGACGCCGACTGGGCGGCGCGACCCGTCGCGCTTACGCACGATAACGGCCGTATGACGCTGGTGCTTGAGGATCCCGGCGGTACGCCGCTCGATCGACTGCTTGGCCGGCCACTGGACGTATCGCATTTCCTGGGCATCGCGATCCCGCTCGCGGGCGCGCTCCGCCATGTGCATGAGCGTGGCCTCATCCATAAGGACATCAAGCCGGCAAATATTCTGGTGGAATCGGCAAGCAGCGGCGTGTGGCTGACGGGGTTGCGGCATCGCTTCGCGTCTGCCGCGCGAGCGCCAGACGCTAGAGCCGCCTGAGACTATCAGCGGTACACTCGCCTACATGGCGCCGGAGCAGACAGGCCGGATGAACCGCTCGGTGGACTCCCGTAGCGACCTCTATGCTCTGGGTGTCACCTTTTACGAGCTCTTGACCGGCGCGTTGCCCTTCACCGCCGCTGACCCGATCGAGTTGATCCACTGTCACATCGCGCGAGAGCCTGTCCCGCTGGACGAGTTTGCAAGGGCGGTGCCGGCTCCGCTCTCGATGATGGTCATGAAGCTTCTCGCGAAGACCGCCGAGGAGCGCTACCAGACCGCAGCAGGAGTCGAGGCGGATCTGCGCAAGTGCCTGACTGCCTGGGAGTCGTTCGGGCGGATCGAGCCGTTCCCGCTTGGTCTGCAGGACGCGTCGGACCGGCTGATGATCCCGGAGAAGCTGTACGGACGCGAGGGCGAGATCGCCACCCTGCTCGCTGCCTTCGATCGTGTCGTGAAGCATGGCGGTTCGGAGCTCGTTCTGGTCTCTGGCTACTCGGGCATCGGCAAGTCGTCGGTCGTCAACGAACTGCACAAGGTCATCGTGCTGCCTCGCGGCATCTTCATTTCGGGAAAATTCGACCAGCGGCTCCGCGATACCCCCCATGCGACCCTGGCTCAGGCGTTTCAGGGACTGATTCAACAGTTGCTGAACGGCCACGCGGACGACATCGCCCGCTGGCGAGGCGCGATCAAGGAAGCTGTCGGCAATCAGGGCCGTCTGCTGACCGACCTCATTCCCAACCTGGGTCGACTGATCGGCCCACAGCCCACCGTAGCGGTCCTCTCGCCCGTCGACGCCCAACTGCGGTTTCAGACCGTGTTCCAGCGGTTCGTCGGCGTGTTTGCGAGGGCGGAACACCCGCTCGTCATTTTCGTTGATGACCTGCAATGGCTCGATCCGGCCACGCTGACGCTCATCGAATATCTTCTCCTCCATCCCGACACGCGTCACCTGTTGCTCATCGGCGCATATCGCGACAACGAGGTCGACCCGGCACATCCGCTGATGCTCAAGCTGGAGGATCTGCGCCAAGCCGGCGCGAAAGTCGATCAGATCGTCCTCGGCCCGCTCTCGGTCGACGACATCAGCCAACTGCTGTGCGACACGTTGCGGCGTGCGCCCGACGAAATGCGGCGGTTCGCTGAGCTGGTGCACAGGAGAAGCGGCGGCGGCAATCCCTTTTTCGCCGGACAGTTCCTCGCCAGCCTCGCCGAAGAACGGCTGATCGAGTTCAGTCCGTTCTCGCGGTCGTGGACGTGGCATTTGGACGCTATCGTCGACAACAAGAGATTCAGCGACAATCCGGTGGACCTGATGATCGGCAGGTTGCGGCGTCTTGCTCCAGAGGCGCAGGAAGCGTTGAAGCTGCTCGCCTGCCTGGGAAATCACGCGGACTTTGCGACCTTGGCAAAGCTGCGCACCGAATCCGGCGAAGCGATGCATGCAAGTTTTCGCGACGCGGTCCGCGCCGGCGCCGCTGTCCCCCGCGAGGGAAGCTACCGGTTCTTCCATGATCGGGTTCAGGAGGCCGCCTATGCGCTGATTCCGGCGGAAGGTCGTGCCGAACTCCATCTGAAGATCGCACGGCTCCTTGTCGCGGAGACCGCGCAGGAGAGGGTCGCGGAGAAGATCTACGACCTCGTCAACCAGTTGAACCTTGGCTCGGCTCTCATTTCCGAGTGGCCCGAGAAGGTGCGCGCGGCCGAACTCAATTTTGTTGCAGGCCGGAAGGCGAAAGCCTCGACCGCCTATGCTGCGGCCTCCACCTACCTTGCAGCAGGTATCGCCGTTCTGTCGGACGAAGGGTGGCAGAGATCCTATGACTTGGCATTGGGCCTGTTCCTGGAACGGGCGGAATGCGAGATCCTCAACTCGAATTTGGAGCAGGCCGCAGGACTCGTCGAGGCGTTGCTGATCAAGGCGCGATCGAAGATCGATCATGCCGAGATCTGTCGTCTGCGCATCATGCTTCAATTGAGGCAAGGCGACTACGCCCCGGCGGTCCGCACGGCGCTCGAATGCCTGCGCACGTTCGGTGTCGATCTGCCGGACTCGCCGACGCCGGAACAGATGCGGGCAGAATACGAGGAGATGCGCCGGGCGGTCGGCGATCGCCCGATCGAGAGCCTGGTTGACCTGCCGATGATGGACGACCTGGAGATGCGGGCGGTCATGAAGCTCTTCAGCGGATTGGGCAATTTGGCCTATCACGCTGACCTTGACCTGTACCACATGATCTCCTGCTGGATGGTCAAGCTGAGCTGTCGTCATGGCACGAGCGAGTACTCCACGATCGGCTATGGTGCGGTCGCCATAGTCCTTGGTCCGGCATTCCATCGCTTCGCAGACGGGGAGGCATTTGCACGGTTGGCGGTCGCGGTTGCCGAACGATACGGGTTCACCGCACAAAAGGCGGGCGCACATTTCCTCATGCAAATGGCGGTCCTGTGGACGCGTCCAATCGAAGATGCCCTGACCTGCCTTGAGGCCGCGATCCGATCTGTCGCGGAAACCGGCGAGATGGTCTACGCCTGCTGGAACCGGCAACATCGCCTCTCCGATCTGATGGCGCGCGGCGATCCTCTCGACCAGGTGTGGCTCGAGTCGGCAAGCGCCCTGGATTTCGTCCGCAAATACAAATTCGGTCAGTTAGTCATCTTGAGCATCCAGGGTTTCGTCCAAAGCCTTCGCGGCGGAGCGGGCAGCAGCGCGCCCCTCGACGAGACGGCGCTCGAAGCACGAGTACTCCGGGGCGGCGTTCCTCTCGTCGCCTGCTTTCACTGGATCCTGCAATTGCAGCGGCACGTTTTGCTGGGCAACGCGGAGAGAGCCCTTGAATTTGCCGCCAAGGCGAAGCCGATTCTCTGGTCGGCGCGTCTCAATCTTCAGTCGATGGATTACTGCTTTTATCATTCTCTTGCCATTGCCGCAGTCTTTCAAGCGTCCTCGCCGGAGAGACGGGCAGAGCTTCGCGAGGACCTCATTGCACACCTGGGGTCGTTTCAGCGATGGGCGGCGAGCTGCCCGGCGACATTCGCGCACAAACACGCGTTGATCTCGGCGGAATTGGGGCGCCTGGAAGGACGGGACATCGAGGCCATGCCGCTGTACGAGCAGGCGATCCGCTTGGCGGCGGAGCGCGGCTTCCTCCAGGACCAGGCGCTCGCCAGCGAATTGGCAGCTCGATTCTACCGCCTTCGCGGTCTCGAAAAGGTGGCAGGTACTTTTTTGGACGAGGCCCGCGACTGCTACGTCCGCTGGGGCGCCTGGGCTAAGGTCGCTCAGCTCGACAAGAGCCACCCCCGGATCCGACAACAGGCATCATTGGCCGCAAAGCCCACCATTGAGACGTCTGTCGAGCGGTTGGATCTGACCACGGTCATCAAGATGTCGGAAGCCGTGGCCGGCGAAATCGTCCTCGAGAGGTTAATCGAGACGCTGATGACTATTGCGGTCGAGCATGCCGGGGCCGACCGCGGCCTCCTGATTCTCCCTCACGGCGGCGAAAACCGGATCGAGGCGGTCGCGAGGAGCGGTCGCGATCGTGTCAGGGTCCATCTTCTCGGAACACCGGTGACGCCGTCGGAATTGCCCGTGTTGGTCCTTGAGCAAGTCATCCGCACTCAGAGCCAAGTGATTCTGGATGACGCCCGCAGGGAGAACGCGTTTGCCGAAGATGAATACATAGGCCGCAAACAGGCGCGGTCGCTTCTTTGCTTGCCGTTGCTGAAACAGGCCGAGCTGATCGGCGTAATGTATCTTGAAAACAGCCTGGCGTCACATGTGTTCACGCCGGCGCGGATTGCGGTGCTGAAGCTGCTCGCCTCACAGGCGGCTATCGCGCTCGAGAACGCCCGGCTGTACAGTGACGTCGCAGAACGTGAGGCGAAAATCCAGCGCCTGGTCGACGCTAACATCATCGGGATTTTCATCTCGAGTCGGAAGGGTGAAATCATTGAAGCCAACGACGCGTTCTTCAAGATGGTGGGATACGATCGGGAGGATCTCGCCGCGGGCAATATGCGCTTGACCGACTTGACCCCGCCGGAATGGCGCGCCAGCACCGCCCGCCCCCTAGAGGGAATAGACACGATTGGGGCGGTCCAACCTTATGAAAAGGAGTACTTGCGCAAGGACGGCAGCCGCGTGCCTGTGCTGATGGGATCGGCCGCGTTCGACGAACAGCGAGACCAAGGTGTTGCCTTTGTGCTTGATCTGACCGAGCGCAAGCGCGCGGAGGCAGAGGCGCGCGAAAGCGAGCGGCGATATCGCGAGACGCTAATGGAACTCGCGCATGCCAACCGCGTAGCGACGACAGGACAGCTGACGTCATCAATCGCGCATGAAGTGAACCAGCCGATCACAGCGGCAGTCACGTACGCGCTAGCCGCACGGCGTTTCTTAAGCGCTGAGCCACCGAATTTTCGCGAGGTGGATGACGCGCTCGCTCTTATTGTCAAGGAGGGGAATCGCGCAGGCGAGGTCGTTGGGCGAATCCGCGCACTCATTAAGAAAGCGCCCGCACGAAAAGACGCCGTAGAGATCAACGATGCCATCCTCGAGGTTATTGCTCTCACCCGTACAGAAGCCGCACACAATAGCGTCTCGGTGCGGACGCAGTTGGCGGAGGGCTTGCCGCGTGTCCAGGGTGATCGGGTCCAGTTGCAACAGGTACTAGTTAATTTGATCATCAATGCCATCGAAGCGATGCGCGACATTGGCGAAAAGGAGCGGGAATTGCTCATCAGCAGCCGTAACGAACCGGATGGCGTGTCAGTCGAGGTGCGAGATTCGGGTCCAGGCTTCGCGCCAGCGGATCTTGATCGCGTGTTCGAGGCGTTCTACACCACGAAACCGGACGGTTTGGGGCTTGGGCTGTCGATCTGTCGGTCGATCATTGAAGCGCATAACGGACGATTGTGGGCGAGCGCGAACCTGCCCCGTGGCGCTATCTTTCGCTTCACTGCGCCTGCTCATCCGGCCGCCGTGGAATGCCGCTTCGGATTCGCGACGTAGCAGACGTGAAGTCTAGCAGGCACCCTGATCACCCGTGGTGAGACGCAGTGGGACCGTTCCGCGAGATGCAGGTTTAAGCGCCTGCGCTAGGCAACGCGAGGGCTACGCGGCTTTGTCAGCGTCAGCGAGCGCCACAAGCTGCCTCAACGAACCGCAATAGCAGCTGCGCGCGAACACCGTTATCAATTCGACGGCACGGGGCACGACAAAACCGCGGAGAAAACGTCATGAATGCTCCCTACACGATTTTGCATCGCTGTCTATTCACACGGTCTTGGTCGCCGCGCTGAGGCGAAGCTGCTTCCGAGTCCGCAGCAATAGCCAAGTCGCAGCAAACGTCTCCAAGCGGCGGGACGAATTCTAGGGCTTAATGAACAAGTTCGATCCAACAGCTGTTCCCATAGGAACGTTGAAGGTGGCGAGAGGAGCAACCAAGACATGTCGGTGGAAAGCGGAGGCAATTCGTGAACAACACCGCCAATGCCGCCGAGGCCGTCCCGCACTTCATTCAGCGTCGAGTCCTCCAGATCGTCTTTGCTTCGACTAGCGGTCACACGGAGTACGTGGTGGAGACGCTGATCGATTCTTTGAAGAGCATTACCCCAGGCTGGGAGATCGAGGAAACGATGGCCGAGAAAGCGCAGCCACAGGATTTGCTAAGCGGAGATGTGCTCCTGCTCGCCTCCTCGACCTGGAATACCGGGAGCATCGAGGGACAATTGAACCGACACATGTGGGTGCTGCTCCATGACAAGGCGAAGACTTTGGACTTAGCCGGCAAACCGTGTGCGTGCATCGGGCTCGGGGACCATCGATACTTCTACACGGCGCGAGCGGCGGATCATTTGCAGCACTACGTTAAGGCCCATCATGGCCGGCTGATTGTTCCAACGCTTAAAATCATAGACGAACCCTACGGCCAGGAGGAGGCAGTAAGAGTTTGGGGCAAGCAATTGGTGGATGCTTCGAAGCAAGCAGATTGGTGTTAGGCGATGCCCCGCATCTCTCTCAAAATCGTCGGCGCTTCCGGACAGGGAATAAACTCCATTGGCGCGATTATCGCCAAAGGTCTCAAGAGATCTGGATACTGCGTGTTCGGCTACCGCGAGTATCCCTCTCTCATAAAAGGCGGGCACGCGAGCTATCAACTGGACGTCTCGAATGAGCGCATTTGCAGCACCGAAACGAAGGTGAACGTGCTTGTCGCGCTCAACCATCACGGTCTCGAGCTGAACATGGAGGAACTGAAAGAGGGAGGGATCGTGCTGCACGTGACGCCCGGGTGGCAGTTTCCGGAGCATCATCGGAAGCTGATCTCGGAGCGAAGCCTTCGCGTCATCTATTTCCCGGTTGATGACATTCTCAATCGCCTCGGCGCGAGGGCAATTCTGTCGAACGTGCTGCTGACCGCCTTTGTCTGGTCCATGCTTGACCAGGATATCGATGCCCTCAAGTCTCTCGTCGGAGAGACGTTCGCAAAGAAGAAAGCCCTGCTCGAACTCAACATGCGATGCCTCGATGAGGGATATTCCTTTGTCGATCCCGAGCAGGGGACGATCTCCGTCGCGTTGCCGCCGCCTGACAAAGGCTTCGCCAGCCACCTTTTGATTACCGGCAGTCAAGCGATGGGACTCGGCGCGGTTCATGCGGGGGTGCGGCTCTATGCCGCCTACCCGATGACGCCCTCCAGCCCGCTGCTGTCATTCATTGCCGAACTCGAAAACAAGACTCATATGGTGGTCAAGCAGGCGGAAGACGAAATCACCGCCGCGCAGATCGTGAGCGGGGCTATGTACATGGGAACCCGCGCGCTCACCGCCACCTCCGGTGTCGGATTTGATCTTATGAGCGAGACACTATCTCTGAATGCCATGATCGAGAACCCGACGGTGTTTGTGCTGGCGCAGCGCCCCGGTCCGGCGACCGGCCTGCCGACCTGGACGGCTCAAGGCGGTCTCTTGCAGGCCGCGAACTGCTCTGCCGGCGAATTCACGCGCTGCGTGATCTCGGTCAGCAATAGCCAGGATGCGTTCGATTTGATGCCGGTCGCATTCAACTTGGCAGAGCAGTATCAAATCAGTGTCATTGTCCTGACCGACAAGCAGATCGCCGAGGCGCTCTACACGCAACACCCTTACGATCTGGAGAAGGCCGATATCGATCGTGGCCGGCTCGTCGTCGATCACGAGAAGCTGAAAGCGCTGAAACCTTCCGATCGATTTGACCCGCACGCCAAGGGCGGCGTTTCGTTGCGATGGCTTCCCGGCAGCGACGCGGCGACCTATTGCGCCCAGGCCGATGAACACGATGCCATGGGCGCCGTAGATGAGGCCTGCCTCAATACCAAGTTGCAAATGGAGAAGCGGTTGCGGAAGTTCCACGGATTGAAGGCGGGGCTTCCCGCGCCTCATTTGAGTGTCGGCGGTTGCAGCGCAAAGACGGCCGACTGGATGGATGCAGGCGACGAAATCGAGTTGCTCGCGATCGGCTGGGGAAGCACCGGTGACGTGTTTCAAGACGTCATGTGCAGCG
The DNA here is from genome assembly GCA_036924855.1 of Nitrobacteraceae bacterium AZCC 2146. NCBI lineage: Bacteria > Pseudomonadati > Pseudomonadota > Alphaproteobacteria > Hyphomicrobiales > Nitrobacteraceae > Nitrobacteraceae bacterium AZCC 2146. Next base: position 5,872,582 of record JBAGRP010000001.1, read on the forward strand.
ATGAACTGCGAGGGCGGAGGATTGCGTATTTGCACTACACATATCTCTGGCCGCTCCGCACCCAGGAGCTTCAGAGATTGGCAAATCGGTCGAAACGCATTGTCCTGGTGGAGCAGAACTATCAGGGGCAGTTGGGCATGCTCATCAGGATGGACTGCGGCTTGGATATCCCGGATAAAATTCTGAAGTACGACGGTCGACCATTTTTCTACGATGAGCTTCTTTCGTTGGTGATGGAGAGATGCGCGAGCACCTCGGAAAACGAAAAGTGTGTTCCCGATTCTGAATTTGCAGGCGCCTCATCATGAATATCGCTCCGCAGACCCGCCCGCCCGCTCTTTCCGAGTACTATTCGGAAACTAAATGCATCTGGTGTGACGGTTGCGGCAACTACGGCATTTGGACAGCCGTGAAGCATGCGTTGGTAGAACTGAATTTGCATCCGTGGCAGGTTTGCCTTTGCTACGATGTCGGTTGTCACGGCAACGGCTCGGACAAAATGGAGGGCTACCGCTTCCACGGGCTCCATGGTCGAGTCATCCCGTTCGCGGCGGGCGCGAAGCTTGCAAATATGAATGTTCCGGTGATCGCCTTCGGCGGGGATGGCGCGACTTTCTCGGAGGGTATCGGGCATTTGATCCATGGCGTGAGGAGCAATTATCCCATCACGTTCGTCCTGCACAACAATGCAAACTACGGGCTAACGACCGGGCAGGCGAGTTCGCTCACGCCACAGGGCCAACCAATGAACACAAGCCCCAACGGGGTCCCCGAGCATACGTTGGCGAGCATGGACCTGATCTTCTCGCTCAATCCCACCTTCGTTGCCCGAGGCTTTAGCGGTGACATTAAACTAATGACTCGCATTCTCAAAGCCGCCATCCAGCACCGTGGCTTTGCCTTTGTCGACATGCTGCAGGCGTGTCCGACATACAATCACTTCGCGACGCACGAATATCTGTTGGACAGGTACTTCGATGCAGATGCCGATGGTCACGACTCAAGCAATTTGCAGCAGGCGAAGGCGCTTGCTACGCAGGTTCAGGATCGCATCGCCTGCGGCATTCTCTATCAACGCGAAGACATTCCGCACTTCTACAATCGGCTAATTCCGCGGCAAGGGCTCGCGACGACCTGCGTGGAGGAGGTGCGGAGGTATGACGTGAGCGAGTATTGGAAGGAACTGGTGTAAGAAAATTTCACCGTTGGGAACGCGGATTCGCGTTGGTGCCGATACCAGCCAGGATGTGGTGATAGCATCTTAATGTTCCACGAATTACCACCGAAGGCACCAGGCGTCGCTTTTGCGGGCCGTGGACGACACTGCAGACATTTCTGTGCCTCCCGTCGGCCCGAGAAATTCGGGCGTCGGTCAGCGACTGTTCCGCTTTCCGCTACAGAGATGCGACGAAAATGAGGCTATCGAATTGTTTCGTAGGACGGAACCCACTTCCATCATTTGCCAAGGAGACAGTCATCACCGTCGCATGGCCGCTTGCCGAGTGGATAAGGGCCGTCCTTATCGAAGCGAGGCGATATTGCGCGTAACGAGCCCGGGACGGGCTCACCATCAAGGAGACAAACATGTCAGGCATCCATCACGTGACAGCAATCGCAGGCGATCCTCTCAAGAATCTCGACTTCTACACGCGCGATCTCGGTCTGCGGTTCGTCAAGAAGACGGTCAACTTCGACGATCCGTCGACTTATCACTTCTACTACGGTGACGAGACCGGTAGTCCGGGCACCATTCTTACCTTCTTCCCTTGGACAACAGCCCTGGCAGGCCGGCGCGGTGTCGGCGAAACGCGCCAGACCGCCTTCCGCGTCCCGCTGCGCTCAATGGGCTATTGGACCCAGCGCTTCATTGAGAAGGGAATTCCCCACCAGGCGCTGGAGAAGCGCTTCGGTGAGCCTGTCCTGCCTTTCACGGATTCGGATGGTATGGCGCTCGCGCTCGTCGGAGTCGCCGGCGCCGAGAATGAGCCAGGCTCGAGCAACGGGGAGATCCCCTCCGAACATTCGATCCTCGGTTTCCACGGCGTGACGTTGCTTCTCGACAGCGCGGAGAAGACCGCGGCGATCCTGACTGATGTGTTCGGCTTCCGCGAGGTCGCCCGGGAAGGATCGGTGATCCGTTTCGTGGCAGCCGGCGACGCGAACGGTAGCGTGGTCGACATCTACGAAACCAAGGAGTTATTGCGGGGACATCAGGGACGCGGTTCGGTGCATCACATCGCCTTCCGCGCGGCGGATGACGCGCAGCAGGCGCAGATGGCCGAGAAACTGATCCGGGCGCACGGAAGGCACCCGACCGAACAGAAGGACCGCAACTATTTCCGCTCGATCTACTTCCGCGAGCCCGGCGGCGTTTTGTTCGAGATCGCGACCGATATTCCCGGATTCTCGGTCGACGAACCGGTCGAGACCCTTGGTCGGGACCTGAAACTGCCGAAGTTCCTCGAGGCGCGCCGCAAGGAGATCGAGGGGGTGCTGCCCGTTTTGGAAGAGGCACCGTCATTGCGAGGAGCGTAGCGATGAACAATCCGTGCCTCCGCAAGCGGCGAGATGGATTGCTTCGCTTCGCTCGCAATGACGGCGGCGGATGTGAGTCGGACTGTGAATCAATAACGAAAACCACAGCACATGAGCGAGAGCCATATCGTCCTGCAAAGTCGGGATAAAGGCCCGCTCACCATCACCGTGAACCGCCCGGCGCGGCGCAATGCGCTGAACCCGGACATAGCGCGCGGCCTGGTGAAGGCGGCGCGGAGGACTGCGTAGCTGAGGCTGCGCGCTCTATTCATCGCGGCCGCGCGCTGACATGGTTTCGCTCGGAACGAGGTTCATTGTCACCGAAGAGAGCATGGCGCCTCGCGCGCAAAAGGAGATGATCATCTCCTCATCCATCGAGGACCTCGTCTTTACGGACGAGATCTCGGGACTGGGGGCGAGCTTTCTCAAGCAAACCATCACGAAATTCCGGCGGCCTGCACAGGGCCCCGTACAATTCAACGTGGCCCAGGAAATCGGCCCGAAGGTCTGGGAGGACTATTGGTCGCCGAGCCATCTGGCCAGCAGCCACCTGCACGGGCGGCGGTCTGCATATGACCGCTTCTTGCGGGACGATCTATTACCGATGCGTTAGCGTCGGTTTGGCGCGCTGAGGTGCGCTCTCCGAGGAAACCGGAAGCGCCTTATCCGGGTGCCACTTTGGCTTTTGACCCCATGCAGAAGTGAGCCACAGCGGCTCGCGCATCGCCGGTCGGACGAGACTTAGAACAAGACCGCCTGCCGAATTTGGTCTGTCGAAAGCTGCCGCCCAGGCACCTCTCAACCTGACGCTGCGACAATAGGCTTAATCTTCGTCGGTGCTTTGTCAGCGTTCTTCGACCAAAACCGGTAGTACGCCAGCGCGGTCATCATCAAGATACCGACAATGCTCACTACGATCTGCATCCAGATGGCGCCGGAAACCTCGACCAACGCGAAATGTGCAGCAAAGGATAGGAATATGCCGGCGCAAAACACTTCGAGCGACTGCTGACCGCATTTGATTGCGGGCCGAAAGATCCACCATTCTAACCCCGGCCAATCGCGTGGCAGCAGACGAACGACAAAGAAAGCGAACGCAATAAAGTGTAGCAAGCGATAGGGCGCGAGGTTGGTTTTGTCGTTCGGATTGAAGGCGCCGTAGATCTCCGGCGGGATCAGTGACCGCAGTTCATCAAACCGGGCCGCCAATGTCATCATCAGAGCGAATATAAGATAAGCGGTGCCAAGCACCAACGCGGTACGCGATCGAATGAATGGCATCGCCTGTGCCGATCCACCAAGTGCAAACCACGCCCCGAACGTGAACAGAAACTGCCACGCGAATGGATTGAAATACCAGACGCCACTTGGATAGGCCGGAACGTTCCAGCCGAAGTGCCTGGCCATCAAATAGAGCAACGCCGAAGCGGCCAGGGTCATATTGGGTCTGCGCAGCATCAGCCATAGTATCGGCGGGAAAACCCCCATCAGCACGATGTAAAGCGGCAGCACATCCATGTTCACCGGCTTGAAGCGAAGTATCAGTCCCTCGAACAAGAACTGCGCCGGATTTGCCAGGAAACCCCGTATGTTGAATTCATCGGTGAAACTGGAGTTGCCATACCTCTGCGCGAGATATCCGATTTCGGCGAGGTAAAGCACGAAAAGGAAGACATGGGCGACATAGATCTGCCAGACGCGCTTCAGAAGCCTCGACGCGCCGATGATAAACCCATGTTCGAGCATCATCCGTGCAAAGACAAAGGCGACAGTGTAGCCGGAAATGAAGATGAAGAGATCCGCCGCATCGCTGAAGCCGTAGTTCCGCGTTGTCACCCAGTTCACGATGTTGTTGGGGATATGGTCCAGGAAGATTCCCCAATTTGCCACACCTCGGAATAGGTCGAGTCGGAGATCTCTGCCTTTCACCGGGAGCGTCGCGAGAATCTTCATCGTTAATGCACCGAAGTTGTAACATGCGGTATCTCTTCCGCCGACTGCTTGCCTGCGCAGCGCACCCTTCGTTTACGGCGTCTAGAGCCTGCCCCCAGCATTTCGACGTGGTCGCTCTGAGCATAGTTGCCGATAACTACTCGTATTGTACAATTGTGCGCATTCTGGATTGGGCTTTCATTCAGCCTGCAATATCCGCTCCTTAGGCCGAGGGATCGGCGTCTAAAATTGACGCCCTACCAATCCCTTATCCAGTCAGGCCTCCCTTTCAGAGATTCCAGTTTCAACCGACTGATAGGAGAGGGTGCGCGCCTCCAGCGCAACGCAAGCACTTGGCGGCAACGCCGAACGCCGCGACTAGCGGAGCGCGCATTGGACGGCGCAAGAAATCGTCTCCTCGCCCAGATGCTCCATTTAGAAGCCCCCTATGGTGGCAAAGGCAGAACCGAGCTACTTGCCGTGATGCGAAGCACGATCGAACGCTCCGTTGGGGAGCCCTTGGAAAGGTGCGACAACTCGGCGAGACGTATCCGGATTTCAGACAGGAAGACTCACTTCCCGGCCCGACGAGCACCATTGGTGCGCCGTTTTGAACACCTCGACCTCGCGACGGTGATCAAGGTTTCGCAAGCCGTCTCAAGTGAGATCGTGCTCGAAAATCTGACCGATACGCTCATGCACACTGCAATGGAGCAGGTAGGCGCCGAGCGAGCGCTGTTGATTATGTGGTGCGGCCTCGTATCGAGGCAGTAGCTACGACCAGCGGCGATACGGTGACCGAACGTCTGGTCGACGAGGCTGTGACCGAGGGCGTGCTGCCCGAGTCGGTGCTGCACTACGTCCTGCGCACCCGCGAGAGTGTTGTTCTAGACGATGCCGCGGCCCAGTCCCCGTATGGCGTAGATTCGTATAGCCGAGTCTGACCTGTTGCGGAAGCGGTTGGCTTTAAGGGCGAGCGCTATGCACCTTCGTATCGTTCCGTGACCCCCTTTGGATACCCGACGATTACCTACGTTCAATTGAGCCACTGATCGCAATCGTCTTAGGCTGGATGCGTCGCAAAAGCGCACAGGCCCATGAAGTGCGACGGTAAAAAAAGGATGATCGACGAATAGCCACGATATTACCAAGGGGAGGCTGCAATGCTGAACTGCTCCGAAAGTCCTAGATCTGGCAGAGTCGCGCGATGCGCAGTTTGCGATGGCAAGTTTGGTCTCGTCCGGCACTACTCGTGGCGAACCCCGCTTTGTTCCAAGAAGTGCGTCGATCGCTTCAGAGCTCGCCGGGCAAGTGACCGCAATTGGTTGGCCTGGCTCCAAATCGCCTTTAACCGGGAGCCAGAAAACCGCGCGAGGGCTCTATGACATTTCGGCAGATCTCACAACGAGGCAAACAATACTTAAAAGCAGCACAGACTATGCTCCACGCTGCCCAAACCATGACCGACCGAGCGATTGCGGGTCAGCTTAAGGCCCTTGCCGACGACTGCCAGCGGCGAGCTGAGAAAGCTTCTCATGTTGATGCGGCCAAAGCATCCGCTCGATCGGCTGCTAACGCTAGAGGCGAGTGGTACATCACCTGATGGGCAGCTTCACAGCCCAACCTGCGGGTTAAATGCCTGTGACGTTGGGATGCCCGGCGCGCGGCCCAGTAACGAGCTTTTTATTCCTTCGTTACCGTCTGCAGAGCTTCAAGTTGGGGCTGATATCCTATCAGAATAAAATGATTTTCGTTCTTGGATATCTGTTCTGACCGGACGTCGAACGTGGCTATGGGCGGGATTTCACGGGAGCCGGACAGTATCGACCAAGTTCAGACGGCATTGGTCACCAGAACAAATTGCTGGCTGGCTCAAGCGCACATATCAAGGGGAACTGCAGAAGCAGGTGTCGCACGAGACGATCTATCGCAGCTTGTTCATTCAAGCGCGAGGCGTTCTGAAAAAAGAGCTGCTCGAGCACCTGAGAGCGAAACGCGCCATCCGCCGCTCCAGGCATGCCAGCCTTAAACGGAACGGGCTCGGGCAGATCAAGAACGCTGTGTCCATCAGCGAAAGGCCGGCATCCGCTGAAGGTCGCGCCGTGCCGGGCCATTGGGAGGGGGACCTGATCGGCGGGTTCCGGAACAGCTAGGTCGCAACGCTTGTCGAGCGTGGTTCGCGCTACGTGTGCTAGGCAAGGTTGCGAACAAAGATACTGAAAGCGTCGTCTCGGCGCTGATCAAACAATCGCAGAGATTGCCCACTGAACTTTACCGATCGCTAACATTGGGCAGAGGTAAAGAGCTGGTCGTCCGTGAAGTTTCCCGCAACGCGCTGGTTCAAGCGTATTGCGGCTGGCGGATGATGCACCGGAGCCTCTGCATCAGGGCCCGCAAAAGCCGTTCGAACCAGCGCAGCAGCAGGTGGAAGTTGAAGCCGGCGACGGCAAGGACGGGGTTGATTCGGTCGCCGGCGCGGCCCTTGAGGTGGTTGCGGCCCTTGCGGTGTTCGGCCTTGAGGTGACCGATCACCGGCTCGACCGCGGCGCGGTGCTTCATCTCGCGGCGGATGGTCTTGGTGACGCGGCGGACCTGGCCGGAGATCCAGACCCTGAAGCGGTTTGGATAGCTGTGGCCGCGATAGCCTTTATCGACATGGATGCGCTGGACGTCGACGCCGGTCAGCTTCTGCAGATCGGTGATGACCGGCCCCAGCGTGTGGCCGTCATACGGATTGCCGTGCAGCGCCTTGGCGTGCAGCACGAACTGGCCACCTTTCGGCGCGGTGACCGGGGTGACCACGGAGACCTTGCAGCCGAACTCATAGGGTGCGCGCGCCTTGCCCTTGCCGATGCATTCGACTTCCGGGGCGTGCAGCGAATAGACCTTTGGGCCGCGCTGACGGTGATCCTGTTGCCGCACGCGGCTGGCGAGAACGAGCAGCGGCGCGAAGCGATCCTCCAGCACGGCGTTGCCTTCGACCTTGCGGCGGATGTCGCGGATGATGCGGCCAAGCCGGGTGCGCAGGAATTTGAGCGCGCGGCGGGCGCGCTTGAACTGATGGGCATGGGTGTAACGCCCGACCATGATCGCCGCGTGCTTGGCGAGGCGCAGATAACTCTGACGCAGGCTGACGCCCTCGCGTTTGGCTAGATCGACCAGCTTCTCGATCGCACGATGGTTGAGCCGGGCGTCGGTGGGATGCGCAACCGCCTTCTCCTGCACGGTGGTGTCGACGACCACCCGTTCCAGATCCCTGGTTTGCAGCGCGCCGCTGCGGTGCGCCACCGCAAGGCTCTCTTGCAGCAGCGCCGTAAGCTGCTCCTCGCCCAGCCGCTGGCGCCAGCGCGTCAGCGAGGAGCGGTCAAATGGCAGGTCGTGCCGAAACACCGCCTCGCCGCAGAAGAACTGGAAATACGGGTTCTCTACCCAGCGCGCGCACAGCGCCTCATCGGACAGATTGTGCACGTGCTGAGGATCAAGAGCCCGGCGATCAGCCGCGTCGGCAATGGCGGCTGCCCGGGCCCGGGCCGATACACCGCGCCAAACCGCGTCGCCACAAACTCCCAATCGTGCTCCGCGGCCAGCCGGACCAGCGGGTGCCCGAGGTCGATGATCACATCCAGCGCCGGCCGGAACAACTCCACCTGACGATCGTCGCGCAGCTTGCTCATCGATCCCCCCAACAGCCGAACACTATCCGAAGGAATCACGAAACGCTCAGATTGAGAATCCCAAAACGCAGGAAAACCGCGGCACGACCGCCGCTTTCTTGCAAAATTGAATACTTGGTCAAAGCAGATCAGGCCGGATTATCAACCGCTTCTGCATTTCACGGGCGACTAGCTCGCCGATCATCAGCGCCTGACATTGGCCACTGAGATGTCGATTTTTGTGACCCTCAGTTCCCCTGGCAGCGCAGCTCAAACGAAAACACCAACAGATTGCTGCGCCAATATGTTCCACGCGGCACTGATCTTTCCCTGCATAGCCAGACCAAGCTTAACGCGATAGCAAGGCAGCTAAACGAAAGGCCACGAAAGACCTTGCTCTATCAGATCCCAGCTGAGAAGTTCGCAGAGTGTGTTGCAGCGATCAGTTGAACCCGCCGCACTTTTCGGACGTCACAACTGGACTCAGGAATGTCTGCTGTTCGAGCAAGAGCGGAATTCCTGCTTGCGTGACCCGGTTTGCGAGCCTGACCCACAGCAGATCTCGCGGTCGGGTTGCTTGTCTTTAGGCCGGCTCACGAGTGCAGCATCACGACGCAGTGTTTGCGATCGCCGGCAGGGCGAATTGAAAGCTGGCGCCGCGGGGCAGGTTCGCGCTCGCCCACAATCGTCCGTTATGCGCGTCGATGATCGACCGGCAGATCGACAGCCCAAACCCCAAACCGTCCGGTTTCGTGGTGTAGAAAGCCTCGAATACGCGGTTGAGATCCGCCGGCGCGAAGCCTGGACCCGAATCTCGCACCTCGACTGACGCGCCATCCGGTTCGTTACGGGTGCTGATGAGCAATTCCCGCTCCTCTTCGTCGACGTCGCGCATCGCTTCGATAGCATTGATGATCAAATTAACTAGTACCTGTTGCAGCTGGACCCGATCACCCTGGACACGCGGCAAGCCCTCCGCCAACTGCGTCCGCACCGAGACGCTATTGTGTGCGGCTTCCGTACGGGTGAGAGCAATAACCTCGAGGATGGCATCGTTGATCTCTACGGCGTCTTTTCGTGCGGGCGCCTTCTTCATGAGTGCGCGGATTCGCCCAACGACCTCGCCTGCGCGAGTCCCCTCCTTGACAATAAGAGCGAGCGCGTCATCCACCTCGCGAAAATTCGGTGGCTTAGCGCTTAGCAAGCGCCGAGCGGCTAACGCGTACGTGACTGCCGCTGTGATCGGCTGGTTCACTTCATGCGTGATCGAGGCCGTCAATTGGCCCATCGTCGCGACGCGGTTTACGTGTGCGAGGTCCGCCTGCGCCTTGCGCAGTGCCTCTTCGGCGTGCTTACGCCCCGTCAGATCGAGCACGAAGGCGACACCCTCATTTTGGCGGTCGCCGAACGTCGTCGCGCCGAGCAGAACCGGTACGCGGCTGCCGTCCTTGTGAAAGTACTCTTTCTCACGCGGTTGGACGGTTCCAGCCGCCTTCAGCTCTGCGACGGTCTGGTCGTCGGCGTCGCGCCATTCGGCTGGCGTCAGCTCCGTCCATCGCAGCCTACCCGAGACGAGATCTTCCCGGGCGTACCCGAGAATATCGAGAAAGGCTTCGTTGGCTTCGATGATCCGGCCCTGAAAATCCCAAATCATGATCCCGATGATGTTCGAGTCGACCAGGCGGCGAATCCTGGCCTCCCGTTCCTGGAGATCGTTGTACAGTCGGGCGTTCTCCAGCGAGATCGCCGCTTGCGACGCCAGCAGTTCCAGTACCGAGATCCGGCCGGGCGTAAACACGTGCGATGCCAGGTTGTTCTCGAGGTAGAGTGCCCCGATCAGCTTGGATTGTTTCACCAGGGGAAGGCAGAGAACCGACCGAGCGTGCTTATGGCAGATGTACTGATCTGACGAGAACGGATTCTGCGCCAAGGCGTCATCAAGGATCACGCTTTCCCGCCTCCAGATCACGGTATGGAGCAGGGATTCGGGAAGCTCCGCCGCTGACACCGCTGTTTGGCGCAGCGCAACCTCAACCTGGCCGCGGCCGGTCGTCGCTTCCGCCGCGATCCGTGGCTCGTCGCCCTGGAGCAGGATCAGCAGGCCGCGCCCGGCGCCGGCATGCTCGACCGCGATCCGCAGCAGCGTCTTGATGAGCTCATCGACGACGATCTCGCCGGACAGCGCCTGCGCAGCCTTGAGCACCGTACCGACATCCAGCCGCTCGACGGGTGCGCCAATGGTAGCAGTGCGAGATGCACGGACTTGTGCGTCGCGCAGATGCGGATGGAGCTGTTCCAGTTGCCGCACCTTGCCGTCGGCTCCCCAACGCAGGTAGCCGTAGCGGGCGTTCCGCAGACACAACTGGGCAAATCGCTCTAGCCCCCGCGCCGCGTAGTAACGCGAGGCAAGTTCATTGGCGAGCGCCTCATTGTGAATAAAACCGTTGGTGCGGGCCGAGCGGATGGCCTGTTCGTAGAGGCGCTCGGCATCGAGCTCCCGGCCTTCGAGACGAGCGATCTCCGCCCCGACCAGCGCCGCGCGGTTCGCGAAATTCTCGGGGCAGTTCTCCGCCCACACCTCGAGTTGCTTGTGATGGGCGGCCAGCGTCTCCAGATGGCGGGCCCGCTCGCCGGCTGGTGCCGCGTCGCACTGTGCTGCTCGCGCGAGTGCGGCAAAAAAATGGAATTCGGCCACCTCAAAGAATGAGGGCGACGTCCAGAGAAGCTGCTGCGCCTTCGATGCTGCCTCGATAGCGGAAGCACAGTCGTCTGCGTAGACGCGCGCTTGCAGCTTGCGGATCCAATACCAGCATTCGGGAAGCGCCAAACGTGGATCACTCTGCAAATGAGATTCGAACTGGCTCTCGTTGAACCGTTCATCATTGAAGGAGCCGAATTCTGCCGTCAGGCCGCGCAGAGTCCGGATCAGCCCGAGCTGCGCGGTGATAATGTCGATAACGAGACCAAACCGCGCCTTCCGCGCGAAGTCGAGCCCATTTTCGGCTTCGCGTTGCGCGTCGCCGAGCGGATCTCCGGCTGCGATAAGATTCGTGTTCAGGTTGTTGCAGCTGTAAGCCGCAAAGGTGAGGTCGCCGATCTTATTTGCGGCGTCGAAGGCGCGACGCACCAAATCCCGGCCGGTTTGGATGTGCCTCGTCCAGGGCATAACAAGATTGCCGAAGGACATGTAGGCACGGGCTTGGTAGCGATGCAGTCCACGCTTCTCCACCAGATCGTAGCCAAGCCTGCCGAATCGGAATCCAGCCCGGTAATCGCCAAAGTGTGGTCCGAGAATCATACCAAGCCAGACATAAGCGAAGCACGATCCATCGCTGTTACCGTGTTCGAGGCTGAGATTGACCATCCGGCAAATCACGAGTGAGAGGAGGTTCTCGTCGGTAAACAATGCCGGTGTCACCACCTCGGTCAGAACATCGAGAGTCGCGCGGACCCCTGGATTGCTCATCAACGGCAAGTCGACGAGTTCCTCTATGGAGCGGGTCCCGACCTGTTGCCATATCCGATCATATTCGTGCCGGACCTCGTCCGTCATGGGATGCGGTGACCAGCGAACACCACCCCTTTGGAGGTATTCAAGACATACCTCCACGCCGCGGTCGCTCCGATCCAAGGTCGTGTACAGCGTCAGCCGCAAGCACGCCACGGCGGCGATGTCGACGAGGTTTCCGGCGCGGCGCGAAAGCATGGTGAGGCGTTCTTCCGCCGCCGCCAGATCGGCGGTCAGCAGCTCGCACTCGGCCTGGTGGTACTCGATCGAAAAGGTGAGCTCGTATTGTTGCTCCCAACTGTCCTCCGTCAGCAGTGCGCGGCCGGCTGCGAGATAGCTCAGCGCCGAGGCATAGGCCGTAGAAGTCTTTGCGCGCTTGCCTGCAATAAGATTGAGTTCGGCGACCCGGTCGCGCTCGTCCCGCGAATGGATCAGCGTGGCAGCACGGTCGAGCTGGTTCACAATCTCGAAGATCTTCTCCTCTAGCTCCTCGGACGGTGTTTGCGATGCAAGCACTCGGCCAATCTGAAGATGTGCTGCCGCCCGCTCGTCTTCAGGGATGAGCGCATAGGCCGACTCCTGAACGCGGTCGTGGAGGAACGCGTAGGAACTATCTAGGCGGAGGACCAACCCCGTACTGGCAGCCTCCCAGAGCGTCATGTGGATCTCCTCTTCCGATACCCCGCGAACCAGGGTCAAGGTGGCGACCTCGGCCACGTTCCCCAGACAGGCGAGTTGCTTGAGTGCTTGCTGCGTCGTCTCGGACAACCGCTTCAGCTTCGCGACCATGAAATCCACCACGTTGTCGCTGTAGCCTTTGGCGCGGATGCGCGCTAAGTCCGAGATCCAGGCCGCCGCGTCCGCGTCGAACGCGAGGAGCCCTTCCTCGGCCAGTCCCGTGAGAAATTGGATTACGAAGAACGGATTGCCGCCAGTTTTCTCGTGCACCAGCTGCGCCAGAGGACGCGCGGAATCCCGATTGCAGTGTAGAGAATCGACCACGAGTCGGCCGACATCGTCGAGCTCGAGGGGTGCCAGCACAATCTCATGCGTCCTCGTTCCCGCCTTGCGGATCGCCTCCAGCGTCCGCATGAGCGGGTGATATGGACTGACCTCGTTGTCGCGATAGGCGCCGACCAGCAGGATGTGCCGCACATCAGGATCGGCGACCAGGTGCTCCAGCAGTTCGAGAGTTGCCGCGTCCAGCCATTGCAAATCGTCGAGGAACAACGCGAGGGGGTGTTCCGGCCGCGCGAACACGCCGAGGAACCGTCGGAGTACCATCTGGAAGCGATTCTGCGCATCTTGCGGCGAAAGGTCCGGGACGGGCGGCTGTTTCCCGATGACGAACTCGACCTCGGGGATGAGGTTGACGATAAGCTGGCCGTTCGGGCCTACCGCGTCCTGCAGCGCCCCCCGCCACTGGCCCACCTCCGCTTCGCTCTTGGCGAGGATCTGACGGACGAGGGTCTGGAAGGCTTGTGCCAAGGTCGTGTACGGGATGTCGCGCTTGTACTGATCGAACTTGCCGGACGCGAACAGGCCGCGCGGCGGAACCAGCGCCTTGTGCAGCTCGTTCACCACGGAAGATTTGCCGACGCCGGAATAACCGGATACGAGCACGAGTTCTGGTGTGCCATGGGCTACGACGCGGTCGAAGGCTGCGAGCAGGGCATCGATCTCGCGTTCCCGCCCATACAGTTTCTCCGGGATCAGCAACCTGTCCGAAGGGTTGTGCGTGCCCAGCGGGAACGGATCGATACGGCCATGCGATTTCCATTCCCCCAAGCACCGTCGAAGATCGACTTCGAGGCCGGAGGCGGTCTGGTAGCGCTCCTCGGCGGTCTTGGCGAGGAGCTTCATCACAATAGCCGAGAGCGGCCCCGGCACGGCCGCGACCCGCTCGTTGGGCGGCACCGGTTGCCACGCGATATGGCAGTGCACCCACTCCATCGGATCGGCGGCGGTGAAGGGAAGTTGCCCCGTCAACATCTCGTAGAAAGTGACACCCAGAGCATAGAGGTCGCTACGGGAGTCCACCGAACGATTCATCCGTCCGGTTTGTTCCGGCGCCATGTAGGCGAGCGTGCCCGCGATCACCTCTGGCGGGGCGAGGGCTTGGCGCTCGCGCGGCAGACGCGAAGCGATGCCGAACCCCGTCAGCCACACGCCGCTGCTTGCCGATTCCACCAGAATATTTGCCGGCTTGATGTCCTTATGGATGAGGCCACGCTCATGCACATGGCGGAGCGCGCCCGCGAGCGGGATCGCGATGCCCAGGAAATGCGATACGTCCAGTGGCCGGCCAAGCAGTCGATCGAGCGGCGTACCGCCGGGATCCTCAAGCACCAGCGTCATACGGCCGTTATCGTACGTAAGCGCGACGGGTCGCGCCGCCCAGTCGGCGTCAAGTTCGGACTTAAGCGCATATTCGTGTTCAAGTCGCTCGACGCAACCGGGCGAGGTTTCTTCTGCGGCAACCAGCAGGATCGGCGTCAAGCCGTTGCCAGAGCCCCGGTATAGAGCGATGTCGCCCTCCCGCAGCGACGAAAATACGTAGCCTGAGAGCTCGTTCATGAAGGCCTCCTGGTAGGAGGACTAGTCCAGCACATTGATTAGGTTACGATTGCTCTTGCTCGTCAACCCAAAAACAGGCACCCAAAAATGCGATCGGTGCCATATTGTGCAAGCCGCGCATGCTGGTAACCGTCGCGCTCGCCAACAAGATGGCGCGGATCATCTGGGCGCTCCTTGTCAAGCAGGAAAGCTACAGAGCTCCGGTCGCAGCCAAGGCGTGAGCCTGGCAGACCTGAGGTCGTCGCAGATGTAGTCGGTCGAAGGAGGGTATGGCGCAACAGTCGGCGAGACGGGGTCGGAAGAACCAGATGAACCCATCGTGCCTGGAGCACGCATTTATGATTTGGTTCCGGTCCGCGAACTCCCATACGGGCCCGCAGCTCCATCGCTGCACAATCAGAGGCCGGACAGATGGCAGCATCCGACTACGTGCCGATATTCTTCAAAAACCGCTTGCATCTCGCGGGGCGTCCACAGATGGGTTAACGCCCTTAGGCCACTCACCTCGCGTCTAAGCCCTCCGCATCGTCAGCAACGAACAGCGCGACCGGGCGATGCAATTTAATCACTCTGCGTGATAGCCGAAGCACCGTTTGCGTAAAACGCTTTGGCATCTTCACTAAAGGCGATGCCAGAGGATCGCTTGGTGTAAAGCATGTGGCCTCCACGATAGAGTTTGAGTGAGACTCGATCACGGATGGCCTCGGCCAGATGGTCGACCACATATTTGCCGCGATCGGTTGAACCCGCCGCGCAAAGTCGCGATATTGCGGCGATGAAAGGCGTTCCCGCCCAAATGGTCGAAGTGCCAAATTGTATTAAGCCCAAAGCGACGTTTAAAATTGCGCAAAGGCTTGAGAGCTGTCGCTAGTTCTCGATCCAAACAGTCATGCCCGGCTCAAGGCCTGCCGGCTCTAGCTGCGGGTCGAGGCGCAAGCGCAGCGTGTTGCGGTCATGATCCCCAATTACCCGCTCGGCTTGCCAGGTGGCGAACGTTCCGAGCGGCCGCAGTTCGGTGATGACGGCTTTGCTTGCGCCATCGGTGCCGTGCCGCGTCACGCTTGCCGTTGCTCCCATCGCAAGACGATTGAGATGATCTTCGCGCACATTGAACGAGAGCCATTGCCTGCCCGCCGCCTCGACCATCAGGATCGGTTGGCCCGCGCGAACGTTCTCGCCGACCTCTGCGGCGATGACGCTGACAACACCGTCAGCCGGAGCCCGCAAAACCATCTTGTCAAGGCGGCGCTCGAGCACGGTGACCGCGGCGGCCGCGGACTGCACCTGCGCGTCGGCGATCGCGCGTTCCTCCCGGGTCGGGCCCGCCACGGCCGCATCGTAATTCGCCTGGGCTTCCGCAACGTCGGCACGTGCGCTTGCAACGTCGCTTTCGGCCTGGTCAAGCGACTGTTGTGACTCGAAGCTCTGACGTGCCAGCGTGCTGGTTCTTGTGAGCTGGGCCTGCACGTAGTCGAGGCGGGCACCCGCCTTGGCGATTGCAGCCTTCAGAGAATCGATCTGTTCACGACGCACGCCGGCATAGACGTTGTTGCGGCTCGCAGTTGCCGATGCCAGCGCGGCACGCGCCTGGTCCGCTTGTGCCGTCAGCTCCACCGCGGAAAGCCGCGCCAGGACATCGCCTGTGTGCACGTAGGCGCCTTTCACGACCGCGATCGACATGAGTTGGCCGTTCACCTCCGGCTCCACCCTGACTTGGGTCGCCCGCACCACACCAACGATTGCGACCGCCGATCCGGAGCGACGCGCGGAATAGATCAGGACACCCGCGACGAGCACCAGCGGGATCGCAATCATAACGGCACGCTTAGCTTTGCGCATCTCGCTGTCCTCTCTTGACGGCAAATGCCGAAATCACCGCGAGCGCGAAATAGCCCAGCGCCAGACACCACAGTCCGAGCCAGTCATGCGCGACCTCCCAGATGCTGGCACCTAGCTGATTGATGCGCACGAGGCCATCAATCGCGAAGTCAGCGGGGAACATCCGGCCCAGCGCGATGGCCGCGTCGGGGATTGCTTCGCGCGGCCATGCGAAGCCGGCGGTGAAAAACTGAGGCAGGCTGGTTGCAAGCAGGAGGAGGGTTGCGTTTTCCGGCCGTGTGAACCAGGCCCCGATGGCCTGTCCCATGAAGCTCGTCGCCAGCAAAAAGACGGTCGCGAGCGCGAAGATTTGGGGGAGATGCCCGAGCGTCGAAAAGCCGTAGATGCGCGGCAGCACGACGAGATAAAGCGCAAGCGCCGGAAAGTAGATGGTCAGATGGGCGATGCCGCGGCCGAGCACGCCGGCGAACGCTCCGCCGCCGCTCGCCAGCGCAGTGCCGGTCAACATCGCAGCACCGATCAGGAGTGTTTGCTGCAGGATCAGCACAAACGCCGCCGGGACGATGTAGCTCGCATAGCCGCCGACCGGGTTGAAGATCGGCTGCAGCAAGACGTCGGCCGGGCTCGTGCTCGCCAATTTCGCCTTGACGAGGCTTCCGTCCGAGCGCGCGCCTCGCGAAACGAGTTCGGACGTCAATGCTCCGACGGCCGTGGCGACCCCGCTTGCGGTCGACCTGAATACGAACAAATAGGTGCCATCCGCGTAGACCGGGATGTGAGCGGTGATGCCCTTGAGCACGTCGCGCTCGGTGCCTGCGGGGATTTCGACGGCGGCAAAGGCCTTGCCACGATCGATCGCGGTGCGCGCCTCGGCAAGTGTGCGGACGCGAACCGCAACGCTCAATGCGCCACTCGCATCCAGCGTCTCGACGATCTGGCGGCTGAGATCGCTGAGATCATTGTCGACGACCGCGATGGGAAGCTTGCGAAGGATCTGGTTCAGATAGGGTTGCGGATAATAAATGCCGTAAACCAGGGGAGCCAGGAACAGCACGCTGAAGGCGCTGCGCGCTCTGAGCACGCGCCGCCACTCCGCCACGAAGGCGCCGCCGATACCTCGCGGCGTGCGGGCGATTTCTGGTTGCTCGGCTGGCCGTGCCGTCTCAAACCGGCCCTTGCGCTTGAGGCTCGCCATGCGCAGCAACGCGAGACCGGCAAAGAGTACCGCCAGACCAGCGAGCGCCGCGAAAGGAACGGCGGATTCCGGGACCGGCAATCCCCGCGCCGCTTGTCCCAGCAGGACGGCCATGTACCAGCGCAGCGGCAAGATCGTACTCCAGACCTGCGCAAAGGCATTCATGCCGACCGTGGGAAAGCCGACGCCTGCGTAGCCGAATGCAGGAGAGGCAAAGAGGCCCGCAAGTCCGAGCCCGGTCGGCAAGTCGCCAACCAGCAGCTGCAGCAAGGCGCCTACCGACAAATAGGCAATGATCAGAAGGGAGCCGGCGGCGACCATCAACGGCAGGTCTCCCCTGAAGGGGATTTGCAGCACGCCCTCCAGGAAAAGCGGCTCGGCCAGCATGATCAGGAAGAAGATGCCGAACAGCGGCGCGAGCTTGCCGGCCAGCGCGACGACCGGATCGCCTCCGGCGCTTTCGAGCCAGGCCCGCGCGTCGCGACGGCGGAATTCAGAGCCGACGGAATAGCCCGCGGCGAGCGTGATCACCACATGGATGATCGTCGGCAGCAACGCACGGAGCAGGAACTGCGCATAGTTCTTTTGCGGGTTGACAAGCGCGATGGTCTCCGCGGCGAGCGCTCCCATGGAAGCCGGTGCGGGGGCGGCGCGCTTGGCGGGGGCGGCCACGGACGCCGCCGCCGACAGCGCATCGCTCAGTCCCGAGGACGCAATGCCGGCCGCTGTCAGGAACTGCTGGTTATAGAACCCGACGACCTGAGGACGGCGTTCGGCCTTCAGGTCGCGCTCGAAATCCGGCGGGATATGGATTGCCGATATCGCCTTGCCCGACCTTATGTCCTGCACGGCCGTCGACAGCGTACCGGAGCGGTCGACGATTTTCAGGCTCGGCGAGGCCGCGACGTATTCCACCAGGGCACGCGAGGCGTCCGACCTGTCTTCGTCGACGACCGTGACCCCGAGCCCGCGTATGACCGGATGGCTGAAGACGGTCGTCAGAACCACGAACGCAAACAGCGGCACGCCGAAGATCAGAAGCAGCGCCACGCGATCGTGAAACAGCCAGTGGCACTCGCGCCGCGCGACCCGCCAAAATCCCGGCTTCGGCGCCGGCTTCATTGCCGTGTCCGCCAGTCGAGATAGGCGCTCATTCCCGGTCGCAGCTCGGGCACCGGCTGGACCGGATAGGCGCGGATCGAAAACGTCCGCAAGTCGAAATCGCCGGAAGCACGCGTGGCCCGCCAGCTCGCATATTCGCCCTTGGTCGCAATAAGCTTGACCTCGACCGTGACACCGCGGTCAGCGAGGGCCGGAATATGGACGTCGAATCGATCGCCGACCTTCAATCCCTTGACCAGATCCTCGCGAAGATCGAAGTGGATCCAGAGGTCGGTCAGATCGATCAAGGTAACGAGCGGTACGCCCGGCGACACATACTCGCCCGGCTCCACGTTGCGCTGATAGACCTGCGAGGCAACGGGAGCGTAGACCCGGAGCTGATCGATGATCGATTGAACGCTCTGGATATCGGCATTGGCCTTTTCGACGCTGGTCCTGGCAATAGCCCGCTCTTCCTGTGTGTAGCCGTTGACGGCCTGGTCGTAGGCCGATTTGGCCTGATCGACCGCGCGTTGGCTTTCATGCAGCACATCCGTCACCTGGTCCAGACGGGCTTGCGGCGCGTTGCCTTGCTCGGTCAATGTATGAGTGCGATCAAAAGTCTTCTGCGCCAGTACCAGCGCCGCCTGCGCGCGCTCCAATTCCGCTTTCCGTGCAGCAATGGCTTCCGCCCGTGTCCCGGCGAGTACGTTGGCAAGCTGGGCCTCCGCAATAGCCTTTGCCGCACTCATTTGCTCGCGTTTGGCCAGAGTTTCGGGATTGTCGATCTGTACGAGCACCGCGCCCGCAGCAACGTTCTGGCCGCGGTTGACGGGGATTTCCTTGACCCGTCCGTCGACGCGCGCGGCTATGTCCAGCCGTGTTGCATCGACCTCACCCTGTACGAGCAGTGGTTCCGGTCGCAAGAGATAGAAGACGGATAACGCCACAACGGCAGCTGCAACGATAGCAACGATAATGGAAGGAGCACGCGTCGCCGTGCGCGTGTTCTTGTCATGTCTGTCACTTGGTGCGTCGGACGTACCTTGAACACCCTCACCAGAGGTCGGCATGTCCATGTCTGACTCCACTTAGTTCATGATCGTCTTGGTTGTTAAGCCTCGCCGGACCTCCATGCGCCCTGTCTGACTTGGCGGCACCGTAACTTAGCCGGCGCGCGGATTCACCGCTTGTCTGGACGCGCTCCGATTTGCATGTTCGTGCGGTCAATTTCGCGCCAGCAAATAAGCGTTTTGGAAGACACTGCGGGAGCGAGTCGAGCGGGGCTCGCGTGGTCCGCAGTCGCAAAGCCCCTCTGTGAACCGGTCATAGACCGGTGCCAACAAATATCCTTCGCGTGCGAAATGTGTAAGCGCGCGGCAAGGGATGAGCCGTACCGTACCACAGCGATGAAGAAGCACAACCATTCCAGCGGCGATCGTCCCATTCAATATCGTGGCAAGTATTCGCGGCACAGTCGCGGTCAAGCGCTGACCGAGTTCGCGTCAGATCGCCATACGGGTGCCACATGTCTGAAGCCGTCAAGAAGAACAATCGAAGCGATGTCGCCAGCGCCGTCGCTCCTCGTCTCTTTGTCCTTGAGCTGAACGCCGGTCGCATTCACTCCATGAATACGGACGGTTCCGACCGCAAGACCATCGTGTCGGATTGCCACTTGCCGGACGGCATCGTGGTCGATGCCGAGGCTGGCCATATCTATTGGACCAACATGGGCATCCCAAACCTGGATGACGGGTCCATCGAGCGCGCCGACGTCGACGGCAAGAACCGCAAAACAATCGTCCCACAGGGAAGCACCCACACTCCGAAGCAGATCATCCTCGATAAGAAAGGCGGCAAGCTCTATTGGTGCGACCGCGAGGGCATGCGCGTCATGCGCTGCAATCTCGACGGCTCGCAGCTGGAGACGCTCATCGAGGCCGGCCACGGCGATGCCGATAGCCGGGATCAGACGCGATGGTGCGTTGGGCTGACGATCGACCCGAAATTCGGACGCATCTACTGGACGCAAAAAGGCCCAGACAATGCCGGGCTCGGCCGCATCTTCCGTGCCAATGTCGAGATTCCCGCCGGCCAAGCTGCAGCCACCAGGTCCGACATCGAGATGTTCTTCGACGGTCTGCCGGAACCCATTGATCTCGAGCTCGACCACACGAACCGCGTTCTCTACTGGACCGACCGCGGCGACCCTCCGCGCGGCAACACAGTGAACCGGGCCTCGATCGACAACAGGCCTGTCGAGCCGGAGATCGTGGTGACCCATCTCATGGAGGGGATCGGTATCGCGCTCGACGTTCCAAACGATCGCATGTTCGTGACCGATTTCGCCGGCTCGGTTTACTCCGCACGGCTCGATGGATCCGGTGAACGAAATTTCCTCTACGCACAGGGCAACCTCACCGGCATCGCGTACGCCGAAATCCTGCAGGAGAACTGACATGTTACAAAACAAACCCATTCGCCGAGTTACCATTATTGGCACGGGCGTCATCGGCGCAAGCTGGGCCACACTGTTCCTTGCCAACGGCCTTGACGTGGTGGCGACAGACGTCGCACCGGGTGCGGAAGCTGCACTGAAGCGCTTTGTTGCAGCGGCCTGGCCCGCGATGCAACGACTGGGGCTCGCTTCCGGTGCTTCCCAGAGCAGGCTGTCATTCACCGCGACCCTGACGGACGCCGTCAAGGACGCCGATCTGATCCAGGAGAACGGACCTGAGAAGATCGAGTTCAAGAAGACGCTCTATCGCCAACTGGACGAGCTGTTACATCCCAGCGTCATCATCGCCTCAAGCTCGTCGGGCTTGACCATGAGCGAAATCCAGTCGGCGTGCGAAATGCATCCCGAACGCTGCGTGATCGGCCACCCCTTCAATCCACCCCACTTGATCCCGCTGGTCGAGATCGTCGGCGGGGCAAAGACCTCGGAAGCGACAATTCAGCGCGCAGCGGAATTTTACACGTCGATCGGGCAGCGGACGGTGCGCCTCAATAAGGAAATGCCGGGCCACGTTGCCAACCGCCTGCAGGCCGCGTTGGCGCGTGAGGTCTATTACCTCGTTGCCGAGGGCGTCGTGAGCGCCGCCGATGTAGACACCGCCCTGTGCTGGGGGCCGGGCCTGCGCTGGGGCATTATGGGCAACATGATGCTCAATCACCTTGGCGGCGGCCCGGGCGGCATCGAGCACTTCTTCCAGCAGTTCGCCGGCCCGATGACGGCCTGGTGGAAGACCCTCGGCTCGCCGGTGCTAACTCCGGAAGTGCAAAAGAAGCTCATCGACAGTGTTCATGCCGAGGCCGGATCGCGCTCGATCGACGAACTCGCGGCGGAGCGCGACGAAGTCCTGCTCGGTCTGCTTGAGCTGCGCAACAAGATTGCCAAGGCGAGCCAAACGAAATCGACGGAGTCGGTCGCCTGAGACCAAGCGCCGCCGGCGCGATCGATCATACATCCTACACATCCTGCAATCTTTTCCGGCGTTAAAGCCGCAGCCAAAGGAGTCTCAAATGCCCACAGCAACCGCAGCAAGCAAGACCGCAGCGCCGAAGCCGGTCCCTGTACCTAACGGCGACTTCTATCAATTGGTCGACCATCTCAGCCCCGAGGAGAAAGCGGTCGTCAAAAAGGTGCGGACATATATGGAGACCAAGGTCCAGCCGATCATCAACAAGTATTGGGCCGATGATGCGTTTCCGTTCGAGCTGCTGCCTTCGTTCAGGGAAATCGGCATCGGCGGGCTCGGCTATGAGGGCTACGGCTGCGCCGGCGGCAGCCAGAAGCTGTACGGCTTCGTCACGATGGAGATCGCGCGCGTCGACGCGTCGATCTGCACGTTCTGGGGCGTCCACAGCGGCCTGGCGATGGGCTCGATCTATCTCGATGGATCCGAGGAGCAGAAGCAGAAATGGCTGCCGCAAATGGCGCGTTTCGAAAAGATCGGGTGTTTCGGGTTGACCGAGCCGCTGGTCGGTTCGGGAGCGAGCGGCGGGTTGACCACGACCGCCAAGCGCGAGGGCGACACCTGGATTCTCAATGGCCAGAAGCGGTGGATCGGCAACTCGACGTGGTGCGACCTCTCCATCATCTGGGCACGCGATCTCGCGGACAACCAGGTCAAGGGTTTCATCGTCGAGAACAAGTCGACGCCGGGATTCAGCGTCGAGAAGATCGAGCACAAGATAGCGCTCAAGGTGGTCCAGAACGGCCAGATCACCCTCAAGGACGTACGTGTGCCCGAAGCGAACCGCCTGCAGGGCGGCAATTCGTTCCGCGATACCGCGCGCGTGCTGCGGATGACGCGATACATGGTGGGTTGGGCGTCAACCGGCATCCAGATGGGTGCATTCGAAGCTACCCTTAAATACGCCCAGGGACGCCAGCAATTCGGCAAGCCGATCGCTTCGTTCCAGCTGATTCAGGATCTATTGGCCAAGATGCTTGGCAATCTGACCGCGTGCCAGTGCCTGATGCTCCGTCTGGCGCAGCTTGATGACGAAGGCAAGCTTGACGACCATCATGCGGCGCTGGCGAAGGCGTTCTGTACGGCGAAATCGCGCGAGACGGTCGCATGGGGCCGCGAGATCCTGGGCGGCAACGGCATTGTCGCCGACTACAACCTCGCGCGCTTCTTCGCCGATGCCGAAGCGCTGTATTCCTACGAAGGTACCTATCAGATGCAAAATCTGATCGTCGGCAAAGCCATCACTGGTCACGGCGCCTTCATTTGACTTCTCAGCGGCTGGCGCTCGGAGGCCAGCCGCCCCCATCCAGGAGATATGACTATGGTTTTGCAAGCTGCACCGTTCACCTCTTCGCCTGCAACAGTACCCAACTCCTTGCCCAGAGCGGCGTTGGCGCTTGCGAACGTCCAGTACGAGAAAAAGGGTTCGATCGCCTACGTGACGGTCAACCGGCCCAAGGTGCTCAACGCGCTCAATACGCCGACCTGGACCGATTTGCAGACCGCATTCGAGGATGCAAAGGCCGACGTTTCCGTGCACGGCGTGATCCTCACCGGCGCGGGCGACAAGGCTTTCATCGCCGGCGCCGACATCAGTGAACTCGCGCACGTCGACGCCTATGAAGCGGAAGAGTCCAGCCGGTTCGGGCAGAGCGTGCTGGACCGCATCGAAAATCTCGGCAAGCCGGTGATCGCGGCGGTTAATGGTTTTGCGCTCGGCGGCGGCTGCGAGACGGCGATGGCATGCACGATGAGGATCGCGGCGGAGCATGCCAAGTTCGGGCAGCCCGAAGTGAAGCTGGGCCTGCTGCCCGGTGGTGGCGGAACGCAGCGTTTGCCGCGCCTGGTGGGAAAGGGGCGTGCGTTGCAGCTGATCCTCACGGGCGAGACGATTTCTGCGCAGGAAGCCTATCGCATCGGCCTCGTCAACGAAGTCGTTCCTGCAGCCAGCCTGATTGACCGTGCCGAGACGATTCTGAAGCAGATCGCGGCCAACGCGCCGATCGCTGTGAAGTTCTCACTGGAGGCGGCGAACAAGGGGCTGGACACCAGCCAGGCCGAGGGGTTTGCGCTCGAAGCGTCCTATTTCGGAATCTGTGCGGCAACGGAAGACAAGAAGGAAGGCACCTCCGCCTTCCTCGAAAAACGCGTGCCGCAGTTTCGCGGTCGGTGAATTTCGAGCGCGAGCGAGACCGGACATTTGCTATGGCAACGCCTTCTCCCAACCCAGTTCCGACAAAGCGATTCCTACTGACCAGCTCCGACGGGCTGTGCATCGCGTGCGCCCGCTGGGACAGTCGCGGCCCGGCCCGCGCCATTGTTCAGATCGCCCACGGGATGGGCGAACATATGGGGCGCTACGCCGACACCGTTGATGCGCTCGTTGCGGCAGGTCTCACCGTCTACGCCAACGATCATCGCGGGCATGGCCTCTCGGCTCACTCGCAATTGGGAGAATTGGGCGGGGGCGGCTTTGAACTTCTCGTCCAAGACATGGTCCGCCTGAGCGAGATCGCCAGAGAGAAAAATCCCGACCTGCCGCTGCTCCTCTTGGGGCACGACATGGGATCCTTTGCCGCGCAGAGATACGTCATCGACCACAGCCACGAGATTGATGGTTTGATCCTCTCGGGATCGGGAGCGCTTGAAGGCTTTGCCCGGGCCGCGCTTCCGGAGACCGCGGGCAGCAACCTCCTCAACGCCGCATTCGAGCCGGCGCGCACGCCCTTCGACTGGCTGTGCCGCGATCAGGCGATCGTCGATGCGTTCATGGCTGATCCCCTCTGCTTTGAAGATCTTCATCCCGACTCCCTTGTTTCCTTCCTCGACACCGCGCCGCGGTTATACGATCCGCTCGCACTCCGCAAGATCCGCGGCGATCTGCCGATCTATTTGTTCTCCGGAAGCGAAGACCCCGTCGGCCAGCACTTGCGCGGACTCCACACACTGATTGGCCGCTACCGCGATGCCGGGCTGCTCGACATCGCCTTCGATTTTTATCCGGGCGGTCGACACGAGATGCTGAACGAGATCAACCGACGCCAGGTCCAAACCCGCCTGCTCGGCTGGATTTCCCAGACACTGGAAAAACTGAACGACGATGACCGCCGCGTTTCAATCGCGCCCGAACTTCAACACTAAGGAGACAAACATGCCGAACGACAACATCTTTTCTGGACTCAAGGTGGTGGATCTCGCGAGCTTTATCGCAGGCCCGAGCGCTGCCGTGATTCTGTCCGATTTCGGTGCCGACGTCATCAAGGTGGAGCCGCCGAACGGTGACATATGGCGAATCGCGAACCACCTGCCACCGCAGCCGGTCGCCGAGGACGCTTACCCCTGGCATCTCGCCAATCGCAACAAGCGGGGTATGGCACTTGATCTGAAGTCACCGAGCGCCCATCAAGTTCTCGAAAAGCTCGTCAAATGGGCCGACGTTCTCATCGTCAACACGCCGCATCCGGCGCGTGCGCGGCTGAAGCTCAATTACGAGGATGTGGTGCAATGGAACCCACGATTGATCTATGCGGACATCTCGGGGTTCGGGGACAAGGGACCGGACGCGGATCTCCCCGGCTTTGACATCACGTCGTATTGGGCACGCAGCGGATTGCTGTCGATGACGCGCGATGCTGGTGCGCCGCCAACCTGGCCGGTCGCCGGTAGCGGTGACAATGCGACCGCCGTCGGACTTTACTCGGCGATCGTCACCGCCCTCTATCGTCGCGAGCGCACCGGCGAGGGGGCGCATGTCACGACCTCGCTGCTTGCCGAAGGTGTGTGGTCCGCCAGCGTCTCGATCCAGGCTGCGTTGTGCGAGGCGAAATTCTTCGGACTGCACGATCGCAAGCATCCTGCCAATGCGGCAATGAACGTCTATCGCGCCAAGGATGATACATGGTTCGTTCTCATCATCACGCCCGACAAGCTGGAGGCCGTGGTGAAGGCGATCGGCCGGCCCGATCTCCTGACGAATCCGCGATTCTCCGACCCGGCGAAGCTGATGGCGAACATGACGGAGCTTACGGCGATCCTCGACGAGACCTTCTGTGCCGAGCCGATGGCGCATTGGTATAACGTGTTCAACGGCGTTCACGTGACGTTCGGAGCGGTGCGTGGGCCGCAAGAGGTGATCAACGATCCCCAGCTCCGGGCGAACGATATCATAGTTCCGCTCGACGGTGCCGGCGGCAAGCTGACGTCCACCATCAGCAGCCCGCTTCAGGTTCATGGCGTCGCCAAGGTGTCCGCGAAGCGCGCCCCAAAGATTGGAGAACACAACGAGGAGGTTCTCCGGCAGCTCGGATTCAGCGCGGCCGAAATCGATGGTTTGCGCGCGAGCGGCGCTATTCCGAAAACAAAGGAACATGCGGCCTAGCGCGACGATACTGTCGGGACGGCGGGAGCCGCCCCGAACCTCCACGTGCAGTGAAATTCACCAAGGGACCAGGACTTCGACAATGGATGATATTGTTACCGAACACACAGGAAGCGTCCTGCGCGTGCAGCTGAACCGCCCGACAAAACGGAATGCGATGACGTCAGCCATGTACGTGGCTCTCGCAGGCATCTTCAACGAGGCGGCGAATGACGAGAACACGCGTGTCGTCCTCTGGCACGGCGCGGGAGACTCGTTCTGCGCGGGCAACGATATCGAGGATTTTCTCAAGAATCCTCCAGGGTCGGGAGAATCTCCGCAGGCCCGACTGATGGAGGCGTTGGTCAACTTCGACAAGCCGCTCGTCGCGGCGGTCCACGGCGCCGCGATCGGCGGCGGAACCACCATGCTGACGCACTGTGACTTCGTCTACGCGGGCGAGAGCACGCATTTCCAGATGCCATTCATCAATCTTGCTGTTGTGCCGGAATTCGGATCGAGTTACTCCGTGCCGGCGCGGGCCGGTCACGTCCGTGCGGCGGAACTCATTTTGTTGGGAGTTCCGTTCGATGCCAGGCGCGCCGCGGAGTTGGGTCTGGTTACCCAGGTCATATCTGACAAGGACGTCCTGGCGAGAGCGACCGAAACGGCTGGGAAATTAGCCACGAAGCCGGCCAAAGCGCTACAAGCCAGTAAGAGGCTGATGAAGCAGCCATTTCGCGAGCAGATCAAGGCTGCGATGAAGGCTGAGAACGAAGAGTTCAGTGCGCAAGTCCGCTCTGAAGACGCAAAAGAGGCGTTCACGGCTTTCTTGGAAAAGCGCAAGCCCGACTTCATGAGGACCATCAAATCTCCGGCGACCGCATAGGGACGAACATACGGCCCAGCCGACGCGCGATCGCCGCGATTGAAGATTTTCGGCGAGCCCGCAGCGTCCTTGGCAGAGCTTCGTGCCCCGCGCCGACGGAGGACGGAGGTGGCCTGATCGCAGCGTGAGTGCGGCGGCAGTGCTCACCGTATTCTGGAGCAACACCAGACATCTCCTACATCTCGGCATCGCTGGTGCGATCGTCTGCGGTTCGCCGACCGCGATCGGGGCCTTCGGCGCCAATCATTATCTGAGGCAGTCGCTCGTGCTTCTGAACGTGCCGACCATGCAGCAGCCTGAAGCCTATGTCGGCCATGCAGACAAGCTATTCGAGGAAGGTGGCAAGCTCGTTAGCGACGGCACCCGCAAATTCCTGCAGGATTTCATGCAGGCGCTCGCGAAATGGGTCGAGACGATCCGATCTTGAGGCCAGCACGTCTGACGCCTTGCGGCAAGCTCTGGCGAACGCGGTATCCGACTAGAGGCGACTGCGAATGCTGAAAGAAACGGATGAAAACCGCAGGGTGAATCTCAAAATTGTACCGGCCGCATTTCTTCGAATTCGTCGCGGCACGCGTGGCTGAAGCCACGCAACAGATCGATCGTGCCGTCGATGGCCATTTCGCGCAGTTCGACGAAGCTCTTGTCCGGCTCCAGATAGGTGTCCAGGATTTTTCGGGCGACGTCTTCGGCATGATGGACCACCAGCTTTGAAGACACCGCCCGCATCGCGCTCAGCTTGGCGTAAAGACTGACCAGGCCGGCAATGTCGGCTTTATCGTGCTGGAGCGCATCAATGTAACATTTGGCGGCGTCTTCGATGAAATCCCTGTAAAGGATCTGCCGGCGGGTCTCCTCGTGAAGAATCCACTGGGCGCGGACCTGGCTTCGTTGGTTCCGCCAATTCGCAATTCCGCTCGTCAAGCCACCGACGGCTGCCCCGGTGAGGGCGGCGAGCGCGGAGATGATGGAGGCGTCCACAGGTGCAGTCCTCAACCAATTGCCGGAAATGATGACTTACCGAGCCGGACGACGACTATGACGCGGACGACCGCGGCCCTTCGGAAATCAGCCGTGAGCTCCGTTGCCCCGACAGGTACGACCAGAACCATTGTGTTTGGACGCGGAACCGGTTCTGGAGCTGTGGCAGCGCGAGCACGTGCAGCGCGGCCCAAACCAGCCAGGTCACAAAGCCACTGCTGCGCAAATGACCAGACTCGAGGATGGCGAAGTTCTTGCCGACTACCGCCATGTTGCCCTTGTTGCGGTACCGAAACGGTCGACCATCCTTGCGTCCTCTGACCCGGTTGGCGATGACATGCCCGACGAATCGGCCCTGTTGAATGGCTGCCTGCGCCACTCCGGGGACGGGGTGGCCATCCTGGGTCATCGTGGCTGCATCTCCCACTACAAAGACGTCGGGCGCCTCGGGGATGTCCATGAAAGCGCCAACGAATGCGCGCCCGGCGCGGTCCGTCGTCGTCCCGAGCATTTTTACGACGGGCGAGGCGCTAACGCCCGCTGTCCAAAGCACGGTGGCGCTGGGAATTCGGACGCCAGCCGCGATGACGCCAAGATCGTCAACCTTCTCGACCTTTACGCCCGTCGAAACTTCAACGCCGAGCTTGATTAGTCGCTTGGCCGCCTTTCGCGACAGCGATTCCGCAAACGTTGGAAGAACACGAGCGCCGCCGTCCAGTAACACAATTCGGCTCTTGGCAGGGTCGATCTTGCGGAAATTCTTGCGCAGGGTAACCGTGGCCAGTTGAGCTATCGAAGCGGCAAGCTCGACGCCGGTCGGGCCAGCGCCCACTAAAACGAAGGTCATTTGGCGGGCGCGTTCTTTCTCGTCGTCGGTCGATTCAGCTAGTTCAAATGCACCCAGGATCTTGGTTCGGATCGTCTCAGCGTCGTTGAGGCTCTTGAGGCCTGGCGCAAAGCGCGCGAACTCGTCATGACCGAAATAGCTCGGGCGCATTCCGGTCGCGATCACCAGGACGTCGTACTCGAGTTTTCGACTGCCAATCCCGGGGCAAACAGCCTCGACGGTGCGAGCGCCCAGGTTGATGCCCTTAATCTCGGCCAGCAACACGCTGAGGTTCTTCTGTTTCGCCTCGAGCTGCCTGATCGGCGCCGCTATCTCGGAGGGCGCCAAAACAGCGGTGGCGACCTGATACAGGAGCGGCTGAAAAATATGGTGGTTACGCCGGTCGACCAGCGTTATTTCGACATTGGCGCGCTTGAGCGCCCGCGCTGCCGCGATGCCGGCGAAACCGCCGCCGACGATCAAGACGCGTTTCTTGCCCGGGACCGCCTTTGTTACAGGTGGCTTCTCTTGCGGAAACGATTTGGTCAGAACTGTGGTCATGGATGTACCGACGGTCTCTAGGGCCAGTCGCCCGATTAGCAACGGATACAGCGGAACTTCGGGCTAATCTTGAACGGCGGTGCGGTGCATAGAACGTCCATGCGGCTTTTCATGCTGGCGCGGGCAATACGCGCTCGGACAGCATGCGCGGGAGGATCAGCCCGAAGGTCATGGCCATGATGATCAGAAATGCCGTGGCGCCGCTCGTGACGATGCTTATCAGCAGAGCCGCCGGTGCGCTCGGCCCGATCGAAACCAATTCGACAAGGCCCGTTGCGGCGTTGAACAGGAAAAAGCCCGGCATCAATGAGACAACGGCGGAGAAGGCGACCGCGGCGAAGGGCAGATGCAGGCGATCGACGACCGGAGTCGCGAGGACGCTGACGAGCATGCATGCGACGAGCGCCCCGGTTGGAGCAGTTCCGCCGGCGACAGAGATCAGCGCCCAGCGTGCGGCATGCGCGAGCATGCCGATCGCGATCGGGAACGTTAGCAGACGCCACGGCATTGAGAAGAAAGTGCCGAACGAGGCGACGGCACATCCTGCCGCAATCACGTCGATGACCAGCGGCACCGGCGGAGATGATCCGGCTATCGCGAGCTTTGCGCCGACCGCCGCGAACCCGAACAGGCCGCCGGCGCAGATCATGAGTACGATGACGCCGGCATAGGCCAGGCGCGCGATTCTCAGCGCGATGCGTGTACGAGCGAGGTCGATGGCACCGCTGAGGATATGCGGACCGGGGACCAGCACCATGCAGGGACAGAAAGCGACCAGCGCGGCTGCATGCGATAGCTGGAAACGGCTGGCAGCGGCGGCCACGACACCCGCGATAAACGCGGCGCAAAGCGGCTGGATCAGCGGATTATTGCTGAAGCCGGACAGCCAGCGGCGGACGAGCGCGCCGATGGCGGCGCTGACCGCGATCAGCAACAGGCTCGTTGCATCGAGCGTGCCGAAAATGACGCCAAGCGAAGCCGCGCCAATGGCTGCGAACAAAGTGAAGCGTGGCGTGGAAGCTGGCGGCAGCCGGCCAGCCGACTCAAGCGCGGATTGCGCAGCCTCGGCCGACAACGTGCCGTGGCAGACCTGATCGATCACCGTCGTGACGACCAGTACCCGGCCATGTCGACACCGAGCGGCTTGGCGGGGACGATTTGTGAGATGGGCGCGCCTTCGAGTCCGACGGTGAGCTCGCCCCAGTAAGGTAACACCTTAACCGTCACGCCGAGCGCGCGCCCAAGCCGCTCGGCCGCGGTAACCGTCCGTTCCGTGGTCTGCCCGTGGGCAAACAGGAGTGTGGCTGCCAGCGCAGTCGTCCTTAGTGCCGCCTCGCACGTCAGCAGCTCGGGAGCCGGTGGTTCCCTTTCCAAATTCGTCAATTGCGTTGCGCGGTCCAGTAGCCAGTGCATCGCGCGCTTCCCGCGCGGCCGCTCCATCTTCCGCGACCCGAGGTTTCGAAAAACCTGCCCGTACCGGAAGCGAATTTGTCGTGAACTGTCACCGACGCATGAACGGAACCGGATTTCGCGACGTATCCCTTGAATTTTACAAGATTGGGATGAGTTACAATGCCATCGGAAACATTGACGGTGAAGTTGTAACTGGGATCGCATATGCCCTTTTGCGTCACGAAGGCGAGATCCCAGGAGCCATCATAAGCGGAACGCGCGTGTGCCACAGATGACGGGGCGATAAAGCAGGCGGCTGCAATAATCCAGAGCGAAGGCGTCTTCATTGATAGTTCTCCGTTAAGCGAAGCGGCCGCTTCCAAGAAAATGCAACAGACCTCGTCGATATTCGAATTGGGCGGCGCGTTGCGGATATTCGAACAATGATCTGCCTTAGGAAAAATTTACTTAGAGCGCTTGTTGAAACGCGCTCAGATTGTCCTGAATCGTGCGATCGCGACGCGTGTGTTCAGGTCCGAACTCGTCAGCTCACAGTTTTGAGCATGATTGGCCCCAATCGAGCAGCCGCGTTCAATCGCCGCCGAGGGTGAGGATGCATATTGAATGCACGCATACGGCTGTCCGAATCGAACACGACAGCTCTCATTTTGAAAGAACTCGGAGCAGCGAGATGAACGTCAAATCCATTGCTGGCCAGCTTGGGGAAAGACGAGCGCGCTTCGCAATATCGTCTCGTTCCACTCACCCGCTGGCTGGTCATTGGAGCCTGTCTGGTCTTGTCGCACTGACAAAGCCGCGTGTGATGATGCTTGCCGTCTTCACCGCGCTCGTCGGATTGAGCATCGCTCCAAGTCGACTTGATCCGCTAACCGCCTTTGCCGCGGTACTTGCCATCGCCGCGGGGGCTGGAGCCGCTGGCGCGCTTAATATGTGGTACGACGCCGATATCGATGCGGTCATGACGCGTACTGCGGCGCGGCCAATTCCCCGCGGCAAGGTCTCCCGGTTCGAGGCCCTTTTCTTTGGACTCGTGCTTAGCGGTTTCGCAGTAGTGGTCCTCGCTTTGGCGACGAACCTCACGGCAGCCGCACTGTTGGCCTGCACGATCCTCTTCTATGTTGTTGTGTACACAGCGTGGTTGAAGCGGTCCACGCGACAGAACATCGTCATCGGCGGTATCGCGGGCGCGATGCCGCCGGTGATCGGATGGGCCGCAGCAACCGGAGACGTCGGGCTCGAGCCGCTTGCGCTGTTCCTCATTATCTTCCTTTGGACGCCGCCCCATTTCTGGGCTCTCGCGCTCAATCGCACCGATGACTATGCCCGTGCCGGCGTTCCCATGCTGCCGGTGGTTGCGGGAAAGGCTGCAACGACACGGCAGATCCAGATCTACAGCGGCCTGCTGGCTCTCGCCTCGGAGCTGCCCTGGATGCTCGGGTTTGCAGGGGCGATCTATGGCGTGATCGTCGCGATCTGCGGGGCGCTCTTCCTTCTGCTTGCACGCCAGCTGAACAGAAGCATTGAGACCGATCGCCGCGCTGCCCACAGATTGTTCGTGTTCTCCATCTTCTATTTGTTCGTGCTGTTTGCGGCCCTCCTGATCGACCATGGAAGTGGCTCATTCTCACCCACGCGGTCAACGCACGATGGCCGGACCGTCGGATCGGTGCATGCCGAGCTCCTGCCAGGCGCCGTCCGCAGCGCATGCTGCGCCGTCAACTTCAGCGAGGTCTAACATGCGATATGCTTTACTTGCTGTCGTCCTGATCGGTGTCACGACACTCGGTGGCTGCACGGACGGCGTGTTCGATCCCAAAGGGCCGATTGCCGTCGCCGAGCGACAAATTCTGCTCAACGCGCTTGGCATCATGCTGGCGATCGTGATCCCAGTGATCCTTGCCACGCTGGGCGTTGCTTTCTGGTTTCGTGCATCGAATGAGCGAGCGCGGTATCGGCCAAATTTCAGGTATTCAGGCCGCCTCGAGATGCTCGTCTGGTCGATCCCCGCGATGACCGTGTTCCTGGTTGGCGGCGTGGCGTGGGTGGGCTCACATGATTTGAGCCCGCGCAAACCGATCCTATCCACCGTGAAGCCGCTACGAGTCCAGGTCGCCTCGCTCGACTGGAAATGGCTCTTCATCTATCCCGATCAGGGCGTCGCAAGCGTCAATCGACTGATCATTCCCGTCGGCGCGCCGGTCAGTCTGGAATTGACCTCCTCAGGCGTGATGAACAGCTTCTTTGTGCCGCAGCTTGGCAGCCAGATCTACACTATGGCGGGAATGATCACCCGTCTTCACCTGCAAGCCGACCATTCTGGAACGTACCGCGGGTTTTCCGCTCAGTACAGCGGCGAGGGCTTTTCCGACATGCATTTCGACGCCGATGCCGTGCCGGACGAAAAGTTCGCACAGTGGCTTAACGCAGCACGCAGTGCTGGTCCGGAGCTCGATGCGAAAACCTACGCGGAGCTGGTGAAGCCGAGTGCTGCGGTGGCGCCATTCACCTATCGTGCGGTCGCGCCCGGTCTGTTCGACAGCATCCTGGTCTCCGAAATGCAATCCGACGACGCGATGTGCCGCAGAAATCCGACGTCAATGAGGGCGGAAAAATGAATCTACTTGGCAAGCTGAATTGGAGTGCGATTCCCTTCGACCAGCCGATCATCATGGGTGCGTCGGGCGTCATGGTCCTGGTTATCGTGTCCATCCTTTCGTGGGTGACACTAAAGGGTTACGTGCCTTACCTGTGGCGAGAGTGGCTCACCTCTGTCGACCACAAGCGCATCGGCATCATGTACATCATACTGGCGCTGATCATGCTGCTGCGCGGCTTTGCCGACGCCATCATGATGCGGGCGCAGCAAGCGGTCGCAGCAGGCGGCGCACAGGGATACCTGCCGCCTGAGCACTTTGACCAGATCTTCTCGGCACATGGCACGATCATGATCTTCTTCATGGCGATGCCATTCGTGATCGGAATGATGAATTTCGTGGTGCCGCTGCAACTAGGCATCCGCGACATGGCGTTTCCGACCTTGAACTCGGTAGCCCTGGGGCTGACCGCGTCGGGTATCCTCTTGACGAACATCTCGCTCGCGGTCGGCGAGTTCTCAAAAGCCGGCTGGGTCGCCTATCCGCCGCTGAGCGAGCTGCAATTCTCGCCCGGCGTCGGCGTCGACTACTATCTCTGGGCGCTGCAAATCTCCGGCGTCGGCACGTTGATGACCGGCATAAACTTCGTCGCGACCATTCTGAAAACGCGGGCGCCGGGGATGGGTTATATGCGCATGCCCGTCTTCTGCTGGACGTCGCTCGCCGCGAATCTTCTCATCGTCGCGGCGTTCCCGGTTCTGACTGCGACCTTGTCAATGCTGCTGCTCGATCGTTACCTCGGTTTTCATTTCTTCACGATCGATGGTCAGGGCAACGCGATGATGTACGTCAACCTGTTCTGGGTCTGGGGTCACCCGGAGGTCTACATCCTGGTATTGCCAGCGTTCGGCATCTTTTCCGAGGTTGTGTCGACCTTCTCCGGTAAGCCGCTGTTTGGCTATCGCTCCATGGTCGCGGCGACGATGGCGATTTGCGTGCTGTCATTCGTCGTCTGGCTGCACCACTTCTTCACCATGGGAGCCAGCGCGAACGTCAACGGCTTCTTCGGGGTCATGACCATGATCATCGCGGTGCCGACGGGCGTCAAAGTCTTCAACTGGCTATTCACGATGTACGGCGGCCGCATCCGGTTCACCGTTCCGATCCTGTGGTCGATCGGCTTCATGGTGACGTTCGTGATCGGCGGCATGACCGGCGTGTTGATGGCCGTGCCTCCCGCCGACTTTCAGCTGCACAACAGCCTATTTCTGATCGCGCATTTCCATAATGTCATCATCGGTGGCACGGTGTTCGGCCTAATGGCGGGTTACAACTACTGGTTCCCGAAAGCATTCGGCTTCAGGCTCGACGAACGCTGGGGCAGAGCTTCGTTCTGGTGCTGGCTGATCGGCTTCTATATCGCTTTCATGCCGCTTTACGCGCTGGGTCTCATGGGCATGACCCGCCGCATGCAGCATTACGACGTTGTCAGTTGGCAACCGTGGTTGATGGTCGCGGCGATCGGCGTCGTCGTCATTCTCGCGGGGATTGTCTGCCAGGTCATCCAGCTTGTGGTCTCGATCCGCGACCGCGAACAACTGAAGGTGACCGCGGACCCGTGGAACGGCCGCACGCTTGAATGGGCGACCGCTTCGCCGCCGCCGGCCTGGAATTTCACCGTGCTTCCGCAGGTCACAGACCTCGACGCTCTTTGGAACAAGAAGCAGCGTGAACGCACGCAACAAGCCCAGCCACTGAAAGAGCGCAAATTCGAGCCGATCGAGATGCCGAAAAACAGCGCGACCGGTTTCATTACGGCATTTTTTGCAGTCGTTACCGGCTTTGCACTGATCTGGCACATCTGGTGGATGGCCGGTGCGGGGGCGATCGGAATCTTTCTGACCATGCTTGCCTTCGCGTTTCGCAACGAAGAGGAAATCGACATCCCGGCCGATCAGATTGCGCGATTCGAGCAGGCGAACCAGGCGGAGATTGCAGTATGAACATCGCTGTTGCAGTTGCTGACGAGATCCGGCACGAGGCGCGGCCGAGTGCAAGCGAGGCCGGTCCCGCCACAAAGCGGGTCGTGGTTGGCTACGGCTTCTGGATATTCCTCTTGAGCGACATCGTGATGTTTGCTGCGATCTTTGCCGCTTACGCGGTGCTCGCGCACGCGACGGCTGGTGGTCCAAGTGGCATCCAGCTGTTCAACCAACGCAGCGTTGCCATCGAAACCGGCTGCCTTCTCGCGTCGAGTTTCACCTGCGGATTGATGTCTCTGGCGATTAGTTCGCGGCGGTATGCCGTCACTTATCTGGCTGCGCTCATCACCTTCGTGCTGGGAGCCTCGTTCCTGGTGATGGAGGTGCGCGAATTCGCCGGCATGATCGCGATCGGGGCTGGTCCGCAACGTAGCGCCTTCCTCTCTGCCTTTTTTACCCTGGTCGGCTGCCACGGGCTGCATGTCACCGCGGGCCTGATCTGGCTGGTGGTGATGATGGCTCAGGTCGCAATCAAAGGCTTTCGCGCGACCGTCGAACGGCGTCTGCTCTGCTTTTCACTGTTCTGGCATGCGCTCGACATTGTCTGGGTATGGCTATTCACGGTGGTCTATCTGATGGGAGCCCTCTCATGACCGATACACAGTATGATCGCGCGCCCGGCGACGCATCAGCACTTCCGGACGTGGAACAGGGGACATCGTCCGGCGTGCTTGTCTACACGATCGGGTTAGCTCTCGCGGTGGTCCTCACGGCCATGTCGTTCTGGGTCGCCAACACGTCGCTGCTCTGGGCCGGCGGTGTCTCTCTCGGCCTGACTGTCCTCGCGATCGCGCAAATGGGCATCCACCTGGTGTTTTTCCTGCACGTCACCACGGGCCCGGACAACACCAACAACGTGATGGCGCTGGCGTTTGGCGTGCTGATCGTCGCCCTGGTCGTCGTCGGATCGCTTTTGATCATGGCAGATCTGAACGACAACATGATGCCTGCGGCAGAGCTGATGAATCTGCAAATGCAGCACTGAAGCGCGTCGCGGGGATACTGGCTGCTAATCAAGCATGCCTTCCCAGCGCAGTGCGTTTTCGAGAATCTTGGTGGCTTGGTCGATCAGGAGGAGGGCGATCGGCGCACTTGACGCCGATCTCCGCGGTGACCCATAGCCGGGTGCGGTCGCCGTGCATGTCGATAAACGCTGCCGCGTCGCAAAGGTCGACGATAATGGCGGGGCGGGCGCAAACGTGAGCTACCAATTGCCTCGCAAGCCTCCGATTGTTCTTTACCTGGTACATACCTGTCACTTAGTCCTGCTAAAGTTGGAACTAGCGCCGTCGACGTCGCTCTGTGGTGCGACGGCCGTTCAGATCAGGACAGAGTCAGATGGATGCGTCTCAAGCATCAGCCGCGATGGTCGCCCCACGCGCTGTCGAACAGCGCTGACGCGACGTCAACGGTCAGCTTCGGCCAAGCGATAGCCAGTTCGAATGGATTCGTTGTGGCGACCGATCCGATGAATCCACCCACCACCATCCATCGGGGGTAGCACTCGATTCCGCAATAGCGCCTCGAGGTGGAAAGATCATGCAAGTAGCCCTGTTCCAGCGGCCGCGAACATGCCGTGCAGATTGAGGTCCTGCGCGGTGCCATGTCGTTCACCAGCACAAATTTCATTTTGTGAACTGACATCTCACCAATCCCTTTATTTTGTGGTGCGTTTGCGAGTTTCAGTGCTATCGCCCGCGTTGGGCGGTTGCTTCATCCCCGCCTCGAACGCCGTCCTGCAAGGATCGCTGAGCTCGGCGTTCTTTTCTTTGAGGCAAATCGTTATCTCATCTGCACTGGGGATGAATGCACTGCAAAGTCTGAACACGTCTGGCGTGCACGCCAAGCGTTGTTCCGCTGTTCCTTGTGCGAAGGAGGGAGCGGGCGCGGCCGTCGCGGACAGCAAGGCCAGCGCCACGCGCCACTGTGTCAAAGGCGTCAGCCGAGGCAGCATCCATTTATTCCGGCTTTCTACGTTCATCAGATGACCTGCTATCCGCAATCGAAGTCGATACTCATCAGAGCGGATACTGATAAACTCTTGCCGGAGCCCGTGCTTGTAGCGAAACGTCAGCATTTGTAGCTTTCGACCCCGCTGAAGTCCTTCCGCTTCCCGAAGGGGGGGCGGTTCTGTCCGGTCGAGTTCAGCATTGTGGCGCATACACCAACAAATCATCGCAGATTTATCCAAGCGTTGGGAGAAGAACCAACCTAACGTTTCGTGTTGAAATAAATGCACGGCTGATACGCCAGTGGCGGTGGGACGAGGAAATGCTCAAAGGATTCACTGCCCCCCGGTCCCCCCTCGGCGTTGCTGCGCTGGTCTCGTCGCCACCCTGGCATTTCGCAGGTGACGTTCTGGCGGTGGAATTTTGGAATGATCCCGATGTATCAGTCCATACCCTTCCGACGGGCGTCGAGCCTGATAAGAAATGTCCAGGCCACTCTGTTGCACTCTTCACAGACTATCAGTTCACCGCACAGAACGACGAGTATCTCGATCCTGCCAGATATCAGTGTCACGGGTTCAGCGTTCTCCTCGACGCGATGTGGAAGGGATCACGAATAGCGTGGTGTCCATATTGCTATACCGATAACGACGCTGCCTTGATGAGAGGCTGGATCCAGGGTTATCCGAGAAAATTCGGTGCTGTACACCAGACCCGCACCTTTGCCACGGCGAGCGCGGCTTCGGCGCCACTCGCGCACGATAGCCGGTTCTCTGCCAGCATGTCCGCTCATGGTCGGTTGCTGGTGCAAGCCCGTATCACCTTGCGCGAAAAAGCGGAGCGTCTTGTCGGTTTGCTCGATCGCCGGATTGTGGGACGACGATATTTTCCGCGGCTCTCCGCGGGCTTGCACGACAAGCCTGCCGTGGATGAACTCGTTCGATGCGTCTCGGACCATCTTCTGATTACAAATATCTGGACCGGCGAGGGGGAGCTCAGTTTTCCTGAGGCTTATGGCGAAGAGTTGGAAGTGCTGGGGCCCCTGAAGGTGGGACGCGGATATCGCTTCTCGTTTTCCTATTCCGTCACCGATATCGAGATTCTGGCAGACCTTACCGCCTGCAATCGCGGCTGATCCCAATAAGCGCGTTCTGGTTTGCGGCAGGAATAAGCAAGTCGGCGCACTTCAATCAAATCAATTGTGGCTGGTTTCGGTAGCCTCTTTGCCGAAAGTGATACATCAGGACACGGCAATGCTGAAGGGCTTTACAGTTCCGAAATCGCCATTTGGTCAGGCCGCACTAACTCCGCCACCACCCTGGCACTATGCCGGCGACGTTGTTGGAGTCGAGTTCTGGACGGACGCTGACGCGACGGCGGCGACATTGCCGAATGGTCTTTCCCCAGATCCGAACTCAAACGGTCACGCCGTCATGATGTTTCTGGATTGGCAATTCACCGCCCAGGACGACGAACATCTTGAGCCGGCTCGTTATCAATATCGCGAGGCGTTTATTTTGGTCGACGCAATGTATCGCGACGTGCCGGTCATGTGGTGTCCGTACATTTATGTCGACAATGACGCTGCGCTGGCGCGCGGTTGGACGCAGGGGTTTCCAAAGAAAATGGGTAGCATTTTTCAGACGCGCTCCTTTGCGGCCGCAGGCCCCGCCGCGGCGCCGGTCGGGTCCGGCAGCCGGTTTGGCGCCAGCCTCTCCGCGCATGGCCAACGTCTTGCGGAAGCCTGCGTCACCTTGGACAAGCCGGTCGAAAACGGACTGTCTCTCCTCAGTCGACCCACTGTCTTGATGCGATACTTTCCGAGACTGGCGGCCAACTATCAGGACAAGCCTGCGGTCAACGAGCTGGCGATGTCGATCACCGACAAACTCACCGTTGCCGGCGCATGGATCGGGAAGGGCGAGCTCAATTTTCCGGAAACGAAAGGCGAAGAACTCCACGCGCTCGCGCCGAGCCGGATCGAGTCGGGGTTCCGTTACTCGCTTTCGTACTCAGTTAGCGATCTGAAGATACTCGAGGACCATGGCTCGTAATTGACTGAAAATACTCCCGCCGTAACGGCGAAGCGCCAAGTCCCTCGCTCCGCCGAGAGGGTCTCCCCGTACCCGTCCCGCGGAGACCCTCGGGCGGGGAGATGTTCGTGCGATAGGTAAGGAAATTGTCCTTGCGCCTCTCACAGCATTTCGGATCTGAACGACTGCCGGGGCGTTCTGAATTGTTGCGAACTCAGGTTCGACAAGATGTAACATATTGATCTTTAACACTAAATTCGTTCCGTGGGGCTGAGCAACATTAACCTTCCATAACGCTGATTAACGAGCCAAAAGGGGCCTCTTGCTGCACTCTCTCGCTGATCCGAAGCCTCGGATCGCTCGTCGAGGGAATGATTATGGATGGACTTCAAACTACCGCACCAGAATCTTCCTTTGCAGCTGACCAACAGTTCCACCTGGTTGCAAACAGCCTGGCCAAACTGCTTGAAACTGCAAGGCGAGAGCTGGAGCGTGACCGGGAGGTGGCCAAGGCGTCGCTGGTCACAGCATCGCACATCCTGCAAGCGGAGATCGAACGTTGTTCGGGCGCTAACGGCTCCACGAGCGGCGGTCTGGCGGCTTGGCAGGTCGTTCGCGTGCGAGCTTACATTGACAGCAATTTACACCGCACCATTCACATCCGGGATCTCAGTGCGGTCGCGCGTCGAAGCAAGGCGCACTTCTCTCGGAAATTCAAACTAGCTGTTGGCGAACCGCCACATGCCTACGTGGTGAGAAGGCGCCTGGAGAGAGCCAGCCACCTGATGATGACCAGTGCGGCATCGCTGAGTGAAATAGCCTTGAGCGTAGGCTTTTCGGATCAAGCACATCTATGCAGGCTCTTCAGACAGGCCTTTGGTCAAAGTCCGGCCAACTGGCGACGCGAGCGCGGAATCCTTGGCGAGGTCACCTCAAGAACCGGCATGGATGAGAATATTCCATGAGCGATCAGCGCGGCAAGGTCTTGAGTTTCGGACCTTTCGAACTGTCAATCGGAAGCAGACTTCTGACAAATGGTGCAAAGGTCGTACCGCTCGGCGCGCGCGCCATGGATCTCCTCATCGTCCTGGTGGAGCAAGCAAACAAGGTCGTTGGCCAGAAAGCCCTGATCGAGCGCGTTTGGCCCAAAGGAGGAGCTGAACAGGTTAGCCTGCGCGTCCACATCTCGGCGCTACGCAAGGCTCTCGATCAGAGTGACCCTGGCAGGCGATATATCGCGAACGTGCCCGGGCGTGGGTACAGCTTCGTCGTACCGGTTTCCTCGCCAATGTCCGGGGATCTCAATCCATCTTCGAGGTCCCGACTGCCTGTGCGCTTGATGCGGATGCTCGGACGAAGAAACGTGCTGGCCGAGATCCAGATGAAGCTGGCCGACCAGAAGTTCGTGACGATTGTCGGGCCTGGCGGAATCGGCAAGACCACTGTAGCGGTCGCAGTTGCCCATGAAATGAGCACGGTCTTCAACGGTCAGGTTCATTTCGTCGACTTGGATGCTCTCCGCGACGCGTCGCTGGTCGCGCCAGCCGTGGCCACCGCACTCGGTGTATCGGTACAGACAAACAATGTCGTACCAGCCTTGATCGATCGTTTGCGGGAAAGGCCAACGCTCATCATTCTCGATTGTTGCGAACATGTTATTGACGGAGCGTCGGCCGTCGCTGAAGAACTGATTTGCCGCGTCCCGACATTGCATTTGCTCGCGACCAGCCGGGAGGCAATGCGTGTTGAGGGCGAACATGTCTATGAACTTTGCGCGCTTACATGTCCTCCGGAAGGTAGCAGCTTGTCGGCACACGACGCCCTGCAATATCCCGCTGTTCAACTGCTGGTCGACCGCGCGCGGGCCGTGCGAGGTGACTTCGAACTCGTCGATGCGGATGCGCCGATTGCCGCGCGAATCTGCCGGCGGCTTGACGGAATTCCATTGGCAATCGAACTCGCAGCGGGCAGGGTTGACATATTTGGCCTCAGCAAGACCGCAAGCTTGCTCGACGACCGACTAAACCTTTCATGGGAAGGGCGAAGAACCGCCCAGCCGAGGCACCAGACCTTAAACGCCACGCTGGCATGGAGCTATGACTTGCTCGGTGACGCGGAGAAGGTCGTATTGAACCGGCTTAGTGTTTTTTCCGGCGGATTTACGTTCGAAGCGGCGGTCTCGATTGTTGCTGACGAAACGGTAGTTGAAGCAAACGTCTCGGATTGCGTTTGGGAGCTTCGTTCGAAATCGATGAT
This sequence comes from Nitrobacteraceae bacterium AZCC 2146, assembly GCA_036924855.1. NCBI lineage: Bacteria > Pseudomonadati > Pseudomonadota > Alphaproteobacteria > Hyphomicrobiales > Nitrobacteraceae > Nitrobacteraceae bacterium AZCC 2146. The sequence continues at coordinate 5,914,302 of JBAGRP010000001.1, forward strand.
TGCGGCTCAGGGACAGGGGGCACGGCTGCGCTTACTCGACACCACTCTTTCCTTTGCTTCACGACGACTTGCCAAGAGCGTTGAAGAGAACCACTGTCGCCGGCGCCACGCCCTCTACTTCTGCGACTTATTCAAACAAGGCGCTTCAATGGATATGCCTGAAAGGCTTAGGGCGCTTGGGCGCGAGGTCGACAATCTCAGAGCCGCTCTGCACTGGGCTTTCTCGGTCGAGGGTGATGCGAAGATTGGCGCTGAACTTGCTGCCGCCTCGGCAAGCACCTGGATGGCAATGGCCCTTCTTACCGAATGCCGGGAGTGGATGACGAAAGCCATCAGTCGACTCGACGATGCGAGTGCCGGCTCACGGCAAGAAATGATAATTCAGTCCGCACTCGCCAGTTGCATGATGTTCACGGATGGTATGACTGAAGAGTCGTACGCGAGCTGGACGAAAGCGCGCCTTCTTGCCGAGTGCCTCAACGACACCGAATGCCAGCTCGATTCTCTGCTTGTTCTCTGGGCTCACCAGATACGGCTTCCAAGTTATGCCGAGTCGACAGAATTGGCAGATCGATGCGGCGATGTCGCTGATGGGAGCGGCAATCGCGGCGCGATCGCAACGGCCAATTACATGCGCGGCGTAACATGCCACCACGTTGGGCGAATATTGCAGGCCGAAGCTCATTTCGAATTGTCCCTGCATCGCGATGATGAAGCGTCCCGACAATCTCTCATCAGGCGGTTTGGCTACGATCGGAAAGTCGACGCCCTAGCTGTATTGGCCAACCTGGCCTGGCTCCGGGGCTGTCCTGACCAGGCGCGGCGCCTCAACCTGATGTCGATCGCTGAGGCACGCCAACTAGATCACGCGGTACCGCTCTGCGTGGCGCTCGCCTGGGCAAGCTTCAACACGTACCTGACAAGTCCGGACGATCTCGAGACTGAAGCGCTCGCCAACGAGCTCGTCGACCACGCCGCAAAATACGCTGTGGAAAGCTATCACGGCTTCGGCCTCAGCATGCAGGCTCTCTGCAGAGTCAGGCGGGGCGAGGGCGATGCGGCTTCGGCAACGCTCTACCGCGGTTTGGAGAAGTTGTCGGCGGCGCGATACGGGGTCTTCAATTGGATCCTGCAAGCAGAGTTTGCAAGATGTACGACCGTCGCCGGTCGGCCCCGGCAAGGACTTGCTGTGTTCGAACGGGCGAAGATCAGTCTTGACGAGACCCAATGGTACGCTCCGGAACTGCATCGTATCAGGGGCGAACTGGCCCTGGGCAACGATGAGGGGCTTGCAGTTGCCAGGCAGTATTTTCTGTCTGCGCTCGAACTATCGGCCAGGCAAGCCAGCTTGTCGTGGGAGCTCAGGGCCGCGACCAGCCTTGCTATTGCCGAAAACTCGCTCGGGCGAAAGGAGGCAGCGTGGCGGACCCTGCAAGCCACTCACGCGAAATTTCGGGAAGGCGGCGAGACCTCCGATCTACGGTTGGCCAGGCAGGTGTTAGACGGCTCATACCGGCAGGACAGCGTGATCAATTCTATACACTGACAGCTTGTTGCTGGAGGAGGTTTCGGTTAACACTCGATGGGCTGGGGGTGCATTTGCACAAGACCGACGACGAACGGCGCAACGATCGAATCGTCGAGGGTCTTGGCGGAATAGCTCATGTCGATTCAACAAATTGGCTCACCGAGTGCAATCCGGCTTCGGTTTGGCCCATTCGAGCTCAATGTCGCCGAGCGCTCTTTGAAGAAGGCGAACCAGGTCATTCCACTTGGTGGCAGGTCTTACGACATCCTGATCGCTCTTATCGAAAACGCCGGCGAGGTTGTCGCGAAGGCCGAACTGATCGCGAAGGCGTGGCCTGACGTAACGGTCGAGGAAGGCAGTCTGCGCGTCCATCTATCGGCGCTGCGCAAGGCACTGGGCGACGGTCAGTTCGGTAACAAGTACGTCGCGAATGTACAGGGCCACGGTTATAGCTTCATCGCGCCGGTCACGCGCTTCTCCGCGGACCGCGGGAGGAGTAACGCAACTGAGGGGCTGTCCAACCTGCCGCCCGCACTGGGCCGCATGGTCGGCCGCGAGAATATTGTTCGTGAGATTCAAGGTTGGCTCCGGGCGGAACAGCGCCTGATCACAATTCTGGGCGCTGGCGGTATAGGCAAGACGACGGTTGCACTGGCAGTCGGACACGAGGCATTGGCGGACTTCGCTGGCGCGGCATTCTTTGTCGATCTTTCAACCGTAAGCGACAAGGAATATGTCATCGGCGCGATCGCTTCCGAGCTCGGGCTTGGCCCGCAGTTAGTCGATTCAAAGGAAGCGTTGCTCAATTTTCTGTGCTCTCGCAGGGTGCTTATCATTCTTGATAGTTGTGAGCATCTCATCGAGAAAACCGCGGAGATCGCCGACTATATTTTTCAAAGTACCCCCGACATCTACATACTTGCGACCAGCAGGGAGGCATTGCACGTCCGTGGCGAACGCGTACTTCGTCTTTGCCCACTGGATTGCCCGCCAGAGCAGCCGGGGTTGACTGCGTCTGAGGTGCTTGCCTATCCGGCCGCACGGTTGTTCGCCGAGCGTGTCAGTGTTCGCCGCGGCGACTTTTCGCTCGGTGACGACGAAGCTCCCATGGTTGCCGAGATTTGCCGCAAGCTTGACGGCATTGCGCTCGCCATCGAGCTCGCCGCCGGAAGGGCCGCTATCTTTGGTGTCAGGAACACGGTGGCAAGACTGGGGTCGCACCTTGAGCTCCTGAAGTTCGGTCGTCGAACTGCGAATCCGCGGCACCAGACGCTCAAAGCGACGCTGGATTGGAGCCATGATCACCTTTCCAAGGTCGAACGAGTTGTGCTGCGGCGCGTCGCGATCTTCAGTGGACACGTTTCATTGGAGGCGGCATTTGCGGTTGCGGAGCAAGCAGGAATTTGCCGGTCTGAAATCGAGGGCGCGGTAGAAAATCTTGTCAAAAAATCGCTCGTAGTAGCGTGGCCCAGCCACCGGGGGATGCTTTACCGATTGCTCGACACGACGCGCTCCTATGCCTTGGAGAAACTCGCCGCGAGCGGTGAACATAATTCCATAGCGGCGCGCCACGCGAGTCATTTGAGCCAATCGTTGGAAAACAACCGGGGGAATCCTTTCGATCTGGAGCCCGGACGATCACCGGCAGACGCCATACAGCACTATCTTGGAGATATCCGTGCCCGTTCCATATCCTCCCCCCATTCGGGGGATGCAAGCAATGGCGAAAGCGTACGATCTCTGTTAGCGGGAGGGAAGCGCTAGGGATCGTCGGTTATAAGCATCCCGCATGCCGTTCGCCGCGTCCCGATCGCTTTGAGCACGGCTGCACGGAGAGCCGAAGCAAGCAAACGTCGAACAGGGACGCGCTTGGGTTTTGCGTTGATGCTTGCGCAACCCGGAAAGGCGCACCAAGTCTGTGCTGAGAGCCATGTCTGACGGGGTTGATAGAAATCTGCAGTTTGGCCCGTTTGAGCTTTCAAGCAGGGAGAGAGTGCTGCGGCGCGAAGGTGTGGTGTTGCCCCTTGGTGGCAGGGCCCTGGACCTCCTGATCTACCTTGCCGAGCGTCCCGGTGAGGTGATCGCAAAGCAGGAACTGATCGATCACGTCTGGTCCGACGTAACGGTCGAGGAGGGTAGCATCCGGGTCCACGTGGCCGCGATCCGCAAGGCACTTGCTGACGGCCAATTTGGCAACCGATACATCGCAAACGTCAAGGGACGGGGCTACTCGTTCGTCGGCACCGTTGTCTCCCTCGGTGATGGCACGGAAAGCAGGATCGCTAAGTTCCGGCGCCAGGGCAGGTTCCCCGTGCGACCGATCATGATGATTGGGCGCGAAACGGTCGTCAGCGAGGTTAGCGACAAGCTTCGAGATGAGCGGTTCGTAACACTGCTCGGCCCCGGCGGCATTGGCAAGACGACCATTGCCTTGGCTATCTGCCGCGCCGTGGCCGAAGAGTTTGGCGGGAAAGTCCATTTTGTAGACTTGGAAAGCATTACTAATCCGCGGCATGTTGCGGGGGCTGTGGCGACATCCCTGGGACTGGCATTCAAATCGAAAGATCCCGGCCTGGAACTGCTCGACTTCGTTCGCTCGCAGAAACTTCTTATCATTCTCGATAGCTGTGAGCATGTGATCGAGGCGGTCGCCTCGCTTGCCGAGCAACTCTACCAGCAAACGGAAGAGATACATGTTCTGACCACGAGTCGAGAATTGCTGAAAGTAGAGGGTGAGCACTGTTACCGGGTCCTTCCCCTTGATTATCCACCAGACGGCTCAGAGCAGACGGCAAATGCCGTGCTTCGATATCCGGCGGCGCAGTTGTTTGTACGACGCGTGGCAGCGAGAGCGGGAAGCTTTGCTCTCACTGACGAGGAGGCGCCGTTTGTCGCGGAGATGTGCCGAATGCTGGATGGCATACCGTTGGGAATAGAGTTGGCGGCGGGTCAGGTGGCCGCACTCGGCATCAAGAACACGGTTGCCCGCCTGGTGTCTCGGCTGGAACTGCTGAGATTAAGCCATCGGACGGCCGTTCCCAGACACCGGACCCTTAAGGCGACATTGGATTGGAGCTACGATCTGCTGTCTGGCGGAGAGAGGATTGTTCTTCGACGCATTGCTCCTTTCGTGGGCCATTTCACCCTTGAGGGCGCGGGGTATGTCGCAGGCGAACTCGGTGTAGGCACCGGAGAAATTTTTGACGCAATCGCCGGCCTGGTCGAGAAATCATTGATAGGAACTCGAATCGACGAAACGCCGGCACTGTATCGGTTGCTGGACACGACGCGGGCATATGCGCTCGAAAAATTGGAGGAGCATGCCGAAGTCGACGTAGTCGTCCGCCGGCATGCGGAATATGTCGCCAGCTACCTCGAATCACAAAGAGTTGCGCTGTTGGCTCTGGCAAAGGCTGAAAGAGCCGCAGCCAATCCCAATCCATCGGGAAACATTCGCCCAGAGTGGAGCTTTGGGCCGCGCGACAATAACCAGGTCGCGATGGGACTCTCGGCCATGTCAACGCATTCCAGCCAACTCGGTAACATTCGCGTGGCGCTGGAATGGAGCTTTGGGCCGAATGGTGACGATGAGATCGCGACGAGGCTCGCGGCCGCTTCAACGCAGCGGTTTCTCGAATTGTCCCTGTTGATCGAATGCCGAGTCTGGGCGGAGCGAGCGATCGCTCGTTTCGGAGATCAGCACAAAAACTCTCGTCGGGAGATGGAGATCTATGCGTCATTGTCCTTGGCCGTGATGCACTCCGAAGGGAGCAGCGAGCGGGTTCGCGAGGCTTTTTCCCGGGCGCTAGACGTAGCGGCCATACAAGGAGACTCTGCCTATGAGTTGCGGCTCCTGAGCGGGCTCTTTATGTATTACCGTTGGAACATCGACATCAATGCTGCGCTCGATATCTCCTCTCGAAGCAAAGAGGTGGCCTTAAAAACCCAGGATCACGATGACATAGCGCTCGCTGAATCGATGTTGGGCGCCACCCATCATTTGGCCGGAAATCACCTCGTCGCACTAAAGCATTTCGAATCCGGCCTCAGCCACTCGGCGTCCGGCTTGCGCTTCCGCGCGGGGCAACACTTGTTTCATCACAGCAGTCTTTTACTCGTCGGAATGGCTCGTTGTTTGTTGTACAGAGGGCAGCTGGACCGGTCACTTGACTACGCGAAGCGCGCCATAGAGGAAGGAGAAAATTCCAATCATCCAGCCACACTGTGTCGATCTCTGAGCTTGGTTCTTCCGGTCTATTTGGCCCTAGCGGACTCTCGCCGGTCAGAGCAATACATTGCGCAGTTGACCGAACTCGCTACGGCCTACTCCTTGAAGCCCTACCGTGCCGTAGCGACTGGCCTGCGAGGTCAGTGGCTGCTCCTTCAAAATGATCTCCGCGAGGGGATTCCGCTGCTGAAGGGGGCTTTGGAAGAGCTTCACGCTCAACGTCACGAAATGCTCAGTATGGACTTTCTCTGCGACCTGGGTGCGGGCCTCATTGCCATGGGCCAGCACCAGGAGGCGCTGACGCTGACTGTGAACGCCATTGATGTGCAGCATCGCGGCGGAAAACTTCTGTACATGTCCGCCTTGTTCAGGATGAAAGGACTTATCTTGGCGTCTCGGTCGGACCAAGATTATTTCGAAGCGGAGGGAAGCCTGCTGTCCGCAATCGACTGGGCGAAACGCCAGTCCGCTACCCTGTTTGAATTGAAGGCTGCGACGGAGCTCGCCGAGCTATTGCTGAGGCAGGGGCGCGCGCTAGAAGCCTACAAGCATCTCGGCGCGGCTCTTGATCGAATGCCAGCCGGAAGAGTATCTCCCGATCACGCGCGCGCCCTGCAAATCCTCAGCCGGTTGCAATCCGATACCAAGGCCGTCGGCTAAGTGGATGCCTTCGACGACTGTGCGCTGTCTGCGCAGTCGGGTTCAAGTCCTCGCATTCCGATGCAAGCCCGAGCCTGCAGTTGGGTGCATGTTGTGGCAGGAATGGTCAAAGCAGGGTTTGAATGCAATGGGCAAGCTGGTCGCGGACATCATTGTTGAAACCTTGCAGAATGCAGGCGTCAAGCATTGTTACGGCGTGGTGGGCGACACGCTTAATCTGATCGCCCGCTCGCTCAAAAAAAAGCGAAATCGAGTGGGTGTCGGTGAGACATGAAGAAGCAGGAGCGTTCGCCGCGCAGGCGGAAGCGCAGGTAGCAGATCGCTTGACGGCAGTCGCTGGGAGCTGCGGGCCCGGTAGTCTGCATTTCATCAACGGGATATTCGAGGCCAATCGCAACCGTGCGCCTGTTATCCTGATCGCAAGTCAAATCATTCGCGACGAATTCGGCTTCGATTTCATTCAGGAGGTCGACTTCAAGCAGGTCTACAGGGACTGCAGCGTCTTCTGCGACATGATCCATACGCCGGAGGCGACGCCTGGGAAATGGTGAAGGAGAATCTCCTCTAGTTGAGGCGTCGTCTTAATGGAGGAGCGATGCAGCGGCGTGCCTTCCTTTATCGATTTGCCGCGCAGCACGAGTGTGGTCAAGAGTCGTCATCATGGGCCGACCGAGATTGCTCAAATCGCGGGAGCTGTCGGCGGTGCCCATAGCCAGATATTTTGTGGTTGTCGGAAGCGTGCTTACGGTTCTTCTGTTGATAGCCGGCTGGTCTTTGCCGGAGCCCCCGCCGATTTTTCCTGATCGGCCGGAGATCATCGACAGGGCAACTATCCGGATCAGATCCGAGCGCAAATGGCCGGAAAAGGTCGTCCTGGATACCAGTCAGCCGACGATCACGCCACCGTCCACGGAGGTGTCGCCGGCCCAGCAGTTGGCCGAGAGTCAGCCTGATGGGCGGCCGGATCAAACGCGCGCTGACTCCCTGGCTAGGCCAAATCCTGATGCACAGCCGATCCATGCTGATCGCGCGCCGACACGAGCCAAGCATAAAACAAGGAGGCTTCCATCGACTCATGTGGCCAGAGTCCGTATTCGCAGCGAGCAAGTAACATTGGGAACGGGCGAGGAGTGTTGTCGGTTTGCCTGGGCGGACGGGCCGGCAATATCAAAAACTGCATCGCGCAAGCGTGTCGCGCGCCGGGACACATGGATAGGCTGGCATTTCCCGGAAGAAAATTGAAGGTCACGCCGCTTCTGTCGGCGTCATCATACTTCGTCGCTTGGTTTGCTGGGATCTCACGAAGACGCAGCGATTTGCCTCTCTTGAAGGTTGAGAGCAAGACCGCAGTTTTCACTACGGCGAGGTCGTACAGGGAGATGTTGGAAGCGAAAGGCGGCTCGAACTCACCTTGGTCGGGGACGCCGTGAATATCGCAAGCCGCGTTGAAGCCCATTGCCGAACTCTGGACACCTCGGTGCTGGTTACCGGTGAATTTATGGAGGCACTGTTAGCAGAGGGTAGTCTGGAACTTGCGAAAGCTTTTGTCGACGAAGGTTTCCACGTATTGCGCGGTTGCAAAGAGCCGATTCGTCTCTTTAGCGTGAGAAGAGAGCCAAAGTCTGCCCAGCGATCGGTCAACTGGCTGGTCTGCAGTCGTCCGGCGGATGAAGTTGGGTATGAATAGGCGAACCAGGCACCTCTGTCCCAATCCTTTTTATGTGGTCCTTATACTAGCACTACTTTGGCAGATTTTTTGCGATTGATGGGCGAGACTGGATTCTCGAATCACGTTTTCAATGATTTATGGGTGGTCGGCTTTTTGGAGGGCTGACCATGGTGGAGACGACGTCGAGGTGGGAAGATGAGCTTGGACGCTGGCTCAAGCCATTCCTGGATCGTTTAGGTCACAAGGCTCGGCGGCGGATGTGTCCACTGTATGTTTCGGGGCTGATTGGGCCGGGTGATCGCAAGAGCGTCCAGCCGATGGCGGCGCGGTTGGCGCCGGGCGACTATGACCAGTTGCACCATTTCATCGCTGATGGCGTCTGGGACGCGGCGCCGCTGGAAGCAGAATTGCTCGTTCAGGCCGACCGGCTCGTCGGCGGCAACGATGCAGTGCTGGTCATCGACGACACATCGATGCCGAAGAAGGGCGATCGCTCGGTTGGTGTCGCTCCGCAATATGCATCAACTCTCGGCAAGACGGCCAATTGCCAAACGTTGGTGTCGCTGACGCTTGCGCGCGGTGAGGTGCCGGTAATGGTGGCGCTACGTCTCTTCATTCCCGAGAGTTGGACGAGCGATCCGGTACGTCTGAAGCGTGCCGGCGTTCCAATCGAGCATCGCACGGCACGGTCCAAGCCAGAGATCGCGCTGGCTGAGATCGATCGCGTGATCGCCGCCGATGTTCGCTTCGGCTGTGTGCTGGCGGACGCGGGATACGGATCGAGCGCGCCGTTCCGTCATGCTCTGAGCGAACGTGGCCTCTTGTGGGCAGTTGGTATGTCGCGACGCCAGAAAGTCTAGCGGTAATGACGGCCAATGCTCGCAGCGCGCTCTGCGCTTTCTCAGCAGTACGCCGTCCTCCATAAAATGCTGCTTGAGGTCGTGCGAGTCGAACCTACCTGTCGGCGATTGATGACCGTTCCCGGCGTCGGCGCGACAACTTCATAATGCTCACTATCAGTTGCGTGAGACGATTATCCGTTACCGATTTCATCCCCGTTACGGGCAAACGGTCATCGTGACCAGTCGCCATCGCCGTGGTAACGACGTCGCTGTGACCATCCGTCAGCCCGATGGCACACTGGCGCAGCTGCCGATCTGGATGACGGAGGATTCGGCGGAGGCGATGGTGGTGACGGAGATTCCACTTCTGCCGCTGGCGCATCTGCGTGAGCTCCGTCTCGAGCTCGATACCTGCCTAAGCTTGTTGCACGACGATTCCCGTCGTGAAGGAGACAAGCATGACGCGTCGGCAACAATATCAACGCCAATCCGACCTCTTCGTGCCCAAGACGCCACTGGTACCGATGACAGCGTCCGAGCGGGCGAAGCTATTGCCACTGGTGAGCGCGCTTTTGTCGGAAATACTCAGTGTCGTCGCAGTGACGGAGGCAGGTGATGAAGATCACGCCTGATCATCTGGCGCGGGGCGCCTTCATCTACATTCGGCAATCCACCGTCGACCAGCTTGCCAACAATCATGAGAGCCGACGGCGTCAATATGGCCTTGCTGATCGTGCTCGAGCTCTCGGCTGGACGGATGTGACAGTCATTGATGACGATCTTGGTCGCTCGGGTTCGGGCGTCAGCCGTCCGGGATTCGAGAGGCTGCTTGCAGCGATCTGTGAAGGCCGCGTTGGTGCCGTGTTTTCGATCGAGGCGTCGCGCCTGGCGCGCAACGGACGCGACTGGCACACTCTGATCGAATTTTGCGGCTTGGTCGGCACGGTGATCGTCGATGAGGATGGAACGTATGAACCACGCCATCCGAACGACCGGCTATTGCTGGGCATGAAGGGGACGATGAGCGAGCTCGAACTGTCGCTCCTGCGGGCCCGTTCGATGGAAGCCCTGAAGCAGAAGGCACGACGGGGCGAGCTGTTCTTCTCGGTAGCCGTTGGCTATGTAAAAGTAGGCCGCGACAAAATCGAAATGGATCCCGACCTGCGCGTGCGTGAGGCGATTGGGCTGGTCTTCGCCCGGTTTGCCGAGATGCAAAGCATCCGCCAAGTGTTTTTGTCGCTTCGAGGTGACCAGATCGCGCTGCCGTATATCGACCCCAAAGTCTCGGGACAACATCAGGTGATGTGGAAGCTACCGGTCTACACGTCGGTGAGCAATCTTCTCACCAATCCTGTTTATGCTGGTGCTTACGCCTTTGGCCGAACCGGAAGTCGGATGACAATCGAAAATGGCCGCAAGCGAATCGTTCGCGGCCGCCGCAAAGATCGCTCAGATTGGGCGGTCTTGCTCGTCGAGCATCACGAGGGCTATTTGTCCTGGGCAGACTTTGAAAGGAATCAACGGCTGATCGCTGACAACGCCAATGGTAAGGGCATGATGGTGCGCGGACCGGTGCGCAAGGGGGAGGCTTTGCTCGCCGGCCTGCTGCGCTGTGGTCATTGCGGCCGCCGGCTGCTTGTTAGCTACAATGGCACCAAGGGCGATGTCGGCCGCTATAATTGTGACGCGACCCGGAGCAATCCCGGTGCTGGTCCCTGTATCTCATTCGGCGCTTTGCGGGTCGATGAGGCGGTGGGAGCCGAGATTGTGCGGTTGCTGCAGCCGCTCGGTGTTGAAGCAGCCATCCAAGCGATCACACAATGCGAGCACCAGTCTGGCGAAAAACAACGCCAGATCGAGTTGGCGCTCGAGCAGGCGCGATACGAGGCAACCAGGGCACGCCGACAGTATGATACGGTCGACCCTGATAATCGTCTGGTCGCTGGCGAACTCGAGCGGCGGTGGAATGCCGCCCTTGCGGCCGTACGCGCACTCGAGGAGGAAATGGAGGCGCTGCTTCGACAGCGGCCGGCGACCTTGAGTGCAGAGGAGCGCAAGCGTCTGCTGCAAATGGGGGCTGACCTGGAGGCTGCTTGGCATCATCCGGCGGCCACTGCCGTCACGCGTAAGCGTATCATCCGAGTCGTGTTGCGTGAGGTGGTAGCCTGCGTCGAGGATGACCAGATTCATTTATTGTTGCATTGGCAGGGCGGCGATCATACCCGCCTGATGGTGAGAAAGAACCGGAGGGGACAAACACGGTGGGCCGTCGAGCCCGAGACGGTGGAATTGATCCGCGCCTGCGCGCGATTGATGCCTGACAAAGCCATTGCCGGCATGCTCAACCGGACAGGTAAGCGAACAGGCCGATTGAATGGATGGACACAGTCGCGTGTGCGGGGCTTCCGCAACACGCACGGCATCTCGGTCTACAGGGATGGCGAATGGGCCGAGCGCGGCGAAGTCACGTTGCCTGAAGCAGCCAGGATGCTCAATCTGAGCCCCCTGACGGTGCTACGCCAGATACGCGCCGGCGTCATTCCCGCCAAGCAATATTGTGCAGGCGCACCCTGGGTAATCAAACGACGGGATATCGAAGATCAGCATGTGATCGAGCGCGTCAGGGCGTGCTGCAAAAGCCCGTCATCATCAAATCCAAATCAAAAGACCTTTGTCTTTCAATAACGTAGTGAGATGGGCAATATGACGTGGGATCAGGCGCGTTGACTGCGGTCACCTATCTCACGACCATCGACGACCCCGCGCGCTTCCAGCGGTCGCGTGACGTCGGCGCTCACCTTGGTCTAACACCAAGAAAATATGCGTCCGGAGAGATTGACCGCAATGGTTCCATCTCGAAGTGCGGCGACACGCTGCTCAGGACGACATTATACCAGGCGGCCCTCGCGTTACTGACGCGGACCCAGCGTTGGTCAACGTTGAAGGCATGGGGGATGGAGGTAGCTAAGCGACGCGGACTACGTCGGGAAATTGTTGCGGTGGCGCGCAAGCTTGCGATCGTCATGCATCGCATCTGGACCGATGGCAGCGAGTTCCGCTGGTCACGCGAGGAAGCGATGGCAAAACCATAGGAGATATTTAGGGCTCCGCTAAACAGCGGAAACGACGTCCCGCTAGGACGAGGTCGACGTGACTGCGCTGCAATCTGTGGGCATCCAGCTCGCCGAAATAGATAGCAGCCGTCGATTTTCGAACCATGAATTGAGGCGACCAAGCGTCGACCTCGGAGACAAGAGCGAGCCTCGCGGCCGTTGATTTAAGGAGGCTGACCCATTGTGCTAACAACCGCAATCAGACAAAACGGGCAATCCTCCGCATCGCGGCATTGCTTCCGCTCTCCGCTCTTCGGCAAACCTCCGGTCGGGCCAGCAAAGCGTCACCGCAACCAAACGACGAGCTGGCACGATTGCTGGATCAGCAAAGCGGGCTGATTGCCCAACGGGATGCACTTGATCGAAAGTGGCGGGAGTGTGGCGGCGACTGCCATCCTGGTGCACGCCGGGCCCGAAACATCTCACTACTGACGGCAAGGCCAGCGGTCCCAGAGTGGGATGGCCGGAGGCGGCGCCGAGTGAGTTGATCGAGCTTGGCGACGGCCTCCTGCTCGCGCGACCCTCGCAGGCTGACCTCCGAGACCTGTTCGACGCAGATCGATCGACCGGTTCACGTGACCTGGTCGAAACTCTCTATCGGAAGCGATCTCGACAGCTGTTGCTCAGGCTTCGTGCGAAACGAGCGTGCCTGCGGTCGCATGGCTTGCCGAGATCGCGGGATTGGGTGCCGATCGATACCCAGATTGACGCTATCGAGCTAGCGATCGCCTCGCTTGGTGGGGCGCAATTCACTGCGGTGTGAATCGATATACGACCACTGATAACAGCGAGGATGCCGGCATCGGGTCGTGAGAGAGGTCGGTGTAATTTAAAATGATGTCCGCTTAACCCCAGATACCGGTCTTCGGGGAGGAGAAGCGTCAGGTCAGCAAAGTGCCCAATAGGCGACATCGATCACGGATTGCGGCTCAGTCAGCGGGTATCGTAAACTGAAAGAGAGCCCCCCGCGGCTCGCACGGGATCGCCCACAGTTGTCCACGGTGGGCTTCGATGATCGAGCGGCAAATCGAGAGGCCCATCCCCATGCCGTCGGGCTTCGTCGTGTAGAAGGGTTCAAAGAGACGCGGTAGGCTCTCCGGGCGCAGCCCGTGGCCGGTATCCCGCACCGCGACGCGCACTCCCTCTCGCTCGATACTCACGGTGCTGATGTGTAATTCGCGGTTGCCGTCCTCAACATTACTCATCGACTGGATGGCATTGACGATCAAGTTCAACATCACTTGTTGCAGTTGCACCCGGTCGCCTTGGACACGCGGTAAGCCCTCCGCTAGTTGCGTCCGCACTGAAACGCTATTATTTACGGCCTCCGTACGGCTGAGTGCAATAACCTCCAGGATGGCATCGTTGATCTCTACGGCGTCCTTTCGTGCCGGCACCTTCTTAACGAGCGCGCGGATTCGTCCGACGACCTCGCCTGCGCGGTTACCTTCCTTGACAATAAGAGAGAGCGCTTCATCCACCTCGCGAAAATTCGGTGGCTCAGCGCTCAGCCAACGCCGAGCGGCTAACGCGTATGTGATTACCGCGGTGATCGGCTGATTCACTTCATGGGCGATCGTGGTCGTCAACTGGCCCATCATCGCGACGCGGTTGGCGTGCGCGAGTTCCAGTTGCGCCTTGCGGAAGGCCTGTTCGGCGCGCTTACGCTCGATGAATTGACCGATCTGGCTGCCGATGGTAGCCAGCATGTTTAGCAGCTCCTGATCGGGCTGCCTGATCTCGCGACTGAAAAACTCGATCACGCCTAGGACTTCGCCCCCGAGCAGGATGGGAAAGCCGAAGGCCGCGTGTAGTCCTTCGCGTTCCGCGATGGGTCCGCGCGGAAAGTTCTCATCAGGAACGACATCGGGAACGTACTCGGGCTCAAGGCTGGACCACACCCGGCCCGGTAGTCCCAAGCCCGGAACGAAAGTGAACTCCCGGCTGACTCTTTCAAATTCCGGGACTTCTATCGACGCTTTATGCCAAAGCTCGACACAACGCAGCGCCTCGGCCTCCCGGTCCACGCGCCAGAGCGCGCCCACGTCCCATCCCAGACACTCGCCCATAGCCCACAGTATTCTCGGAGTGGCTTCTTCGATCGTGGCCGCTTCCGCCAAAATCTGCGCGACCGTGTGCTGCACGCGGAGGCGTTCCTCGGCGCGCTTGCGATCCTCGATGTCGTAGGCGGTCCCGTACCACTTAATGATCTTGCCGTTCTCGTCGCGCGCAGCGACACGATCGATGGCGAACCAGCGATACTGTCCGTCGGCACGCCGGACGCGCTCCTCCGTATGCCACGGCTCGCCGGTGGCAACGGCGTCACGCCACATTTTCTCACCGATCGCGATGTGGTCGGGATGCGCCACGACGGCCCATTCCGTGCCGAGCGCAGCCTCGTCGGAAAGACCCGTGTATTGTTTCCAGGCGGCGTTGACGAAGTCGCGCCGGGCGTCTGCCGAATAGCTCGCCACCGGGATTGGGATGGTATCGATCATCTGCCGTAGCTCGCGCCGCGCCTCGGCGAGTTGAGCCTCTCTCTCGCGCAGCGCATCCTCGGCCCGCTTGCGCTCCGTCAGATCGAGCACGAATGCGACGCCCTGGTCTCGTTCTTCGCCGAACGCAGCCAAACCGATCAACACGGGCACGCGGCCCCCATCTTTCCGATAGTACTCCTTCTCGAATGGTTGGACTGCCCCGATCATCCTCAGCTCTGCATCGGTCCGCGCGTCGCGCTCGCGCCATTCCGGCGGCGTCAGGTCCGTTCGGTTCAGGCGGCCCGAGATAAGATCCTCTCGATCATATCCCCCCATGCGGAGAAACGCGTCATTTGCCTCAAGAATGCGACCTTCGAGATTCCAGATGATGATCCCGATGATGTTGGCGTCGACCAGGCGCCGGATCATTGCTTCGTGCTGTTCGAGCTGGCCGTGCAATGTTGCGAATGACTTCAAGTCAGCCTGTAACATGTCGCGGAAGTGCAGCAGTAGCTTGAGATAAGCCCCGCTATATTCGTTCCTTTTATTGTCGCGAACGCAAATCGTCCCGTATAAGCGGCCATCGGGCCAAGCGATCGGGACGCCCAGGTAAGAGATCATCCCCAGCCTGACATGCGGGTTCACTTTCCATGCTTCGTTCTCGAGAGCATCTGGGACGAGCAGCGGCTGACCGGTCTTCATGACGGTCTCACAATACGGTCCCGTATCGAGAGCGCCCGGTTCGCAAGGATTTCCTTTGGACGTGCTGGAGACGAAAACTTTGATGTGGGGGGGATCGACCCGCATTATCGAGGCAGAGGGCACGTGCATGATCTCGGCAAGGAGATTCACAAACTCTTGCCATTTTCGGACAATTTCAGGGGGCACTGCGATCGAATGTGCCACGCACGAGCTGCGATCTTGCGGCTCAGATGCGGTTTCTCCGTGGATACTCTCGTTCATCGGAGCAGTTCCTCGGCTTAGACGGTGAGGGCAGTATAACGGCTCCAGCCGCAGTTCGCGATAGCTCTCACGCCCCTCCAAACCGAAGATGCGGCCAACATCCAGCATCCGGTAATGGGATGGTCCGGCCGTGCTCCCGCCCCACCAGCAAGCGATGCTTGTGCGGGGGCACCAAAGACAAGGAGCACGCCATGGCCGAAGCTCTCAACCGTTCAATCGCCTTCGCCGGTATCGACATTGGCAAGAACTCGTTCCACGTCGTGGGTCTCGATGAGCGCGGTGCCATCGTGCTGCGACAGAAGTGGGCGCGTGCCCGGAGACAAGATTGCTCCCATCACCAGAACCAGCAAATGGTCCCAACTGGGTGCAGTGAACCAGAAACGAAACGGCGACAGCGATTGGCGAAGGATGTGCGGAACGGCATCGCCCGGTCCGACGCGATTATAATTGTGATCGGTCATCCATAGGTTCGAATCCGATCACACGAAAGAGGCAAGGCAGGCGACTGCGGCGAATTGAATCACCCCGGTCAGATGATGGCAAATGAGAGCGCCGAACGCACTATTCTGGCCGGACGCGGCATATCTGCGCCATCAACAAATCCAAATTCCCGAGGAATTTTGTACAAAGTCGAGCTAAGAGACGAGCGGCGCGATGCCCTCCTCCCATTGCGACCGCAACCGTCTGGTCAGGAAGTCGAGCACGAGCCGGACCCTTGCAGCGGCAAGGCGCGAGTGGGGGAAAACAGCGTGAACCGGTGAGGCAGGCGGCCGCATTCCCGGAAGAACGATCTCCAGTCGGCCCTGGTGGATATCGTCATACACGTCCCAGATCGACTTCAGGACGATGCCTGCACCTTCGAGCGCCCATGCGACAGCAGGTCTTCAAGCTCGCCTGGCCTGCCTCCGCGGTCGAGATATGCCGGAGACGCGCACATCACATAAGCGTTCGGGGCCACAGTACGTGCGATCAGGCTTGAATCAGACGGTTCGCCGAAGCGGATCGCGATGTCGAGGCCTTCGTCCACCAGATTGACGATGCGGTCGCTGGCGTCGAGGTGAATCCGCAAGCCTGAGTGCTGTGACTCGAACTCATGGAGAAGAGGCGCCAGCTCGCGTCGCGCGAATGCGAAGGTCGAGCTCATACGTAAAAGGCCGACGGCGATCTCGCGCCCCTTAGTCACCTCGGCCTCAGCCTCCTCGATATCATTCAGGATGCGCGTGCAGCGCAGGTGGAAGGCAACCCCTTCATCGGTGAGGGAGAGCTGTCGGGTGGTGCGATTGACCAGCCGCACGCCAGCTATCGCGCCGATCCGCAAGTTGCGTTGCTTTCGTTTCTGTGCGAGTTCCCTTCGTGCTAAATCGTTAAATCCAACTTGCAGGATCCCGGCGATCACCTTCAGGAGTGCATTTGAACGACCATCTTTGCCCGGACGTGCATCAGCCGCAATCGGATCGTTGCGGCGGTCGCTGACGCTTCCATCGGGGTTGATCTCGTACCGCAGCGCAGGCGCGAAGCATTCAGGTAGCGATAATTCTGGATGATCGAAAGCGTTCGGCTCACCATCGACAATCACGGGGAATATCCGGTTGGCTTTTCCCAGTGATTTAAAGATGCGGATTTCCTCATTTACCCATAGTGAAAGCGCTGAATACGGTGAGCAAATCACCACCAACGCCGACGACACATTTAGCGCATCGCGAATCTTGCTGTTGAGGCTACCCGCACTAGGTAGCTCCTTGCGATCGCGATAAATCGGAAACAGTCGCCGCGGGATCGTGAACTCACCCGAATTGCGGCCGACAAGCCCGCTCGGAATGCGGTACGATTCGAGAGCCGTGTGAAGCCAGCGGCCCCAGCTCGCGTCATGGTGACTGTAGCTGATAAACGCCCAATAGCGACGAACCGCATTAGAGTTTGAGACTACCTCATCGTCCCGGGAGCCAGGACCTACAGGCTCTCTGATGGCGATTCCGAGCCCCTGTCCAATCCCTCTCATCGGGAAAAATGCGGGCCGTGCAAAAGTAACTTAGTATTCTGGGGAGCGCTGCGTGGTCCAGGATGGTGCTGCGGTAGCGAGCCAGTACGATAGTTGCCCCGCAAAAAGACGATCAACACGCCAGTCTCCCTCGCGCACCTATCAAAATAAGTAAGCCTCCGCTCGTCATGACGAAAAGAGGCGAAAGCAATCTTCAGCGGGCTCACCGCGTAGATCCTATCCCAGAACCCCACGTTCGGTCCAACGCCAACCCGGCGTTTTTCGTTTCAGGCTTGAAAGAACAGGCCGAGCAATGCCGGCGTTTTTATCTTCCTAGCATCGATAGTTTGGACGTTATCGCCAGGTTAGACCTGAGAGTTTCCGATAAGCTGATTGCGAGTCGGAAATTTCGATCCAGTTTCGATCTCCTCCAGCTTTTCGACCGCAGAGGATCGCTCGCTTGACGTGATGCCAAGGCGGTCTGCTGCCTCCTCAAGAGAACAGTCCCGCTGACTCTCGTGCCCAAACAAGAATATCGGGACAGGACGTCTTGCGTTCAGATCGACTAAACGCCGTGGGACCTGCGTTCTGCAAATGGCCCGCCTGGTGGCCTTCGATGTGAAGGCCAAGACCGCCACGAACGGACTCGTAGGTTCCTACTCGATCATTCGCGCCCTGCTTCAGGAAGTCTTCAAGGCAGCCTGCGCATCCGTTCGAGGTCGACGAGGCACCGCCGGATCATTTCCTCCTCGCTCACGTCTTCCCTTTGCTTGCCGCAGTGGCAGGAGCAGGCCCCCACAGCCGGGTTGTGGATTGGAATCTGTGCTGGCGCGGAATTGTTGCGGACGTGACGGCATACACAAAAAGAAAGGCCGCCTGCGTTGGCGCAAGCGGCCCAAGTCTAGGGAGGAAACGCCCAAGGAGGGCAGCGATAGCGCGAGGGGCGCTACCGCGCCCCTAGCTAAGATCATAGCGACCGGCGGCTCAATTGGACGTAGGTAAACGTCGGGTATCTAAACGGGTTGCGGAACGATACGAAGGTTTATGGCGCTCGCCCTTAAAGCCGACCACTTCCACAAGGGGGGTCAAAAGCGCCGTTTTGGCGGTCTGTCGGCCACTCCGCCCAACCTCGATAAGCAGACATAGTCCGAGTTCGCCGGCATGTCTCAATCGTGGCAGATGCCGACGAGGATGCCCAGCGTTGAGGAGGAGTCATCGTTCGACCCTGGATTGCTCCGCAGAGATTGATCTTTCATCACCGGCTAAGATTTTTTTTTGGAGCGCGATCAACGATAGGGACGTCGCCGGCTGAACGAGGTGCGCCGTTCCCATCACTCCTATGGCCGCCTGGGCGGCCAGTCAAACTTAGGTATGTCCTCCTCTACAAAAGGCCAATATGGATAGACCTTTGTTCAGTGGTCCGGTCCACCTCTTACGATTACGCTTGGTGAGGAACTTGGTAGTGGACGGCACGTGAGCCGCCTCGCGCTGCCATAAGGGAAATACCAAAAGGTGAGGACGACATGGGCTCGTTGTTCGACAATGTCGGACGCTTGATGGCTCGGCTGCAGCAGCCAGCCAACTGTGAGCCGTTCGCTCCAAATGATATGACGGCGTTACGCGAGACCCTTCGACCTGGCGATGTTTTGCTGGTCGAGGGCAAAGGCCGTATCTCCGGCAGTATCAAATACCTCACTCAGTCGGCTTGGTCGCATTCGGCGTTGTACGTCGGGCCGATGGTCGGCCCAGAAACCGAGGCCGAACCCCATGTCCTGATCGAAGCCAATGTCGAAGAAGGAGTCGTGTCGGCGCCGTTGTCGAAATATCTGCATTGTCGAACCCGCATCTGCCGGCCGGTCGGCCTCACTCAAGCGGACTGCGAGACGGTCTGCCGCTACGCTTCCGAACGCATTGGTCTCGGTTACGACTTCAAGAACGTCATCGACCTGATGCGGTATCTATTTCCAGGTCCGGCGGCGCAGCGTCGGCGCCGCCGAATGATCACGCTCGGCTCCGGCGATGCCAGCCGCAGCATCTGTTCTTCGCTGATTGCGCAAGCTTTCGACGCCGTGCGTTATCCGATCCTGCCCGAGATCAAGCGCGTCGAGGGCCAGACAGGGCGGCGCGAAGTTGCCGAGGTCCGCCACTCATCTTTTTATGCGCCACGCGATTTCGATATTTCGCCCTACTTCATGGTCGTCAAGCCCACGCTCGCGCGCGGCTTTAATTACAAAGACATGCCTTGGGCCGATCTTGCCCAAAATCACACGGCGCAGGTTACGCTCGCTCCAGAGATCAAGGGCGATAGCGATGAGCATCCCGGTACGACGTTTTCGCAGTGCGCGATCCTCGCGGCATAGGACATTAAAGCTCCTCACCTGTCTGCAGTATTCGCTACCATGCTCGGACATAAGTTGAAAGGCGCCTCGATGAGTACAAATCGTTCGAACGCCAGGCGTGCACAAATCCTTTCCACTGTAATTCCCGCACTGCCGCCGCTCGTAAGCGTCCCGGACGCCGCCGCAGTTTGAGCGGTGCAAAGAAGGAGTTGAGATCTGATTAATCCAACAAGCATGGTGGACGGTTACGAGCAACTAGTGAACTGGGCACGGATTGTTGTTCTTGTCGCAGTTGCGCTGGCGGTTCTTGGCTTTCTGTTGGAGAGGAGATCAGGTGCCAGCCGTCGCATCCCATTAACGATAGGAGAGCGTGTCCTCGGCCAGCCGGCAATCGCGAAAGGCAGGCTGGGGCGTTGAACCGGGCGGCGGTGGCCGGGCCGATGCCGTGGAATCTGCCGACGGGCAGGGTCTCCACGACGCGGGTCCTGTCTCCGGAGGGATGACGTATTGGCCATTGGGCTTGCGGTGGTCGGACGCGAGCTTGGCCAGGAACTTGTTGTAGGAGATGCCTGCGGAGGCGTGTCGACGTGGATGATCTTGCGCTGCCGCTGCGAGGGCGCAAACGTCGCCAAGCTCGTCACTCGCGATCTGATCGCGCGCTCCGCTGCCGGCGACAAGATCTTCGGGATGTTCGCGTTCAAGGAGAAGGTTACTCGCTGAGCGGCGACGTCTTCGAGGTCCATGCCATCGGCAATGAGATGGCGGTCCCGCACATGCCGCCGGTGCTCGACGAAATCATCGGCCCGGTGGTGAGTCGGATCACCGCGCCGAACGCAAGTCCGGCGGACGTCCTGCGGGCTGCGGAGGGCTGTCGCGTCACGCGCGAAATAATATCGGCATCGCGACAAGTTCGATGCGACCAAGGTCGCCGACGCATTTCACAACACAGTATCCATCGACCTGGTATCAGGCGTGCGACGACGCGGATTGCGGGACCGCTCGAAACGTGGCCAGCCATCTGCAGGTTGACGCCCTGACTGATGAAATTGCCGCCGGCGTTCTCGGTGTCGGGATCGATGGCGCCCCGCCTTGTCCGGATCAACCTGGGCGCCGTTGGCGTTGACGCAGACCGAACCGAAGTGGAGTGTCACGAATGCGCATGATCTCGTCAACGCCATCGGAGCGGCGATCGACGTTTTGCGGGATATGCACAGCGAGTGGGACGCCGTTGCCCGCAGATATGGGGGAGGAATTCCGGCCACCTTCAAACAGGACCGACCCCGGCACTGGATCGTGACCTTTGCGGACCGCGAATCCTATCTGAAAAGTCAGGATCTGACGACGCGGCAACAGCTGGCGAAAGCAGGCGCCCTTGGCGCAGATTCTCAACGAGGTGCTGAGATGACGGCGCCGGGACATCCTCCGAAGTGCGCCGAGCCGCTCCGTTGCAACGGCATGGTGGCCGTCGTTCAAGTTCGTACCCCCGTCCGGCGGAGGCGGACTCCTGTGAGGGGCGGCGGGAAAGGTTCGCATCTCAGGGGCGCTACGCGGCCGACCAGCTCTGCAAATGCTGGACTTCCCAACCAGAACGATTCAAACTCAATCCGCTCCAGAAAATGCCGGGACTAAACACCTAGAAATATGACGATATCCCACAGTGGGAGGCGTCCAATGTTCAAATGGCTTAGCGTAACTTCCGTTAGACGGAAGCTTCTATCCCTAACGACGGTAGCGGCCGGTGTCCTTGTAACGGTGACGCTCGGTTTGGCGGCAGGCAAGCCGCCGATCATTGTGTTCATGCCGCCTGGCACTGACAACTATCTCGCCCAGTGGCAGGTAGGTGCTCGCACCAAGGCGAAGGCGCTAGGTTACGACATTAGGATTATCGAGAGCAGCCGCGATCAGGCTGAACAAGACAGTCAGGTTCGGCAGCAGCTCGCTTCCGACGAAGACGTCTCAGGCTACATTTGGTGGCCTTATGTGAATGCCGCAGGAATCGGCTCTCTTCGCGCGTTGTCGAAAACGGGAAAGCCGGTGATCTTCACCAACCAATATCCCATCGAAGGCACGGACGCGTTTTGGACGGCGTATGCGGGGGTGGACGACTTCCTTAACGGCCGTGTCGCTGCGCAAATGCTGCTCGATGCTTGCGCTAAGGCGACGAGCGTTAAATGCGGTAAGGGTATGATCATCACCTTCCCGGCCGGCTATTCGGCGGGTGCGGACCGAGCCAAGTCCTTCCGAGACACTGTTGCTGGAAAGCTGGAAGTTATCCAGGAAGAGCCGGCAGGCTTCATGTCACAAGAAGGCTATAGGATCGGTTCGCAGATTATTCCGCCGAAGAAGAATGACATAACTTGGGTTTATACGGAGAATGACAGCCTCGCGAGCGGCGTGGTTCAGGCTTTGAAGGAAACCGGGAAAACGCCGGGCAGGGACGTGCTTGTTGTCGGTGGCACTTGCCACGGCGATGAGAGCGACCTTCTGAACAAAAACATTGTCGGTACTGGCGTGCAGGCGGCGTTCCTCGAGGGATGGCAATCGGTCCAAACTCTGCACAAATACCTTGAGACGAAGCAAGTGAAGGAAGGCAAGCTCTATCTGACAGCCGATCCGGATAAACAGCCATCTGACGAAGGGGCGCCCTCCCGCTACAACTTCATCCCGAATCCGGCCTTGGCCAATGACAAGGCCGCGATCGATACGTTCAAGCTTTGGGGTTGGAGTTTTAAAGAACTCTGCAACTACTGAGCGATGCCCCCGGTCGGCCGCCCGGCTGGGTTGGATTCGCCGTCTTTGGAACCAAAATGAGCAACGGGAATACGATCCTTTCGATGGTAGGCATCGAAAAACGCTATGGCTCGGTGACCGCGCTTCAAAGGGTCGACTTTTCGCTTAGAAAGGGCGAGGTCATGGCGCTGGTGGGCGAAAACGGCGCCGGCAAGAGCACGCTCGTCAAGCTACTTGCCGGTTTGGAAAGACCGGATAGCGGAACGGTTTCGATCGACGGCCAACCGGTACGGTTTCGTTCGCCACTTCAATCGTTGCATGCGGGAATCGCCTATGTAACCCAGGAACTAAGCACCATTGGCGCTTTGTCCGTCGCCGAAAACATTTGTCTCGGGGGCGATAGCAAGTCGCCGATATGGACGACCAGAAAGCTGCGCGACCGAGTGAAGCCTTACCTGGAGGCGGTCGGCCTGAGTGACATTGATTCGACAACGCCGGTTGACCAGCTGTCCATCGCGCAACGGCAGCTGGTCGAAATCGCAAGGCTCCTATCTCGTAATGCCCGAATCTTGATACTCGATGAGCCGACCGCCGCGCTTTCCGACGTTGAGAGCGAGAAGGTCAAGGCCGTCGTCAAAGCTCTGGCACGCGAGGGGCGGTCAATCATCTATGTTACGCACCGGCTGGGCGAAGTCTTCGAGCTCGCGGATCGCGTGACTATCTTCCGCAACGGACAAAGTTTCGAGCCAGTCGATGTTCAGCATCTAGACATCGATGTTCTCATCGAGCGCTTGCTGGGCCGTCGCCTCGAGCAGATGTTCCCGACGCGCGGCGCTTCGCCAAGCGAAGTTGTGCTCGAGATTGAGAATCTCCTGGCGCCCGGACTGACGACACCGATTTCGCTCAAGCTTCGTAAAGGCGAAATCCTTGGCCTCGCTGGCCATTGGGGGAGCGGGGCCAATGCGGTCGTCCGCGCGGTCGCTGGCGCTGCGCCGCAATATAGCGGCACGATCCATCTAAGCGGTGATGCTTTCTCCCCCCGCAGCCTGCGTGACGCGATGAACAAGGGTATCGCTTATTGTTCCGATGATCGCAAGCGCGATGGAATTTTCGCGGTACGGCGCATCGCTGAAAATCTCAGCGCGCCGGCTATCGACCGTGTCACCGTCGGCGGCCTCATCAGTGCACGGCGCGAGACCGAACTGGCGGGACGATTGGCAGCATTCTTCGAAATCGATAGGGGACGTCTCGGTAGCCAGGCAGGCCAGCTGTCGGGCGGCAACCAGCAGAAAGTGGCGCTCGGCAAATGGTTGGGCATCGAGCCGTGCATCCTGCTGGTGGAGGAGCCGACGCGTGGCGTGGACGTCGGCGCCCGCGCCGAAATTTATCGACATTTGCGCACATTGGCCAACCAGGGGTTAGCCATCGTGTTTGCCTCGTTCGACAACCAAGAGATTCTAGGCCTTTCTGACACGATCGCAACGTTCTTCCGCGGCCGCCTCGTGCGCGTGGCGCCGGCTGACAGCATCAAGCCCGAAACCCTGTTGCGGGATATTACGCACCCAGAAACCTCGTCTGTCGGGGAAGCGGCATGATGTCGAAGACCATCATGGCGAGTCTTCCGCAGATATACCGGGGTTTTTCTGCAGGCAAGCGGCGCCGCACCATTATTCTGGGCACAGCCGCTATCGGGCTTCTGGTTTTGATTGGAGGCGCAACGACACCCGGTTTTCTGACATTGGACAACCTTCTTATCGTTATCCGCGCCGCCTCGATCACCGGAATTGTCGCGCTCGGCATGTCTTATATCACGATTTCCGGCAATCTATTCGCCCTCTCGGCGGAAGAACTGGCGGTCCTCTCAGCTTGTGTATTTGCCTGGCTCATGCGGGCGCATTACGACCTCGCCGCTGGCTTGGTTCTAACATTAGTGTTTGCAGGCTCTGCGGGCGGCATTCAAGGCGCGATCATCGCTAGAGGGGCCGATCCGATTATCACGACTCTGGCTTTCGGTGCGTTGTTCCGGGGGATGGCGTCGCTCGTCAGCAACAACAAGAACATTCTCTTGGAAACTGATACTGCCCAATGGTTGGGTACTGGACGGCCGCTCGGTATTCCGACGCAAAGTTGGGTTTTTGTAATCCTGACGATTGTGGCCTGGTTTGTTTTGCAACGGACCCGGTTCGGGCGCCAGCTTCTGCTCATAGGAGCCAATCGGGAGGCGGCGATGGCGACAGGGTTTCAGGTTGGCCAGGCGTCGCTCGTAGCGCTGACCCTGTTCGGATTGTGTTGTGGCATGGCAGGGATTTCAGCAGCGTCGCAGTTCGGCCTTGCGGTCGCGAATCTCTTTGACGGCCTCAACGTTGACGTGATTGCTGCCGTGCTGGTCGGCGGCATTTCACTGCGCGGCGGGCAGGGCACTCCACTGCAGGCGGCCCTCGGTGCGATCTTTATCGCTCTTCTTCAGAATTACATGTTGTTGCACAGCTTCACCAGCGGTCAGCGGATGCTTGTGGTTGGTTGCCTCGTCGCCGCAGCTACCCTGGGTTTTCATATCATCCAGCGGAGGCGCGTGTGAACCGGTGCGACATCGTAACCGATCTTGGGATGCGCATTGCCTTTATGGCGGCGGTGTATGGGGTCTTCGCGATCATGTTACCATCCTATAGCACAGTCAGCGGGGTCGCCGCACTGCTGGATGGCGCGGTGCTCATCGGTGTCGTGGCTGTCGGCGTGGGGATCACGATGTTGGCCGGCGAGTTTGATCTCTCCGTCGGGTCACTGGCGGCGGTGGTCGGGGTTCTCACGGTTAACATGATTATTGCGGGCATGAACGTTGTGCCGGCGGTATTGATCGCCATCCTCGCGGCGGCAATCTTCGGAGGCCTTCAGGGTCTGGTGATCGCCGTGACCGGTATCAACTCACTGGCCTTCACCATCGGAACTCTTATTTGCTTGCGTGGCTTCGCGCTGATCATTAGTAACCAAAACAGCGTTATTATTCCTGTTCCGAGACTCGGCGAGACCGACTTTTTGGCCGCGCGCATCCTCCGCGTGCTTTCGCCGATGAGCGTTACAATGTTCTCGATCTTTGCTCTGGGCTTTCTGTTTCTGAACTATACTGTTTGGGGCCGCGAGATCTATGCAATCGGTGGCGGAAGAGCAGAAGCGAGAGCAGCGGGCGTGTCCACTATCAAACCGTTGGTCATCGCCTTCGCCGTCTCGGGCGCTCTGGCCGGGCTCGGCGGCGCCCTGTCGTCCGTTCACCTCGGCAGTGCGACACCTCTGGGATTTGACACTTTGCTTCTGTCAGTCGTTACTGCCTGTCTGATGGGGGGTGTCGCGCTCGAAGGCGGCCGCGGCAGCGTTTTCGGCATTTTCATTGGCCTTCTCACGTTACGCTTTCTGGTGGGAGGAGCGGCGAGCCTGGGAGCTCCGTACTGGCTGCAGAGCTTGGCCATAGGCGCATTGCTGATCCTCGCAATTGTGATGCAGATGCTCATCAATATCATACGGCGCCACTCGTCGGATACGCGAGCGCGCCCGCAACCTGCGTAGCGAGTCGGAACCGCACTTAAGCAATCGATGACTATTCCAGCGGCGTGGAAAAGTGCTTGGCGGTACATGCTCGATCAACAGCATGGTTTACATGCGCGGGCAGCCGCAGGACTTCGATGGCTGGCAATGCAGCGGCTGGGGTTGGAAGGGAATCCTTCCTAACTTCACTTGCGAGAATTTGGAGCGCGGCGCTGACGAACACCATGGTGTGGGAGGCCCCGTTTCCATTTCGGAACTTCCGGGCCCGCATGCGCTAGGCGAGGCCTTCTAGGGCTGAAAGCCTGAGAGTAACACGAAATCGCGATTTCGGAAAACGTCAATCGGCACAGGTTATGTGAAGAAACACGACGCGGCGCGGCCGGCGGTCCGGTCGGCATAAGCAGAATGGGTATTGGAGCAGCCTGTCGTCGATCCACGCCTGCTCGCCTAGGGTGTGCAAGATGACGCTCGGTGTCTCCGTGTTCGGCTCGGGCCGGCTCCGGAGCTATGTCGATCTTTTTCGACCTCGCGGCTTGTTTTGGATCGCTTTCACGCAACCTCAAACTCGAATCTCGAGGACGGAAATTACGCAAATTTTGCAAATCGTGGTTGGTTTCGACAATTCGTCCCAACACGTCGCATGCGACTGTTGATCGAGGGGCAGAATATCCGGTGCTACTCGTGGCGAACTTCCCTTTGCTCGAAGAAGTGCGTTGATCGCTTCAAAACTCGCCGGGAAAGTGACCCCAATTAGCTGGGCTAGCTCCAAATTACCTTCGACCAGCTGCCCAACAGCCGCATGAGGGTTTTATGACATTCTAGATCGCGCGACGAGGCAAGGAATATTTAGAAACAGCACAGACTTTGCCCCGTGCCGTACGACCCATGACCGACCGAGCGATTGCGGGTCAGCTTAAGGCCCTTGCCGACGACTACCAGCCGCGAGCGGAGCAAGCGTCGCATGTTGATGCGGCCAAAGCATTGGCTCGCTCGGCGGCTTACGCTGAAAGTGAGTAGCCTACATGATCTGATGAGCAAGTTACATGCCTGTCCGTAGCGCCGGCTTGGCGCGGCAGTCTCAAGATCAGTTGCACATATTAAGCAGGTGCCGCTTTCATCAACATCGAAGCGATCTCGAGTGATGGCGCAGCCGTCGGCGACCGAGGCCGAACGCATCGTTTTCAAAAGGAATCTACTCCCGAATGCAATAATGTTTATTTTGCGCGCAAATGTGACACCAAGTCCGGCCGCCCTGAGCATCTGCGTACGCATCTGCAGCCGTCAGTTGGCGTGATCGCGATGTGCTGGATTGGCGGATATCCATCGCCGCGCAGGGATTCTAGGCCACGCTAACGACGATTGGTTGGTCGGCAACGTCTGGGCGGCTGGGAAGGCTGAACTCAAAAATCGCGCCGCGAGGCACATTGGCCTTTGCAGACAATCGCCCCCCATGCGTTTCGATGATCGAGCGACAAATCGACAGTCCCAGCCCTAGACCGCCGGGCTTCGTTGTGTAGAAGGCGTCAAAAAGCTGATCGAGAGTCGCTGGCGTCAGTCCTGGTCCCGAATCGCGCACCGCGACGAGAACGACGTCAGGCTCGGTTTTGCGGGTGCTGATGAGCAACTCTCTCGCGCCCTCGCTAGTGGCGTTCATAGCTTCGACTGCATTCATCACGAGATTCAGTATCACCTGTTGGAGTTGCACCCGATCGCCTTCCAACAGTTCTATACCGTCGGCCAGATCCGTCTGCACCGAGATGCCATTCTTCCTCGTTTCGCCGCGGGCGAGTTCAAGCACCTCGCGGACTGCCTCATTTAGGTTCAAGAGCTCCTTCCTGGGTGGTGCCTTTTTCAAAAGGTCCCGGATCCGACTAATGATATCGCCCGCGCGTTTCCCGTCCCTCAGGATATGAGTGAGGATATCTCGCAATTCGTTTAAATCTAGTACTTGCGCGCGCAGGAAGTGCAAAGCAGCTTGAGCATTGGTAACGGTCGCGCAAATCGGCTGTATCACTTCGTGGGCAATTGAAGCCGTGAGTTGACCAATGGTGGCGACGCGGTTGGCGTGCGCCAGCTCCGTCTGCATCTCGCGGTATTTGTGTTCACTTTCTCGCGCCTCTGCTTCCGCCCGCTTGCGCTCGGTCAGATCGAGTACGAAAGCGACGCCCTGGTCTCGTTGTTCGTCAAACGCGGCCGAGCCGATCAGCACCGGCACTCGGCTGCCGTCCTTGCGGAAATACTCCCTCTCGTACGGTTGGACCGTTCCGGTCCTCTTTAGCTCGATCGCTGCCCGCGCAAGGCGGTCGCGCCATTCCGGTGGCGTCAGGTCCGTCCAGCGGACGCGACCCGCGACGAGATCGTCACGGTCGTATCCCACCATCTGCAAGAATGCGTCATTAGCCTCGACAATGCGACCTTCGAGATCGAAAATGAAGATGCCGATAATGTTAGCCTCGACCAGGCGCCGGACCTTCGCTTCGCGTTCTGCGAGATCGCGGTATAGGCGGGTATTCTCCAGCGAGATCGCCGCCTGCGAGGCGAGCAGCTTGAGGACCGCGAGCCGGGCGGGGGCGAAGACACAGGGGGCCAGGTTGTTCTCGAGGTACAGCACCCCGATGAGCTTGGCCTGGTTGAGCAACGGCAGGCAGAGAACTGAACGGGCTTGGCGTTGACGGATGTAGGAATCCGCGGAAAACGGGGACTGGGCCGCGGCATCGTCGAGAATGACGCTCTCGCGGGTGCGCAGGACATAATGGAGCACCGACTCCGGCAGCACGGTCTCGGACACGGCCTCGTCGCGCAGGTCCACGGTCACCGTATCGCCGCTGGTCGTGGCTTCCGCGGCGATCCGCTGCGCAGCCCCTCGGGCAAGAATTAACAGAACTCGCTCGGCACCCGCCTGCGCCATCGCCGTGCGCATGAGCGTGTCGAGTAGTTTTTCCAGGACGATCTCGCCCGAGACGGCTTGCGACACCTTGATCACGGTCGCGAGGTCGAGGTGCCCAACGGGCGCCGTAATCGTGCTCGTCGAAGCGGGCGCAGGCTCTTCCGTTCTGAGGCGCGGATGGATCGTGTCGAGCTGCCGCACCTTGCCGTCAGCTCCCCAGCGGAGATAGCAGTGACGAGCGTTTCGCAGATACCCGCGCCCTGCAAACTCGAAGCCACGGGCGGCATAGAAGCGTGCCGCAAGCTCACTGGCGACTGCCTCGTTATGAACAAAGCCGTTTGCTTGCGCCGAACGGATGGCTTGTTCGTAAAGGTTCATGGCGTCGAGTGTGCGGTCTTCAATCCGGGCAATCTCCGCGCCAACGAGTGCGGCGCGATTCTCGAAATTTTCGGGGCAGTTCTCCGACCAGGCCTGGAGCTGACGATAATGGGTAGCCAGGGCCTCCAGGTGCTGGGCGCGTTCCGCGGCGCCTGCCGCATCACAGAGCGCAGCCCGTGCCAACGCGGCATACAGATGGTATTCCGCCAACTCGAAGAACGGCGTCGTGTAGAGCAGCGGTTCGGCGTTCGCTGCCGCTGCGATCGCGGACGCGTAATCACACGAGAAGAAGCGCGCCTGCATCTTGCGGATCCAGTACCAGACCTCGGCCAACGCCAAAGCTCGGTTACTTGCCAAATGGTGTTCGAAGAGGCGTTCATCGAACACCTCTTCGTCAAATGAACCGAATGTCGGCGTTAGACCACGGAGTGTCCGAATGAGCTGAAGCTGCGTCTTGATAATGTCAACGACCAGGCCGAATCGCGCCTTTTGTGCAAACTCGAGGCCGTTCTCGGCTTCGCGTTGCACGTCGCCGAGCTCGTCTCCGGTCGCAAGCAGGTGTGCAATGAGGTTATCACAGCTATATGCTGCAAACGTCAGATCGCCAAGCGCGTTAGCCGAAACGAAGGCGCGCCGCAACAAGCTTTGGCCGGCACGGATGGGCTGCGTCCAGGGAATAACGCGGCCCCCGAAGACCAGGTAAACGCGTGCCTCGAAGCGACGCAGCCCGCGCTGCTCCGTTAGGTCAAGGCCGAGCTTGGCGAAGCGAAACCCTTCCCGGTAGGCGCCGAAATGCGGTCCGATGAGATTGCCGAGCCAGACGTAAGCGAAGCACCCTGCGTCGCTGATGCCGTGCTCCAAGCTGAGGTTCGCCATCCGACAGAGGACGAGACAGACCAGATTCTCGTCGGTGAACAAGGCTGGCGACACGACCGCGGTGAGTACGTCCATCGTCGCGCGCCAGCCGGGGTCGGTCATGGGAGGCGAAGCGACGACGTTTTCGATTGGACGGTCCCCGAGAGTTGACCAGATTCGCTGGTATTCGCGGCGCGCTTCCTCCGCTGTCGGATGCGGCGACCACTCGATGCCCAGGGGCCGGAGGAATTCGAGACCAATGGCGACCGCGCGGTCGCTCCGATCGAGGGCCACATACAATTCCACGCGCAAGCGCGCGACGGTCGCCCGTTCGACCACATTTGTGGTGCGGGCTGAAAGCGCTTCCAAGCGTTGCTCCGCTTCCGCGAGCGCGCCGGTGAGGAACTCGCATTCGGCCCGATTCAGCTCCAGCGCGAGGGCGAGCTCTCGCCGGCGCTGCCAGCCATCTTCCGGCAACAACGCCACACCGGTGGTGAGATAGCTCAGCGCCGAAACGTACGCGGTCGAAGCCTTGGCGCGCTGACCCGCGAGCAGATTGAACTCGGCGAGCTGCTCGCGCTCCGCGCTGGACGTGATCAAGCTCGCGCCGCGGTTGAGCTGATTTACGATGTCAAAGATTGTCTCCTCCCGCTTTTCGGGAGGTGTGTGCGCCGCTAGCAGTCTGCCTATTCGGAGGTGTGCCTCGACGCGCGGCTGCTTCGGAATCATCGAATAGGCGGCCTCCTGAACGCGATCGTGGACGAACCGGTAGGTGCCCGCCATGCGTTCGACCAACTCCTGACGGCGGGCGGGCCACAAAGCCGTGTCCACTTGCTCCTTCGTAGTCCCGAGGACCACCGAAAGTGTTGCGATCTCGGCAGTGTTTCCAAGGCAAGCCAGCTGCTGCAACGCATTCTGCGCGTCGGCCGACAGGCGGATGAGCTTCCCGACCATAAGGTCAACGACGTTATCGGTGTATCCCTTGGTACGAATACGGTCGAGATCCCAGGACCAGCAGGCGCCGTCATGGTCGAAGGTGATCAAGGATTCTTCGGCGAGCGACGACAGGAACTGCAAGGCGAAAAACGGATTGCCGCCGGTCTTCTCATGCGCCAGCTCCGCAAGCGGGACGACGCGCTCCGCGTCGCAGCGAAGAGCGTCCGCAATCAACTGCCCGAGATGCTCCCGAGCGAGTGGCGCCAGCCTGATCTCTGTAATCTTTCCGCTAGCGGCCTTGATGGCGTCGAGCTTACGCATGAGCGGATGCGTCGCACTGACTTCGTTGTCGCGATAGGCACCGATCAGCATGAGGTGCTGCAGATCCGACCGCGTCAACAGGTCATCCAGCAGATCGAGCGTCGCCGCGTCGAGCCATTGCAAATCATCCAGGAAGAGGGCCAGCGGATGTCCGGGCTGCGCGAATACGCCGATGAACCGCTGGAACATCAGCTGAAAGCGGCTTTGTGCCTGCTGTGGCGGAAGCTCAGGCGCCGGGGGCTGGTCCCCGATAATGAGCGTGAGTTCGGGGATGAGGTCGGTCAGGAGCCGCCCGTTCGGGCCCAGCGCCTCCAGAAGGGCGTGGCGCCAGCTAGTCAACTCGGCCTCGCTCTTGCTGAGCAGAGGCCGGACCAGGCTCTGAAAAGCCTGTACCAGCGTGGCATAGGGGATGTCGCGCTTGTACTGGTCGAACTTGCCGGAGGCGAATAGCCCGCGCGGCGGCACCAGCGCCTTGTGCAGTTCGTTGACGACCGAGGTCTTCCCGATGCCCGAATGACCGGAGACAAGCACAAGCTCCGGCGTCGCATGGTTGACGATGCGATCGAAGGCTGCGAGCAGGGTTTCGACCTCGCGCTCTCGCCCATACAGCTTCTCGGGAATCAAAAGCCGATTCGGCCGGTCGTGTTCGCCGAGCGGAAAGTCGTCGATCCGGCGCTGTGCCTCCCATCCGGCAAGGCAGCGCCGGAGATCGCTCTCCAGGCCGGCCGCGGTCTGATAGCGTTCCTCGGGCGTCTTGGTGATCAGCTTCATGACGATTGCCGAGATGGCACGGGGCAAATCCTCTCGCCGCTCACCCGGCGGCACCGGACGCCGCGCAATGTGGCAGTGCACCCACTCCATGGGATCGGCCGCGGTGAACGGCAGGGAGCTCGTGAGCATCTGGTAAAACGTGACGCCGAGCGCGTAGAGGTCGCTGCGGGAATCGATCGAACGATTCATCCGTCCGGTTTGTTCGGGCGCCATGTAAGCGAGTGTACCGGCGATAGTTTCCGGCGGCTCGGGCGCCTGTCGCTCACGCGGCACGCGTGATGCGATCCCGAACCCAGTAAGACGCACCTGCCTGTCCGCGCAGTTCACCATGATATTGGCGGGTTTTATATCCTTGTGCAGCAGGCCTCGCCGATGAAGCCTGCCGATAGCCACGCTGATGTCGATTGCCAAGCGCAGGAAGAGGTCCATCTCGAAAGGCAGGCCGAGCAATCGCTCGAGCGGCTCGCCGCCGGGATCCTCGAGCACCAGCATGGTCCGGCCGCCCTCACGAATCAACTCGAGTGGACGCACCGCCCACGCCCCGTCCAGCTCCTGCTTCAGTCCATATTCGTGAGCAAGACGATCCAGGGTGGCAGGTGTGGGATGCTCTGCAGCAGGCAGCACGGTTAGCACGGAGCCGTCTGCGTTGGCGTGGCTACCGACCCTGTAGAAGACGCGTTCGCCATCCTCCAACAAGACCTGGTTGGCACTCCCATCTGTGAGCAGATTAAAAGGGTGCACCTGCCGCGCTCCACCGTCGAGCGGCTCCCCAACTCGGGCTGAGAAAGGCCCTATGACAATAGTCCACCCGGTTGGTCATACCGAGGTTTAACACCTAGTCTGCCACACACCATGATGAATGACAATTTCCAGTCCTTGTGCAAAGCAGCCAATTAGCCACCTTGACTCGACACGGTTCGCTCCTGACGATCCGGCAAGCTATTTTCGTTCTTCGGGAAGCGTCAGCTGAACCCGTAAAGCGCCTTCGGATTGTCGACGAGGATACGTCGGAGCGGCGCTTCAGGAAGCCAGGCGTGAAGGGCATCCACCGGGTCACCATCGTCGGGCATCGCCTAGTATAGCACCGGGTGCAGCCCAGCACGTGCGCAACCCTGAGCACTGCGGCCGGCGATGACGCAATGTTCGAGGCCAAGCGTTGTCATTGCGTCCGTATACCGCCGAGCGGATTGCGCAGCCCGGTCCGTGGGCGAGACCTCCGCAGCGAATAGCGTCCGCATCACATGGCGCGGAGGATGATTGTGGAAGAGAGAGCCGCAGGACAGCTTTGCGGAGAAGACGGGGATGATCGGGAGGTATTCGCGCTGGTTACGAGTGTTGTAAGATGCGCCGAGGGGATCTGGAAATCTATCAGGCCGCCGTAGAATTGGCTCGCTCTGGAGAAACGCGTGGTTGGAAAAGCATTCAGAAAAAGCTCGTTGAGGCCAACCACGGAAACATCACCTTGATGGCGCGCAGCATCGTCCAGAACGGTGCGCTGCAAGCATCGACCGCCCTGAACAACCGCGACGGCTCGATCCGGCTGCAGGCCTGGGGCGAGGGCATGCGATCCTATTACAGCCCGTCGACGCTGCAATACTGGTCGACCGGCAGCTTGTTGCTCGGCTCAGGCAGCGCCAGAGCGATCCTTATTGAGGAGAGCGCGACCTCGATTCATGCCAGAACCGGAAAGGTCTGTTCGATATCAGCCCAAGACGAGTCACGTTGTCGCGATCCAAAAGACTCCTGACGATATTGGCCGGGTGCCATACCGGTCGCCTGCCTGAATGCGCGCGTAAAGTTGGCTTGGCTGGAAAAGCTAAGCGCCAGCGCAATGTCGACCAGGGGTCGATCACCCCGCATTAACAAGGTTTTCGCGAGTTCAAGACGTCTGGTGCTGACGTAACGATGTGGCGATTGTCCTACGGCTTGCTTGAAGGCCCGCGCGAAATGGTATCGGCTCAGGCACGCAATCGACGCCATATGATCCAGGGCGAGATCGCCTTCGAGGTTTGCTTCTACGTAGTCCAGCACACGGAAGAGCCTGCGTCGGTCGAGTCCCGCTCTTACGGAAAAGGCAACCGACTGAGCGGCTGATGTACTGATGTATTTTTGAACCAGCCTTGCCGCCATGCTGCTGGCCAGGGACTCGACCATTAGCTTGCCGCCAGAGGTTTCCATCTGCAGTTCCGATGCGACGGCTCGTGCCATTTCGCCCAGCAGCGAATATTCGAAAGCGGTTTCGTATCTCAGTGCGCCGAGCGCCAAATCATCGCCCAACGGAGCTGACGAATTTCCTCCCGATTGCTTACTCGCCCAAGCCAGACAGCGCCGGAGTTTCAGCCCCGGGCGCATATCGCGCTGTAAAATAAGAAACAAATGGCGCACCCGACACGATTCGAACGTGTGACTTCGCCTTCGGAGGGCCGTCCTGACCGAAACTGTCGCGTTGTCTGCGACCACGCCGTCAAAAATACGCTGTCGTTGGAGTTTCGGCCGATTAGCGGTTCCGACTCCCACCATTCCAGCCCCTTGAAAGTTGCTGCCGAACATCCATTTGACATCCGTATACCATCCAATTGGATGGCAAATTGGATGTGTCTATGGTTGATAATGTGCGCGCACTGCGACCCAGGAACTCCCGACACCGAGAAAATCACGATCAACCTTGACCGCCCTTCCCGGTTGCTCCGGACCCGGCCCCCTGCCTCATGGCGACGAATGCTTCCGCCGCTGACGCCATAGATTGGCGCCACAAAGCGCCGGCTCGCCGACGAAGCCCGCATCGCAGCCGCACGGCGTCAACGGCTCCGCGTGCGTCGCCGTCGCGGCGTCCCGGACAACTCGATCCACGCCGGCGCATGGTCGCTCGCGTTGGCTTCGCCGCGGACGTCACGATCGACGCCGGCGGCCGCGAGCCGCGGCGCGACGGCCGGGCTCAGCAGCAGATGATCGAGCCGAAGGCCGGCGTCGCGGGGCCAGCGGTTGCGCAGGTAGCTCCAAAAAGTGAACATCGGATCGTCGGGATGCTGCGCGCGGAGCGCGTCGGTCCATCCCATCTCGACAAGTTGCGCGAACGCCGCGCGCGGTGCGGGCTGGATCAGGGCGTTCTTCAGGAATGACTTGGTCGAGTAGATGTCAAAGTCGGTCGGCACCACGTTTAAATCACCGGCGAGCACCGCCGGCACGCCTTCGTGCAGGAGCGCCGCGGCGTGGTCGATTAGCCGATCGAACCAATCGAGCTTGTAATCGAATTTAGGCCCGGGCTGCGGATTGCCGTTCGGCAGGTAGATGGACGCAATGACCAAGCCGTCGACCGCCGCCTCAATATAACGGCTCTGCGCGTCGTGGTGATCGCCGGGCAATGCGTCGCGGATAAGGATGGGATCAGCATCGCGCAGAAGGATCGCCACACCATTCCATGCGCGCTCACCCTTCCAGACTGCGCCGTAGCCGGCGCCGCGCAGCGCATCAATCGGGAATGCCGCATCCGTCGACTTCAGCTCTTGGAGACAAACCACGTCAGGCTCGGCATCGGCGAGCCATGCAAGCAGATTTGGAAGTCGACGGTTGACGTCGTTGATGTTGAAAGTCGCGATTTTCATTCCGGCTGATGGTATGTCCGGAGCGCATCAGACGAAATAGCCACGGATCGGCATTCCGTCGTGCGCTCGGCGGCCGTTAGCGCGACCCGAGCGATTTCGCGCAGTCGATGACGTGGGAAGTTCAGACGTAGTATCGCTTGAAATCCAAGCTCATAATTGCCGAGAAGCTGCCGCTCGATCGCCAGCGCGGCCGCTTCGACTTCTTCTTCAGAAAACGGGCGAAGCGGAGCGTCTGCGGCGGCCTCCTCGGAAGCGGTCCCCGGTGCCAACACGGCCTCAGAGATCATGCTGCAGATCCGGAACTGAAGCGCTCCGAGCTTTAGAAGCCCGTCGATTAGTTCGCTTATCGGGTCACGGCTCATCCGGCACTTCCGCAGCAACCTATCGCCGACGGCGCGCGAGGGCCCGGCCGATCAGGAAAGCAACAAGAAGCGCGCCTAGCGGGGCCACCCGCGTGATCCTGCTCAAAAGGTCGAGCGGCTTCCCCGGCTTACGGCCCTCGTCAATTGCTTCGCTAATCCGCGCAGCGGCTACTTTGACGCCGTCGGTGACCACAGCCTTGACGTCAGCGATCGTATCGCTACCGGACGGTGTGTTTTCGTCGGTCATGAGTTCCTCCACGAAATCGAGATGCGAACTCAAGTTCGCGTCGGCCAAATCGTTCCGGCTCAGAGCGCGCGGCGGGCTACTCGACGCCGCTGGCTGATGCCGACCATCGTGGCCGGCGGACGGGTGTGCAGCTCCGGTGGCAACGCGCTCGCGACAACGACAAGCTGGGGGGCCACGGCCGGCACAGGAGCGGCTGGCGGCGGCTCTCCCACCGCCCGCTCCTTCGCCTCCATCACGTGCAGCGCATCCCGCCCGGCCGTGGTGAGCTGCCACCCACTTGCGTCGCGGAACACGAGCCCTTGGCTGAATATGTCGAGATCAGGTGCGCGCGCGGCAAGTCGCTTCAGGCGCATGCTCCAAGCGGGCCCGGCGCCGGCAAGGATCGCGAGGTCGGACTTCATCGCAGCGACCGAAGCTCGGCCGTCGGGATAGCTCGCCAAAACTTTCATAACCGCGACCTGCAACGACACGCGCACGCTCCACGCCGCCGGACTTCGATCGACCCGGTGGGGATTATGACAATAATTGCATCGCTTGAGCGCTGTCCACAGATTTGGGTATTTTGCACGGTCGTCGGCCCGAGGCGGCATTGAGCCATGACACCTATCGGACTAAATGGGCCTGACCGGAGCTTGACCCCAGAAACCTCGCTCGGGTTAGGCCCGGCGCGCTCCAATCGGCGCGCGCCGGGTTGTCATCCCCGTTCGTCAACCAACCTTGCGCGCCAAGTGCTCGATTTGATCAAGCAAATTCTGGGCGTGCTCTTCGACGCGCAGGTTCATGAGCTGCGTTTCCGGTCCCGCAGGCAACCCTTG
Organism: Nitrobacteraceae bacterium AZCC 2146; assembly: GCA_036924855.1. NCBI lineage: Bacteria > Pseudomonadati > Pseudomonadota > Alphaproteobacteria > Hyphomicrobiales > Nitrobacteraceae > Nitrobacteraceae bacterium AZCC 2146. Next base: position 5,951,540 of record JBAGRP010000001.1, read on the forward strand.
AACGCTGATCGCGATACCGCTGCGCAATTCACGAAGATGCTCCATCAGCCCCGGATCGACGTTGCGCAGGATCACCGCGGCAATGGTTGCGTAGACGCCTTCGACTGCTACCAGCATCGCGCGCTGCCAGCGCCGGCACCGCCGCCGGGGCTGAAGGGCGCCTGATTGAGTTGGTTCAGATAGCCTTGCGTTGTCCCGCGGTCGCCGTCCCACATTGACGGCATGCGGCCAGCGCACGTGGGAGGCGCCGCGTCAGGCCCTCAAAGTCGACGCCGGGGGCGCCGCCGATGAATCCGGCCCGGGTTCAGGTACCCGCCGTCGTTCCGCCCATCGCCGGTGCATTGCGCATCGCCCAATATGACGCGGCCACACCGCCAACCAGCAGGCCCGCGGTCCCCATTGCGCTCAGCACGACGAGCGTGGCTTTCCGGAAGCGTGCGATAGCGAAGCCGGTCACCTCTCAATCGCTTCACCACTCTATTTGACGTCCTTCGCATCGGTCATTTCATCGGCAAAATAGCTCCAGGATCGAATCTTTTCCCGGCTCTTACCCAGCTGCCAGCGCTCTATCGCGGCCAATAGGCGGCTTCGAACGTCCTTTAAATCCAGTTTCTCCAGCCACTGCTTCAACAGGTGACCGTCATTGATTCCTGGTGCATCCCAATCGATAGAATCTATCGCCACTACGGGAAGCGACGTGACGAACTGCGCAGCATCATTATGATAAAAATCCGCAAGCTCTATGGGGAAGACTTCGCTCCGGATTGAGCGTCTTTCTTGGTTCGGTCTGGTGGGTTTAATATTACAGGTTTCACCGAACGTCGTTCCGGTATCAAACCGAACGTCGTTCTGGTGTTCACCGGAAGGTCGTTCCGATTGAATAGGAATAAAAGCAGCTGACGCGGAGGCGTTTGAAGGATCGTTTTTCATCGAAAGAGTGATGAGATCTGAGGTGCGTCTGCCGCCATTCTTGAAGCGCTTCTTGCGGCTTATAAAACCTCCGGCTTCAAGCTTCTTGAGCGCGGAATGCACCGCTCTCTCGGTCAACTCGCAGTCCTCGGCGATACTAGACTGTCGTGGGTAACATTCGTTGTTGCTGTTGGCGCGATCACACAACCGAAGCAACACCAGTTTTTGAGTCGACGAAAGGCCCTTCTGCTTCCATCCCCATATGGTCGCAGCCAGGCTCATACTGCTACAACCACAATCCGTTTCAAGAACTCCCTGCGCGATTTCTCTGACGCGGAATTCCATACCGTCATCAAGGTGCGAAGGTCTTCGGGGTCTCCTTCGTGCTGCATAAGGTTTGACGTCGCGCGCTTTGTGGTTCGATTTGAGTCGTGAGAACGATCCGCTTTCGCCTTTCGCAACAAATGTTCGACGAACTCCTCGCGCGCTTCGGGTGGGATTGTCATCAAGCGATCGAGGATGACGCCGCGGTCTAGCTTGGTCCCGCGAACACGTTCCAGCAGTCTGGGTCCAAGAGCTTCGCCGCGGGCCGCCGAACGTTGCGCCGCGCGTTGGGACTTCCCGGTGAGCTGAGCTGCGGACGCAGAAAACGCATCCGTCAGGTTGGCGCTTGCGTTTGGAGAGCCGCGCCCCATGATCTGGTTCGCCGCGCGTGCTCCCCGAGCCTTGGCGGGGCCATGCTTTTGCTCATGCAAGCGTCGGCGCACGCCGAACAGATGAGCCTCCTCCGCAGGTGACAGCGATAGACGGATGAGGTTGCTATCGATTTCAATCAACCCAGCCGTTGTTTCGTCGGCATTTATGATGCGAACGTCGACTGTGCTCCATCCCAGGCGGCGCGCGGCTTCCAGTCGGTGCAACCCCGCCACCAATGTGAGGTGTCCCGATACTGCGTAGTCTTCGCCCAGGCGGACGCTGATTGGATCGATAAGCTGACATTGCCGAATAGAGGTAACAAGTGAGCACACAGTCTCTTCGTGAAGCTCGCGCAGTCGGGGCGGGACGACCACCTTCTCGATGTTCCATTTGAGCGGCCCACTGGTGTCTACGGCCTGCGTAGCCGTCTCTAGGACGGCGCTTTTCTCTGGCGTCGATTCGAGGGCGGAGGTGGACCCAAAGGGATTGGGCAGGTTCAGAGCCATGAGCGGCAATTGATTTCCCGAGCTGCCGATCCGTGCGGCTCGTATTCTGTTACGCCTTTGCCAAACCCGAATGAGTCCTGAAAGGCGACCCGGGCGCTGACCACCGGTGCCACATTGCCAAGTTTGCGATACTCGGCGAGCCATTGTGTCAGACGGTTTCCCGGCGGGGCCTGGGTGAGCAAGAACGCGAAACCCACCCGGTAGTCGCTGAGGATGGAGCGCACCTGCCGCGCGACGTGGTAGTCAATAAGGGTCGGCCTTGCCACAACGAGCGCCAGGTCGGCAGCAAGCACGGCGGCTGCCAAGCCCTTCCAATCATGGCCGGCGCCATCAATAAAGCAGATGTCGAAGGCACCTCGCGCATTGTCGACTTCGCGAGACAATGTGCGCGCGTCCGCGCTAATCACGCGCGGGATCAACTGCCTGCGCTGTTCGGCCCACTTCACGGTTGATTGTTGAATGTCGGTGTCGATCAGAAGGGTCCGCGCCGCAGGATTGGCGGTGTGGGCGGCCGCTGCGAGGTTGGCGCAGGCGGTGGATTTACCCACCCCACCTTTGACTGAAACGATCGATACGCAATACATGCTTTCACTTCTCCTGAAGAAAACATGTCAGCTGATCCAGCAGTCGCAAAGGTGCTCAATTCCCGAGCGAGCAAGCCGAACTCCCCGGATTGTAAGGCTTCGTCAACAAACCGGCAGATTTTATCCACAGAACAGTTTTGTCGTTGGTCGCTGACAGACGGCTCAGGTTATGAGCGGCGAGGGTGTGCGAGCTTTACTTGGACGTCGGGATGCCTGGGCGTTCAGACGTTTGCTCTGGCAAGCACGAGAGCATACGGCTGCGGACTTGACCGAATGTTTTGAGGTCTGGTTCGTGCCGACCTCCCGATCTCGAACCCGGTCTGAAGTTGCTTCGGTCGATCAAGGCTGTGATCGCGCTTGGTATCGTGTTGATGCTAGGTCGCTCACGGAGGGCCTTGTCATATGTCGCACACAACTGTATCACATCCGCAGTGGATCGCAGAATTCCAATGTTATTTCAGTGGGTTGTCAGTGAGCGTGACGTAGCTTAGAATCCTCCCGCCCCAGCCACAGGTTATGCCTGCGGCTCAGGCACTTCTTTCATTTGGCGGGTTTTCGTTCTGAATGGGCTCTCTTGCCTCATCCTGAATAGATGTTGCGGATTGGTTTGCCAGCCAGTGGGCGTGCCGCTTCCGGGTGGCGGAAAGCATCCGCGGGGCTGTTCGCTTGGCGTAGCCAGCGTAGCTTCCCTTGCTCCAGTGGGCGGACAGCGCGCGACCCTGGCCCTCCGTGAGTTCCGCATATACCACTTGGCGCTGAGCGAAACGCTGCCGCAGCAACCGCAAAACCTCAGCCTCCGGCCGTCGATTTTGCTGCAGGCATGTAAATCTGAGCGTAGCCTTCCTTGATCGCCGAGGTGATCTGATCAAGGCGCCGATCGATGTGCTTCTCCAGCACCGGCACGCATTTGGCTTCGTCACGCGCCTTCACGCCGAGCAGCACGGCGCGATGCTCGGCCTGGGTCTTGGTGCGGTTGATCCGATCCATGTCGATCCAGCGGACGAAGCGGATGCGCGCATTGACGTTGCGCAGCACGCGCAGCATCTCGGCATTGTTCGACATGCTCAAGAGCCTCTCATGGAAGGTCTCGTCGAGCTGGACCAGCTCCATGGACGTGCGTTCGCCCGGATCGGGGCCGGTGTCACGCAAGAAGGTGAGCAGCGCGTCGATATCTTGATCGCGGGCGCGCTTGATCGCCAGGCGAACCGCGGCGATCTCGATCGATTTGCGCAGTTCGTAGAGGTCGAAGATTTCCTGGGCATCGAGCTCGCGGCAGAAGAACCCCTTACCCGGCATGAAGCGCAGAAAGCCTTCGGTGTTCAGCCGGTTCAGCGCCTCGCGCAGGGGGGTGCGGCTGACGCCGAGCAAGCTCGCAATGGCACCCTCGTTGAGCCGCGCGCCCGGCTTGAACTCGAAGCTCACGGCCATAGTCTTGAGCTGTTCATAGACCCGGTCGACGACGCTATCGGAGGAAATCTCCAGCTGTTTGATCATTGCTGAATGCACTTTCGAATACGTTATATTATACGGACATGCGCCCTAAGCTGGCAATCGCGAGGCCGACGTTTTCAACGGTCCCCGCGAGGGATGCTAGTCGGGCGCGGCCGCGTCAGGAAAATGCGCGGGGCCGCAGGCCGGCGTGAAACCAGGTGATCATCGAATAGATGTCATAGACCGGAATGCCAACGGCGGCCTGCAGCGCCGCCGCATAGGGCGGCATGTTGGTGCATTCGAGCACGATGGCGCCGACATCGGGATTTTGGGCGACGAGTTGCTTGCCGGCCTCGACCACGTCCTGTTCGGCGAGCGCGACGTCCATGTCCTCTTTCTCGGCCTTGATCAGCACGCGGAAAAACTCCCGGCCGTTCTCGGTGCCGACCAGCGGCGTATCGAGCGGCACGCCGGCGCCTTCGAGATGGGCCGGCGTCAGCGTTGAACCCGACACTGTGACCAGACCGACGCGCTTGCCGGGTGGCAGCGTCGCCTGTACCCACGGCACTTGCATCAGCGAGGAGGTCGCGACCGGCACACCGGTCGCAGCGGCGATCTCGCGCTGAAACAGCGACAGGAAGCCGCAATTGGTGGTGATCGCTTCGGCGCCGAGCCGCACCAGATCCTTCGCCGCATCGATGAAATCAGGCAGCAGGCCGGCCGCACCTTTGAGTACGACCTTTTCCGGGCTGGCGCCGGGCACCACCCGGTAAAGCACGGGAAACGGCCACGTCGTGCCGTTGCCCATGTCGCCGGGGATCCTCGGAAACTTCGCTTCCAGCATCAGGATGCCGAGCGGTGCGCCATAGATGGCCTTGCCGCCGCGGGCGATGCGCGGCGTGAGGACGGGGGACGAATGCGCGGTCATGGCCAGGTTCTCTTCACAGCGACGAAAAATCAGAGATAGCGTTTCGGATCGAACGGTGCGACCGGGATCTCAGGTTCGCGATCGCCGATGAGTTGGGCCACAACGCGGCCGGTACGGGCCGAACTCACCAGGCCGACATGGCCGTGGCCAAATGCATAGACGACATTGCGCGAGGCGCGGGAATAGCCGAGGCACGGCCGGCCATCCGGCATACTCGGCCGGTGTCCGAACCAGGTGCGAATGCGCTCGGCCGGCAAATCCTTCGGCAGCTTAGGAAACATGCCGAACAAATGATCGCGCAGAATCTCCGCGCGTTTCCAGTTCGGCGCAGCCTCAAGCCCGGCGATCTCGACCTGGCCGGCGGCGCGCAGGCCTCGGTCCGTCCAGTTTATCACCATCTTGGCGTCGGAGGCCATCATCGAGCTGCGCGGCCCGGTCTCCGCGCCTTCAATCATGACGTGATAGCCGCGCTCGGTTTCCAGCGGCAGGCGATCGCCGATCGAAGCCGCCAGCGGCTTCGATCGCGCGCCGGCGGCGACAACCACCGCATCGCAGGCGATCTCGCCCTGATCGGTGAGCACCGACATCGGCCTGCCATTCGCCAGCCGCAGGCCTTTGGCTGTCGCGGTGACAAATTCGGCGCCGAGCGCGCGGGCGTGCGCGGCGAGGGCGGCGACATAGCCGCCGGGATCGCGGCAGCGGCCGGCTTCCTCGACCAGCACGCCGAACTGATAGCGCGGATGCAGATCCGGCTCGCGCTGACGCATTTCATCGGCGGAGAGCTCCATCCAGGTCACGCCGACGCGCTTACGAATGCTCCAACCCAGCCTGTCGGCGTCGAACGCCGCGCGCGACGGATAGATGTGCATGACACCCTGACGTTCGATCAGGTGACCGACGCCGGCTTCCTCGGCGAGCTTCTTGTGCAGGGCTGGCGCGTCGAGCAACAACGGGCGGAGCGCGCGCGCCGTCGCCTCGACCCGCGCTTCGGTCCAGCCCGAGAGCAGATACTGCACCAGCCACGGCAACGCCTTCGGCAGATAGCTCCAGCGCACTGCCAGCGGACCCAGCGGATCTTTCAGGAACTTCGGCACCTTTTTCCAGGCTCCCGGCTCGGCCGGTGGAATCACCGAATGTGTCGAGAGCCAGCCGGCATTGCCATAGCTCGCGGCCTGCTCGCCACCCGGCGTCGCGGGTTCGATGACGGTGACGCGGTGGCCGTCGCGCAACAACTCGATGGCGCTGACCACGCCGATGGCGCCGGCCCCTATAATGGCGATGTGACGGCCGGAGGGCTGGTTCATTGGGCAGCAACCTGATGTGACACGAAATCCTTCGCATGGGATTGCGCGCGCGGGTCGAGCAAACAGTGCAGGATCGCGGGCTTGCCGGAGGCCAGCGCGCGTTCGAACGCCGGTGCAAATTCCTCGGTGCGCGCGACGCGCTCGCCGTGCCCGCCGAATGCCTTGGCATAAAGCGCGAAGTCCGGATTCTGCAACTGGGTGCCGACCACGCGGCCGGGGTAGTCACGTTCCTGGTGCATGCGGATGGTGCCGTACTGAGCATTGTCGACGACGATCACGACGATCGCGGCTGCATATTGTACGGCGGTGGCGAACTCCTGACCATTCATCAGGAAACAGCCGTCGCCGGCAAATGCCACCACCACGCGCTCCGGATGCTGGCGCTTGGCGATCACCGCCGCCGGCACGCCATAACCCATCGACCCGGAGGTCGGTGCGAGCTGCGCGGCAAAGGTGTGGAAGCGATGAAAGCGATGCAGCCAGCCGGCATAGTTGCCGGCGCCGTTGCAGACGATGGCATCCTTCGGCAGCCGATCGCGCAGCCACGCCACCACCGCGCCGTACTGGAAGTCGCCGGGCAGTGTGCGCGGCGTTGCGGTCCAGTCGAGATAGTCGGCGTGCGCCTGTGCTGCTTGGCCGGACCAGACCGGCGCGGCAGTAGGCTTCAGATCGTGGAGCGCGGCAGCGAACGCCGCAGGGTTCGCCTGGATGGCGAGCTGCGGCTGATAGACACGACCGAGCTCTTCCGCGCCCGGATGAACGTGGACCAGCTTCTGCTGCGGCGTCGGGATCTCGAACAGCGTATAGGATGAGGACGGCATTTCCGACATGCGGCCGCCGACCAGAAGAATCAGGTCGGCATTGGCGACGCGGGTTTTCAGCCGGGCGTCCGGGCCGATGCCAAGGTCGCCGGCATAGTTCGGATGCTCCGCCGGAAACAGCGAGGCGCGACGAAACGACGTCGCCACTGGCAGGTCGAAACGTTCGGCAAAGCGCGCGATCGCGGCGCAACCATCGGCGTTCCACCCCGAGCCGCCGAGGATGACGATCGGCCGCTTCGCCGCGGCCAGCATGTCGCCGAGCGTGGCGATATCGGCGGGTGCCGGCCACGCCTTCGCCGGCTCGACGCGCGGCGCATCCACGGCGGCAGCCTGCTCGGTCAGCATGTTTTCGGGCAGCGAAATTACCACCGGACCGGGCCGGCCCTGCATGGCAATGCGAAATGCGCGTGCCACCAATTCCGGGATGCGATCCGGCCGGTCGATCTCGACCACCCATTTCGCCAGCGTTCCGAACACCGCCTTGTAGTCGACCTCCTGGAACGCCTCGCGGTCGCGCATGCCGGTGTCGACCTGACCGATGAACAGGACCATCGGCGTCGAATCCTGCATGGCGATGTGCACGCCATGGCTGGCATTGGTGGCGCCCGGGCCGCGCGTGACGAAACAGATGCCCGGCCGTCCGGTCAGCTTGCCATAGGCCTCGGCCATCATCGCGGCGCCGCCTTCGGCGCGGCAGATCACGACGTCGATCGGGCTGTCGTGCAGCGCGTCCAGCGCAGCGAGATAGCTTTCGCCGGGCACGCAGGTGACGCGCTCGACGCCCTGCAGCACGAGCTGATCGACCAGTATCTGGCCGCCGGTGCGGCTGTTGAGTGGCGGCTTGGTCATGACAACTCCCTGGCGGCTGCCGCAATGCGTCCGATCGCCTCGATGAGATTCGCTTCGGAAGCTGCATAGGACAGGCGGATATACGGCGCGAGCCCGAAGCAGCTGCCGGGCACCACGGCGACATTATGCCGTTCGAGCAGATAGCGACAGAACGCAGCGTCGCTGTCGATCACGGTGCCGTCGGCAGCACGGCTGCCGATCAATCCGGCGCAATTTGCGAAGACATAGAAGGCGCCTTCCGGGCGGCGACAGCTTATGCCGTCGATGGCGTTGAGCCCGTCGACCACGATATCGCGGCGACGCTGGAACGCGATGCGGCGTTCGAGCAGAAAGTCCTGCGGTCCGGTCAACGCGGCGACGGCAGCGGCCTGGCTGATCGACGACGGATTGGTGGTGCTCTGGCTCTGCACGACCGCCATGGCGGCGATCAGTTCCTTCGGACCGCCGCCATAGCCGAGACGCCAGCCGGTCATGGCATAGGCCTTGGAGACGCCGTTCACGGTCAGCGTGCGGCTCTTCAGGCTCGGCTCGAGTTGCGCCGGGGTGACGAAGGGCAGGTCATCGTAGATAAGGTGTTCATAGATGTCGTCGGCGATCAGCCAGACATGCGGATGGCGCTTCAGCACATCGAGAATCGGCCGCAACAGCGCTTCCGAATAGGCGGCCCCGGTCGGATTGGACGGCGAGTTCAGCAGCAGCCAACGGGTGCGCGCTGTGATCGCGGCTTCGAGATCGGCGGCATCGAGGCGAAACCCGTTCTCCTCGCGGCAGACTACATTGACCGGGCTGCCGTCCGCGATCAGCACCATGTCGGCATAGCTGGTCCAGTAGGGGGCGGCAAGGATCACCTCGTCCCCGGCATTGAGCGTCGCCATGAAGGCGTTGTGGATGACTTGCTTGGCCCCCGCGCCCGCGGTGATCTCGTCGGCGGCGTAGATCAGGCCGTTCTCGCGATTGAATTTGCCGGCGATCGCCGCCTTCAGCTCAGCCGTGCCGTCGAGCACCGTATATTTGGTCTGGCCCGCGCGAATGGCCCGCTCGGCCGCCGCCTTGGCATGGTCCGGCGTATCGAAGTCGGGCTCGCCGGCGCCGAGCACGATCACAGGCCGGCCTTCGCGCTTGAGCCGGGTGGCGGTGGCGCCGATCCGCAGGATTTCCGAGACACCGATCGAGCGGAGACGCCGCGCGGACCGGAAGCCCGGCTCCGGCAGCGGCGTCGACACCGTAAGTGCCTCTGACGAGAACGACATGAAACCTCCTGACGTCGACGCGCGCGGCGTCGTGCAGCAGCGCCTTCAGCGCGCCGCGATCACCACGATCTCGACGCGATAGGCGGGATCGGCCAGTTCGACCTTGCCGCAACAGCGTGTCGGCGTGTCGCCCGGCACCACCCAGGCATCGTAGACCGAGTTCATGGCTTCGAAATCGTCCATGCTCTTGAGCCAGATCTGCACGCTGAGCGCGCGGGATTTGTCGGTACCGGCGCGCGCCAGCATGTCATCGACCTTGGCGAGCGCCTCGCGAGTTTGGCTGGCGATATCCCCGCTCTTGTCGTCGGCCACTTGCCCGGCGAGGAAAACCAGATCGCCGAACACCGAAGCGCGGCTGCGGCGGGCATTCTGATCGATGCGAACGATGGTCGACATGGCGCGTATTCCTTCTGCGACCTTTAGTGGCCGGTGGTGACGATGCGGCGGCAATGATCGAGCGCTGCCCCAATGAGATTGTCGCTGGCTTCCGGCGTGCGGAACGCGGAGTGGGCGGACAGCGTGACGTTTGGCAGCGTGGTCAGCACGTGGCCGGCCGGCAGCGGCTCGGTGACGAACACGTCGAGACCGGCGTGACCGATATGACCGGAGCGCAGCGCCTCGACCATCGCGGCTTCGTCGACCACGGCGCCGCGCGCGGTATTGATCAGGATGGCGCCTGGACGCATCGCTTCAATGCGCTTGGCTGACAGGAAATTACTGGTGTCGTCATTGAGCAACAGATGCAGCGAGACCACGTGGCTGTCGGCGAGCAGATGTTCGAGCGCGACGAATTCGACGCCGGGATGGGTCTTCGGCGTCCGGTTCCACGCCAGCACCTTCATGCCGGAGCCGGCCGCGATCCGCGCGACTTCCGCCGCGATGCCGCCGAAGCCGATCAGGCCGATGGTTTTGCCGGTCAGTTCGATGCCGTCGCTGCGCAACCAGTTGCCGGCGCGCATCTCGCGGTCCATGCGGGCAAAGCCCTTGGCGGCAGACCACATCAGCGCGATGGCGCATTCGGCCACCGCGGTGTCGCCATAGCCCTTGATGATGTGTACGGCGATCCCGAGTTCGGCGAGCGCCTCGGGATTCATATAGCTGCGCGCGCCGGTGCCGAGAAACACCACGTGCTTCAGGCTATGGCACTGCTTGGCGATCTCCGCCGGCAAATGGGTATGGTCGACGATGGCGATCTCGGCCCCGCCGAGTACAGCCGGCAGATCGTCCGAAGTCACCGACGGATTGCGGTTGACGACGATCTTGGGGTCGTTCGTTCGGATCAGTTTTTCAGTGACCGCCGCAAGGGTGTCATTGGCGTCGACAAATACGGCTCGCAACGGTCTCTCCTCATTATTCTGAACTGATCGCTCCCGCCGGCCCTAAGCCGGCGCGCGGCTCGTCTGTACCTAATACTGTATTCAGATTTGAATTCTAATAGCAAGAGTGGTTGCGGGACACTCAATGCAGTCAAAATAGGCGGATATACCGAGGATTTGCTCATAATCCGGGCACCTCAAGGGCGTGCCGTCGGCGTAATCATTTTTACAAAACTTCGTATTGCATTTCGATCTGAATACAGAAATAGTTTGGTCGGCCCATGGGCAAGAACGCCGGGGGCGCAGATTTCAGCGGGGTTCAGACCATGAATCGTAGGGATGCTTTCACGACTGTCGCACTGGCCGGCGTTGCAATGGCTGCCGGACTTGAACTCGCTGCCGCCCAGACGGCAGCAACTCCGGCCGCGTCGGCAGGCTCCACGCTGGAGCGGATCAAGCGCAACGGCGTGCTGCGCGTCGCCGTCATCGTCGGCCAGGAGCCGTACTTCCACAAGGACTTGCCGACAGGCAAATGGTCGGGGGCCTGCATCGACATGGCGAACGACATCGCCGCCAAGCTGAGTGCGAAGGTCGAGGTGGTCGAATCCACCTGGGGCAACCAGATCCTGGATCTGCAGGGCGATAAGGTGGATCTCGCCTTCGCCGTGAACCCGACGCCGGAGCGCGCGCTGGTCATCGATTTTTCGACCCCCATCCTGGTCCATTCCTTCACGGTCATCACCCGCAAGGGCTTTGCCAAACCGCTGACCTGGGAAGAGATCAACAAGCCTGAGGTCAAGATCGCAGTCGATATCGGTTCGACCCACGACCTGATTGCACGACGTTATTGCCCGAAGGCCACGATCCTCGGCTTCAAGAATCGCGATGAGGCGATCCTAGCGGTGGCGACCGGCCGTGCCGATTGCAACGTTTCGCTCGCCGTGCTCGCAGTCTCCACGCTGAAAAAGAATCCGAATCTCGGCGAACTGGCGATCCCGCGGCCGTTGCTGACGCTGCCGACCAACATGGGCATTCGTGCGGAGTCCGATCGCCGCTATAAAGACTTCCTCAGCGCCTGGGCGGACTATAACCGGGCCATGGGTCAAACCCGGGAATGGATGCTGAAAGGCTTCGAGGTGATTGGTCTCACGGTGGAGGACATTCCACCCGAAGTGCAGTTCTGACGAGCATTCGACCATGTATGCGTGGGACTTCGCAGCGCTGAAGCCCTATTGGGGCCTGATCTGGCAAGGGCTCGGCGTCACCGTACTTTATACGGTGATCACGGTGCTTGCTGGTCTCGCGATCGGGCTTGCTGCCGGCATCCTGCGCACCACCGCGCCACGCTGGGTTTCGATCCCGTTGCGCGGTTACATCGAAGTGTTCCGATGCACGCCGCTGCTGGTGCAACTGGTCTGGGTCTACTACGCCCTGCCGGTGCTGATCGGCGTCGACATGTCGGCGACCACGGCCTGCTTCCTCACGCTCTCGCTCTATGCCGGCTCGTTCTACGCCGAGATTTTTCGTGGCGGTATCGAGGCGATCGATCGGGGCCAGTGGGAGGCCGGCCACGCCATCGGCATGCGGCAGGGCCGGATATTTCGGCGCATCATCCTTCCGCAGGCGGTTCAGGTGATGGTGCCGTCGCTGATCAACCAGACCATCATGCAACTCAAGAACACCTCGCTGGTGTCGACCGTCGCGGTCGGCGACTTGCTGTATCAGGGCTCGGTGATCACGGCGGCGAGCTATCGGCCGCTGGAGGTCTACACCACCATCGCCGTGCTTTACTTCGTCGTGCTGTTTCCGCTCACCCTCGTCGCCGATCAGGTCGAGCAACGCCTGGGAGCGCACCGATGACACAAGCGCCGCCGATCCTCGTCGCGAGCGATATCCAGAAGGCCTTCGGTGCCAACCAAGTGCTGAAAGGCGTGTCGCTGTCTGTCGCGCGCGGCGAAGTCGTGACGCTGATCGGCGCCAGCGGCTCCGGCAAGTCGACGTTCCTGCGCTGCCTGAATCTGCTGGAGTTACCGCAGGCCGGAGAACTCGCGATCGGCCCGCATCACTTCACATTCGGCGACGGCGGGCGCGAGCCCGACAAAAAGCAGCTGGCACTGCTGCGCCGCGATGCCGGCATGGTGTTTCAGCACTTTAACCTGTTCCCGCACATGTCGGCGCTCGACAACGTCATCGAAGGCCCGGTGCAGGTGAAGAACATGGCCAGGGCCGAGGCTAGAGAACTTGGCCGCGACCTGCTCGCCAAGGTCGGTCTCGCCGACAAGGCGAATAGTTTTCCGAGCCGGCTGTCCGGCGGGCAGAAGCAGCGCGTGGCGATCGCGCGTGCGCTCGCCATGAAGCCCGATGTGATGCTGTTCGACGAGGTGACCTCGGCGCTCGATCCGGAACTCGTGGGAGAAGTTCTTGCGGTGATCGGCAATCTCGCCGCCGAGGGCATGACCATGATCCTGGTGACCCACGAAATGGCTTTCGCCGCCGATGTTTCCAATCGCGTCGGGTTCATGAGCGAAGGCGTGATGGCGGAGATCGGTGCCGCTGCAGACGTGATACACCGACCGCAGAATCCTCGGCTGGTCGCATTCCTGAATCGATTTCACCAGCGGGCGATTTGAACTGCAAGCGGACCCACCGGCTGTATCGCGATGAAGGGCTCTCGATCAGGTCGAAATTGCCGAAGCGCAAGCGGGCCTGGCGCTAACGCTCGGGTCGGCCGGCGATCGCCGGCTCGAACCAATGCTGGGCCATGGACTTCATGTCGGACGCATTGTTCGACGGCCGCCCGTTCCGGCTCTTGACTGTTGTCGATTGCCACACGCGAGAATCGCCTGCGATCGTTCCGAGAACGAATTTGAGAACCTTCCAGGTCGTCGATGTCCTTCATCTCGAACCGTAACTCGCTAAAATCCCTAACCTCGTGCGGGACAACTGTGAATTGAGCTCACGATGTCGTGCGGCGTGCCCTTCTTGCCGACGAAGGAGGGTTTCGCGCGCAGCCACTGCTCGAAAGATCGGCGCGTGATATCTCTTTCGATGGCGCAAAATGTGGCGATGTGCTTGTGCGCCTCGATCGCCATAGTTGCTGGGCCAGGGGTCGCGCGTTCGCAGAAGTTGCGCCGCATAGGTGTCCAGCAAATTGTTCGATGCATCCCGCGTGCACAGTCACTGGCATGGAAATTGCTCCACCGTTGGCTTAGTTCGCTCAGTTAGCGGCGCGGAGATATGGCAATGTTTCAGGGAGCCGAAGTGCGGCTTGCCGTCGATATCGGTGGCACTTTTACGGATATCGTGCTGGACGTGGGCCAGGATCGCAGGACGCGCAAGGTGCTGACGACGCCCTCGCGACCGGAGCAAGCGGTGCTGGACGGGATGCGTCTCATTCTGGCCGACGCGCGCGCACACATCTGCGATATCGACGTCTTCATTCATGGCACGACGCTCGCGACCAACGCCATCATAGAACGCCGCGGCGCGAAGACGGCGCTTGTCGCGACGCAAGGCTTTCGCGACGTGCTCGATATCGGTACTGAGAGCCGCTACGATCAATACGACCTTGCGATCGATAAGCCGAAGCCGTTGGCGCCGCGCTCCCTGCGCTTCGCCGTGCCTGAGCGCATCGATGCGCAGGGCGCCGTGCGGCTGCCGCTCGATGAAGCTGCCGTGCGCGCACTCGCGCCCGACCTGCGCGCGCAGAACGTGGAGAGCGTCGCCTTCGCCTTCCTCCATTCCTATGCCAATCCCGAGCATGAACGGCGCGCCGCCGCGATCCTGAAAGAGGAATTGCCGGCCATATGGGTGACGCTGTCATCGGCGGTGTGTCCTGAAATTCGCGAATATGAGCGGACTTCAACAGCCGTCGCCAACGCCTATGTGCAGCCTCTCATCGCCGGCTATCTCACACGCATGGCCGAGGCGCTGCAGGTCGAGCAATTCCGCGGCGCCATCTATCTCGTGACCTCAGGTGGCGGCGTCACGTCGATCGAGACGGCGCAGCGCTTTCCGGTGCGCCTTGTCGAGTCGGGCCCGGCGGGCGGCGCGATTTTCGCGGCGCAGATTGCGGCTCGTCTTGGCGAGACCAAGGTCTTGTCCTTCGATATGGGTGGCACCACCGCGAAGATTTGCCTGATCGAGAAATATCAGCCCGAGACCTCGCGCGTGTTCGAGGTCGATCGCGCTGCGCGCTTCCTGAAAGGTTCGGGCCTGCCGGTGCGCATTCCCGTGATCGAAATGGTCGAGATCGGCGCCGGCGGCGGCTCGATCGCGCGGGTCGACGCGTTGAAGCGCGTTACGGTCGGGCCCGAGAGCGCGTCGTCCGAGCCGGGGCCGGCCTGCTACGGCCGCGGCGGTCAACGCCCCGCCGTGACCGATGCGGATGTCGCGCTCGGCAAGATTGATCCCGACGCATTTGCCGGAGGGACGATCAAGCTCAGTCTCGAGCTATCAAAACAGGCACTGTCGCGCGATATCGGCGAGCCGCTGGGACTGTCGGCGGAAACCGCGGCCTACGCCGTGCATGAGGTCGTGTGCGAGAACATGGCGAGCGCAGCCCGCGTGCATGCGGTCGAGCGCGGCGCCGTGGCCGGTCAGCACACCTTAATCGCTTTCGGCGGCGCCGCACCGCTGCATGCGGCGCGCGTTGCCGAGAAGATCGGCGTCTCGCGCGTGATCGTGCCGTCGAACGCCGGCGTCGGCTCGGCGGTCGGATTTCTTGCGGCGCCCATCGCGTACGAGCTGGTGCGCAGCCGTCATGTCAGGCTCGATACTTTCGATACCGCCGCGGTGTCCGATCTGCTGCAGGAGATGGCGACGGAGGCGCGTGCCCTGGTGGAGCCCGGCGCTGCCGGTGCGCCGGTGCGCGAACGGCGCGCTGCCTTCATGCGCTATGTCGGACAAGGCCACGAGATCACGGTCGAACTGCCGAACAGGCAGCTGATCGAGGCGGATCTCGCAGGTCTGCGTCAATCGTTCGAGGCGGATTATGCGGCCTTGTTCGAGCGGCCGATTCCAGGCGCTGCGATCGAGGTGTTGAGCTGGTCGGTGCTCGCGACCACCGAGCCGCGAAATCCGCCGCGCGTCGCCGAGGTGACGCGCAGGCCGGCCGGGAAAGCTTTCGGCAGCCGCAAGTTTTTCGACGGACGCGCGGGACAGGTTGTCGAGATTCCGCTGTACCGCCGCGACCAGATGGCGCCGGGGGCGACCATCGCGGGACCGGCCGTGATCGCGGAAGATGAAACCTCGACATTCGTCTCGACGAGCTTCAACGCCCATATCGACGGTGCGGGCAGCATCGTCATGGAACGGAAGGCGGCGTGACCATGAGCGAGGCAAGCGGCGCGAGCCTGATCGATCTGCAGATCATGTGGCACCGGCTGATCGCCGTGGTCGAGGAACAGGCGCAGGTTCTGCTGCGCACGGCCTTCAGTCCGATCGTGCGCGAGTGCGGCGACCTCTCGGCTGGTGTGTTCGATGTGAAGGGGCGGATGCTGGCGCAGGCCGTGACCGGCACGCCGGGCCATGTCAATTCGATGGCCGAGTCGGTCAAGTATTTCATCGCCCATTTCCCGATCGAGACGATGAAGCCGGGCGACGCCTACATCACCAACGATCCCTGGATGGGGACCGGCCATCTCAACGACTTCGTCGTCACTACGCCCTGCTTCAAGGACGGCAAGCCGGTCGCCCTGTTTTCCTGCACCAGCCACCTAATGGATATCGGCGGCATCGGTTTCGGGCCGGACGCCACCGACGTCTTCATGGAGGGGCTCTATATCCCCATGCTGAAGCTGATCGATCAGGGCGTCGTCAATGAAACGCTGATGGCGATGATCCGCAGCAATACGCGTCTGCCGATCGACACCGAGGGCGACACCTATTCGCTAGCGGGCTGCAACGATGTCGGCTGTCAGCGCCTTGTCGAGATGATGCGCGAATTCGAGATCGATTCGCTCGATGCGCTTGGCGATTTCATCTGCGACCGTTCGCGTGAGGCGGTGCTCGCCGAGATTGCCCGGCTGCCGAAGGGCGTCTGGCGCAACAGCATGGTCGTCGACGGCTATGATGAGCCTGTTACGCTCGCGGCGACGCTGACGATCTCGGAGGAGGGCATCCACGTCGATTATGCCGGCACGTCGGCCGCTTCGAGGTTCGGCATCAATGTGCCGCTCTCCTACACCACCGCCTACACCGTGTTCGGCCTCGGCTGCGTGGTCGCATCGCAAATCCCGAACAACGCGGGCTCGCTGCTGCCGCTGACCGTGGCGGCTCCTGCGGGCGCGATCCTCAACGCGCCGAAGCCCGCGCCGGTGGCGTCGCGTCATGTCATCGGCCAGATGCTGCCCGACGTCGTCTTCGGCTGCCTGCGTCAGATCATTCCCGAGCGGGTGCCGGCCGAAGGCACGTCCTGCCTGTGGAACCTCAATGTGCGCGGACAGACGCGCAGCGGCGCCGGCGGCAATTACGGATTCTCCATGGCGGTGACGAGCAACGGCGGCACCGGCGCGCGTTTTGCCAAGGATGGGTTGTCGGCCACGGCCTATCCCAGCGGCGTGCGCGGCACGCCGGTCGAGATCGCGGAGACGCAGACGCCGTTGATCTTCTGGCGCAAGGAGCTGCGTCCGGATTCGGGCGGCGCCGGCCGCACCCGCGGTGGTCTCGGCCAGATCATCGAAGTCGGCAGCGGCGTCGATGCACCGTTCGACATTCTGGCGGCCTTCGACCGCATCGATCATCCGCCTCGCGGCCGAGATGGCGGCCGTGACGGCCAGGCCGGTTATGTCGGGCTGAAGTCGGGACAGAAGCTGCGCGGCAAGGGTTTTCAGACCGTGCCGCCGGACGATCGGCTGGTGGTGATGACGCCAGGGGGCGCCGGGATAGGCGATCCGAGGGAGCGCGCGCCGACGAGCGTACGCGCCGACGTCGAAAGCGGCCTGGTATCGAGCGAGAATGCGGTTGCGGTTTACGGTTTCGCCGGCTGACGCGTGCGGCGGCGGCTTTGCGTTTCAATGTCAACAAACCGGAGAGGGCGTTATGATTACGCGGCGGACTTTCACGACGGGAGCGGCAACGATGCTCGCCGCCGGCCATCTTTCGACGCGCGCCATGGCGGCGACGGCGAACTGGGACATGTCGACGGTGTGGCCCGACGCCAATTTCCACACCCAGAACGCCATGGCTTTCGCCGAGGAGGTCAGGAAGCAGAGCGACGGCGGCATCAACATCACGGTGAAGGCCGGCGGTCAGCTCGGCTTCAAGGGGCCCGAACATCTGCGCGCCGTGCGCGACGGTCTGGTTCCGCTCGCTGACGTGCTCAATATTCAGCAGGTCGGCGACGAACCCTTCATGGGCGTGGAAAGCATTCCGTTTCTCGCCGGCTCTATGGATGAGCTGAAGGTCCTGCACAAATATGTGCGGCCTGAATACGAGAAGATCACCGCGCGCAACAACCAGAAGATCCTCTATGTGGTGCCCTGGCCGACCCAATACCTTCACCTCAAGGTGAAGGTCTCGACGGTCGAGGGGTTGAAAAACATCAAGATCCGCGTGCCCGACAAAGGCGGCGTCGATACGCTGGGCGCGCTCGGCATGGCGCCGATCATGATTCCCTGGGGCGAGACGATTCCTGCGCTGGCGTCGGGTGCGGTCGCCGGCGTTGCGACCTCGGCGGTGTCGGGCGTCGACGGCAAGTTCTGGGAGTTCATGAAATACATCCATCCGACCAACCATGTCTGGTCGTCGCAGATGCTGACCGTCAATCTCGAGTCCTGGAAAGCTCTCGGCGCGGATCAGCAGAAGCTGGTCGCCGACGTCGCCGCGAAGATGGAGCCGGGTTGTTTGGGCGAACTCGCTCAAGGCCGACGTCGACAGTCTCAACCGCCTCAAGGAGGGCGGCATGGAGGTGATGCCGGTGCCGGACGCGATGATGACGGAGATTCGCGCCCGGACCGCACCGCTGCTCGACGCCTTCCTCAAACGTGTGCCGGCGGCGGACAAGCCGGTAAGGGCCTATCTTGCCGAAATGAAGCGCTAGGAGCGTGGCCGTGACGACGGTTTTGCCTGCTACTCCGGAGAGCCTCAACGCGGCAGCGCCAGCGCCGCTGCGCATGCTGCTCGACGGGATCGATCGACTCGGCCGGCTCGACGGCTGGATCGGCGGCGGTTGCCTGCTGACGCTGACGCTGCTGATGCTTGCCGAAGTCGCAACGCGTTTTTTGTCGAATTTTCTGCCGTTCTTTCCTCCGACGATCTCGATCGCCTGGGAGTATTCCTCCTATCTGATGGCGGCATCATTCACCTTCGGCGCCGCCATGACGCTGCGCGTCGGCGGCCATATCCGTGTCGTGATTCTCCTGAAGAACGCACCGGCGCCGATCCGGCGCGCGCTCGAGATCCTCTCGGCGCTCGCCGGCTTCGTCTTCATGGCGTTCCTGACCTCGTCGATGGTCAAGTTCGCCTGGGGATCCTTCACGCGCGGGCAGTTGTCGACGTCGAGCGATACGCCGCTGTGGTTTCCGCAGGCCGTCGTCACCTTCGGGATGCTGCTGCTGACGCTGCAGTTCCTGGCGCGCGCCATCCAGGCGGCGCTCGGGCTGCCGCTAGAGGATCATCGCATGAAGGCCTCGCCCGTCGAATGACCACGCGTGCAACGAGAGCCAGCGCCGCTCCCGCCATCGGAAAACAACTTCCATGACCATCGAAGTCGTCAGCCTGTTCGCCATCCTGTTCGCGTTGCTGGCAGGGGGTCTGTGGATCGGGCTGACCCTCGCCCTCACCGCGACCTTGCTGCTCGCGATGTTCCGGTCGATCCCGCTCGACAAGCTGCTTCCGCAATACCGCCTGGAATATCCTGACCACGCAGGAGCTTCTGGCGCTGCCGCTGTTCATCCTGATGGGCGAATTGTTGTTCCGCACCCGTCTGTCGCGATCGTTGTTCCAAGGGCTGGCGCCGTGGGCCGGACTGCTGCCGGGACGTCTGCTGCATGTGAACGTGATCGGCTGCACGATCTTTGCGGCGATTTCGGGCTCGTCGGCCGCAACCACGCAGGTGATCGGCCGCATGTCGCTCAACGAACTGCTGCGCCGGGGTTATTCCAGGGATATCGCGATCGGCTCGCTGGCCGGGGCCGGCACGCTCGGCTTTCTGATTCCGCCGTCGAACATCATGATCATCTATGGCGTGCTCGGCGACGTCTCGATCCTGAAGCTGTTCACAGCGGGAGTCCTGCCGGGCCTGCTGCTGGCGGGGACCTTCATGGCCTGGGTGATGCTGCACACCACGCTGGACAGTGCCCTGGTGCCGGAGGCCGAGGCGAAACTCTCGTTGGTCGCCTGGCGCGACCGCTTCGCCGCCTTGAAAGATCTTGCACCGGCTCTGTTTCTGATCGTCTGCGTGCTCGGCTCGATGTATGGCGGCCTTGCGACGCCGTCGGAGGCGGCGGCCGTCGGCGTGCTCGGCGCGGCGCTTGTCGCCTGGGGGCAGGGATCGCTGACGCAGCAGGTGATGCGCGATGTGATCGTCGGGTCGGTGGTCACCTGCTCGATGATCGCGCTGATCGTGCTCGGTGCCTCGATCCTCGGTAACGCCGCGGCGTTCCTCGGCATTCCGCAATCGGTGGCTGCGTTCGTGAAAGGCCTCGGCCTGTCGCCCTTCATGCTGATCGTGGTGCTGATCGGCTTCTACCTTGTGCTCGGCTGTTTCCTCGATGGCTTCTCGATGATCGTGATGACGTTGCCGATCGTGCTACCGATCGTGAAGGGCGCGGGATTCGATGAGATCTGGTTCGGTATCTTCCTCGTGCTCGCGGTCGAGATGGCGCAGATCACGCCGCCTGTCGGCTTCAACCTGTTTGTCATCCAGGGCTTGACGGATGACGGGCTTGGCTACATCGCGCGTGTGACGTTGCCCTATCTGATCATCATGATCGGCTTCGTGCTGCTGCTGACGCTGTGTCCAAGCATCGTCACCATCCTGCCCAGAGCGCTCTACGGATAAACCGCCCGAACACTGTCGAAAACAACCGCGACGTCGCTGGCGTTACGCCGGCCGCCTTCAGAGGCGTGCTCCCGCGATCGATCTCGGCAAGAAATCGCTTGCTGTGACCTCCGGCGAGCAGTCCGATTGCGGGAAGGGCGCCGTACCGACAGCCCGCCTCAAGAGACAGAGATTTTAGAGAGTTGTGAGACTGTCCCGGGTGTTCTGCTCGGTATTTTCCCAGACCGCCAGCAGTACGAGTTTTGAGTAGGCGACGACGGGCCCGTGATTTGTGGACCTGTGTCGGAAAACCGGCCCCGATTTTGCCGCTTCTCACTAAAGCCTGCCGTAGCGCAGTTTCTGGTCATAACCAAAGTCCGCGTCGGATAGGTTCAAACTCGGCAAAAAGTTTTTGAGCGAATTGATTTAGGCAATCCCAGGCGATGGCACATAAGAGTTCTGCTCGCTGCGCTGCAGTGTGTACCGAAAACCTTATCCGAGTTGATGACGTGACGGAATCGCGTAAGCTGGCGGAATGATCGAGCTACTCTGTTTCGTTCTGGCCGTCCTGGCCTCGCCATTCAAGTCGAAGACTCTGCTTGAAGCTGTGAACGCGGTGCTTCGACAATCAGTTGATTGTCTTGAGGCGCAGGCTGCATGGTCGCGTCGGGCTCACGAACAATGATCGCTGGTTCCTTATCCAGCTATATCGCTGGTTTCCATCAATCCTGAAGGTTCTCACAATCATCCGGCCCGAGACGCTCGTGCGTTGGCACAGGGCCGGCTTTCGCTGCTACTGGCGTTGGAAGTCGCGTCCACCGGGAGGGCGACCGCAGATCGAAACGGACCTCCGTGTGTTGATCCGGCGGATGAGCATCGAGAACCCGCTTTGGGGAGCACCACGCATCCACGGAGAACTTCTCAAGCTCGGGTTTGAGGTCGCGCAGTCAAGCGTCGCCAAGTACATGGTCAAACGACGGGGGTCGCCGAGGCAGGGATGGCGAACCTTTCTGCACAATCACGCCCCAGATATCGTCGCCATGGATTTGTTTGTTGTCCCGACTATTGGCTTCGACTTGCTCTTTGCCTTCGTCATCATACGACTAGACCGCAGGGACCTCGTTTGGATTAACGTCACAACCAACCCGACCGCGGAGTGGGTTGCGCGCCAGATAACAGAAGCGTTCCCCTGGAATGAGGCTCCGCGCTACATGATCCGCGACCGGGATCGGGTCTATGGTGCCGTTGTCACACGTCGATTGCGCGCCATGGGCATCCGGGACAGGCCTACCGCACCAGCCTCGCCCTGGCAGAATGGCTTTGCCGAATGGCGGATCGGATCGATTCGACGCGATTGCATCGATCATATCATCGTTTTGAATGAAGCGCATTTGCTCCGAATTTCGAAGAAATATGCCGCGTACTATAACGAACTGAGGACCCATCGATCGCTCAATAAGGATACGCCGGTCTCTCGTTCGGTTCAGCGTACGGGAAGCATTAGATCACTTGCACTCCTCGGCGGACTTCATCACCGCTATGTCCGAGTTTAGGTTTTCGGTACACACAGACCCTAAGGGCGAAAAGCGCCCCGTGGACGTGCGGTGGCTCCGGCATGCCCAGCGGGCTGGCAGGGCGTGAAAGTCACTTATTCGATAAGATGCTTATCACCGAAGCAGCGATATTAAATCATCCTCACCGCCGTCATATCGTTGTGCAAGATCGATTGTTCGTCACGATTATCCCACTTGATCGTCACGCCAGCCCAGTCTTTCCCAACGACAGTGCCTGCGTCGTTCTTGTCGTCGTTCCAACATACCCGAGCACCGACGTGTAACTTTCTTGATTGATCGCCGGTCATTGATACTCTTTCGAAGGCTGGTTTGTACGCTGACAATAGGACAGACCGCATTGCCATCTTGGGCGCGTGCAGCGCAGACCTTGCTGGGAGTCCCTGCGTTTGCGGTCGCGGAAGAAGATAGCGAACGGTCACTTTATCAATGACGATATCGCCGGGCAGCATCGCTGCCTCCATGGCGTCCCAACATTCATTATTGAGTTCTGATCGCGCGCTAAGCGCTCGATGTAGCGCTGGGGACGTCTTGACTATATGCCCGACGCCGCGCTTTGTCGCCTCGACAAGTTGGGTGTGAAGTTCATGCGCGTGATGGTCGATTGATACCATTGGTAATCCATCTGACCACGTCGGGCGAAATCTCAGTCAATGTCCGGTCGCCAGTCGCGTCGAGCCGCTGTCAATAATATTGAGAGTACCCATCAATTTGACGGCATAGCCGAGAGTCTTCAGCCGGTCGCTGATGCGCACCGGCACGGTGCCCCTCGCAAAGACATACCCAGTTGTTTAAGAGCCACGAATTCGTCGTCCGAGAGAACATCATAGACAGTAGGCATGAAGTGTTGCTCCGGTTTCTTGACAAACGTCATTGACTGAAACCCATTTCTGCGGCCGATCTGACAGGTCTTTCTTGGCTAACGCGACGACATGCCTGAAGCCCTATAGCTAATTTTGAGTGTTGGAAGGTATTTATCGTTTTCTCGCCGGTTAGCGGATCAAGGTTAACCGTCCGCGTTTTTACATGACCTGGACCCGGAACGGACGTATGGCAAACGCGCAACAGCAGTGAGGCGCTTATCGTCCCGATGACGCCGAAGCTGTGATCCGGCGGGCCAGCCTGATTGCTAGGCATTCCCGCGTGAACTCGTCGATCATCGTCGATGTTTACGAGCACGATCCGCTTTATGCTTCTAAGCAGGTTTGCAAAGCTGCGTATCCGTATCAGCGCGAAGCCATGCAACAGCCTTCGGAAAAATAGATGCCTGAATACAGGACGATTTGCCTAAGCATTTGCCATCGCACGAGAGATTGGGTGTGGAAACGCTACTGCCCCGACCACGGTGAAGCGAGATGCCGAACATTTTTGAGATCGAAGGAAACTAATTGCTACCGACAATAGTCCCGGCCGATATTTACTTAAGGTCAATTATTTTTCTCAAAGAGAAAACATTGAGATGAGGCAATTGTCGAGGATCTTGGCAAGATGAGCACCGACAATGAAGTTTGTTATCTCGCGGCCACGGAATTGGTTAAGCGATACAAGAAGCGAACTCTATCTCCGGTGGAGGTTACGGAGGCGGTTCTGGACCGAATCGAGCGTCTCGAACCGCATGTCAACGCCTTCGCTCTGTTAGATCGCGAGTCGGCTCTAAAATCGGCGCACGAATCCGAACAGCGATGGGCGAAGGGAGATCCCTTGGGCCTTGTGGATGGTGTCCCCGCGGCTATCAAGGATCTAATCCTGACGAAGGGGTGGCCTACATTACGCGGCAGCCGTTCTACGGTTGCCGATCAGGTATGGTCTGAAGATTCTCCTGCGACGGCGCGTCTACGAGAGCATGGCGCCGTCCTTTTCGGAAAAACCACGACGGCGGAATTTGGCTGGAAAGGTCTCGCCGATTGTCCGGTGTCTGGTATTACGCGAAACCCTTGGAATCTTGCCTTTACCCCTGGAGGAAGCAGCGGCGGTTCTGCCGTTGGTGCGGCCTTGGGACTGTGTCAATTGCACGTCGCGACCGATGGCGGGGGATCCGGCCGCATGCCGGCTGCGCATAGTGGCGCTTTTGGCTTTAAACAGACATTCGGACGGGTTTCCGTTTATCCCTACTCGCAAAATGGCACGCTATTCAATGTTACGCCGTTGACACGCAGCGTCGGCGACGCGGCACTTCTCCTGGATGTTATTGCCCGTCCTGATCCGAGAGACTGGAACGCGCTGCCGGCATCGGAAATTAATTGGAGTGCGGGGCTCGATGATGGCGTTGCAGGTCTTCGCGTCGCCTTTAGTCCCACCCTTGGCTACGCGGATGTGGACCCTGAGATTTCGCGAATCGTTGCCGACGCGGTGAAGGTTTTCAGCGACCTCGGCTGTATCGTGGACCAAGTCGATCCGGGTATCGAAAATCCCCTTCCTATCTTTCGCACTTTTTGGGCGGCCGGCGCTGCCAAGTTGCTTGCATCTCTGGGGTCGCGGCGGGAATTGACCGAGCTTGGCTTGCAGGATGTGGCAGATGAAGGAGCAAAGCTTGATGCCGTTAGCTACGTTGAGGCGATCGAAAAACGTGAGGCTCTTGGCCGTCACTTTATCGGGTTTCATCAAGATTGGGATCTCCTCGTTACGCCAATGACGTCGCAGCCGCCGTCCGAGATCGTAGAGTCTTCCGTTGGTCTTGGAGTCCGGACTGTTCTGCCGCCATTCAGCTATCTTTCGCCCTTCGCCTATCCGTTCAATCTGACGCAACAGCCGGCAGCCACAATTCCGTGCGGCTTTAATTCCGCGGGCTTGCCCGTGGGGCTCCAGATCATCGCTGCGAAGTTTTGTGATGCGAAGGTGCTCCGGGCCGCACGAGCATTCGAAAAGGCTCGTCCGTTCAGCCGGCCAACGGATCCTGTCTAGGAAAAGAGTACGAAGGACGCCAATCACCGGCCTGACTAAGGAATCCCAGATCGACGTAAAAAGGTTCCGCACGTAGCTATCCCTCACTCGTGGAGTAAGTCCGTGACATATACCCCCGGAAGCAAGCAGCGAGCAGTCGGCTATTTCAGGCAACTCACGGCCGTCGCCATCATTTTCGTTGCACTGATGGCAACGAAGCCTGCCTCTGCCCAAGAAATCGCGGTCGGGGAAGGAATTGCACTGCAGTGGGGACAATTTTATGTAGCAGACCGTTACAATACCTGGAAAGAGCAGGGGCTCGGCGCCAAGGCTATAACATTTGCGAGTGGCAGGTTGGTGCTGGATGCGGTGCTAGGCGGCGGAGTCCTTATAGGAACCGCAGCCGAAACACCGGTGGTATTTGCGGCGTTAAACGGACTGCCTGTTCGCATAATCGCGACACTCAATCGCTTCGAACCGTTTGATCTCGTGGGAATCAAACAGATCACAACAGGCAAGGATCTGAAGGGGCGAAGGATTGGCATAACCCAGGGCACTAACGCGCACTACTTCTTCAGCAAGGTTCTGGCGAATGCAGGTTTGTCTGCCTCGGATGTAATTTCTGTCAACCTCAGCCCAGCCGACTTTGTCAGCAGTCTGGCGAACGGATCAATCGATGCGTTCATATGGACAGAGCCGCACGTTTCTCAAGCGATGAGCATGGGCGAAGGCAAGTTTCACGTCGTCCAGTTCCCAAATCTCTACTTCGGCTATTCTACGGTCATCACCCTTCAGAATACCATCGATAAAGAGCCTCAAACCCTGGTTAGGGCCTTGAAGGCGCTGCAGTCTGCAGACCGGATAATCGCAAAAGATGCCAACGCCGCCGCGGACCTAACCGCCGATCGTATCAAGCTCGATCCCAAAATTGCTCGCGCGTATTGGCCTCGGGTAAATTTTGGCATGACACTCACCAAAGATGAAATCGTCAGAGAGCTTGAGTCACAAGCCAAGTGGGCAATTGAAAGCAAGTTGGTTCGTCCAGATGCCGTCATGCCGAACTTTCAAGAAGTGGTGGTCACGCAACCATTTGCCGATGCGCAAGCTAAATAAGCCCGCGGGTAAGGACGACCGTCATGTCACTGTTCGATCTTAAGCAGCGGCGCGTGGTGGCGATGCCTTTGATCGTCTGCGATCGAGTGGGGCACGTTTACAGATCGGGACGTGGCGACACCTCGGCGTTGTCAGATGTCTCGCTGTCGATCGCGGCGGGGGAGTTCGTGTGCCTTCTTGGGCCGAGCGGCTGCGGAAAGACCACGTTGCTGAATATGCTGGCGGGCTTCATCGGCCCGACATCCGGCAATATTACCCTGGGGATGCAACCAATACGGGGGCCTAGCCCCAATCGTGGGGTTGTTTTCCAAGAATACTCTCTCTTTCCCTGGTTGACCGTCCGGGCAAACGTAGAGTTTGGCCTTCGCATGGCGGGCATGCCATCGAAGGAGAGGCGACCGGTTGCACAGGAGTTCCTGCAGCTCGTGGGCCTTAGTTTCGTTGATCAAAAATATCCATTCGAACTCTCCGGTGGAATGAAGCAGCGGGTCGCGATTGCGCGAGCTCTCGCCACAAAACCAGACTTGCTTCTGATGGACGAGCCCTTTGCGGCGCTTGACGCAATGACCCGCAACGCTCTCCAGGCTCAAATACGTGCCATCCACCAGCAACAGAAACAAACGATCGTCTTCGTTACCCACAATATCTCCGAGGCCATTTTTCTCGGCGATCGCGTCGTCGTGATGTCGTCGCAGAAAGGCGTGGTGGAGGATCTGTACGTGGACCTTCCGCGGCCGCGCCGTCGCACGTCACCTGGCTTCAATCTGCTTTATGAACATCTTGAGCGTTGTATCGGCATCGAGGGGGTAGAATAAGATCATGCGGCGATACTTGAACTGGTCAATATGGCTCGGTGTCCTTGGAATTTCTTCATTTTGCTTGGCATGGCAATTGCTGAGCCAAAGCGGATTAGTGAACCGCGGAATGTTGCCGTCACCCACCACCGTCGCTCAGTCCGGCTGGTTACTTCTCACGAGCGGCGAACTCCTGATGCATGTGTTCTGGAGCGTCACGAGAGCCATGGCGGGCTTCTTGATCGGGTCAGCACTCGCAATCGTGTCGGGTGTGGCAATGGCGAGAGTCCAATTGCTGGATGAGATATTCAACCCCTTACTCCAGATGTTTCGTGCCGTTCCATCTCTGGCTTTCGTCCCGCTCGCGATATTCTGGCTCGGCATTGGAGAAACCTCCAAGATTTTTCTGATCGCTTGGGGCGTATTTTTTCCGGTTTGGGTCAACACCTATATAGGTGTTCGCGACACTAGCCCGCTGCTCGCCCGGGCTGCGGAAAGTCTGGGTGCCACGGGATGGCGCAACCTTGTCTTCGTCGTGCTTCCTGCAGCCCTGCCACTTATTCTAGCTGGGTTACGCGTGAGTTTGTCGGTGGCGCTGGTGGTTCTCGTCGCGGCTGAACTCGCGGGCGCGCTATTTGGTGTTGGCTATCTGATTCAGGTTTCTCAGCAGGTATTCCGAGTCGATCATATGTTCGTCGGGCTTATTGCTCTCGGGGCACTCGGGTTCACGGCAGACTTCCTGTTTGAACGGTTGGTACGGTTCTCGTTTCCTTGGTACGGAGCAGAGCGAGGTGCGCGCTTCCTGCGGCGAGGCGGCGACGAGGTGTAGCGCGTTTCGAGGCAAGGCTGTTCCGCCGATAGGCGGCGCTCAGTGTCGGGTATCAATGCTTGTCGAAAAGATGATGCGGCCTCGTCGATACGAGGAATCCAATCGATACCCGAAGCCGCGCTCGTAGTTTGTAAGGCAGTTTGAAAAGGGAGCACATGGCGCTTTCGTGGAGAAAATCAGCTCTAGCGAGTCAGCATGTTGCGCTTGGCTCCAAGCTCGAAGACTGGAACGGGATGGGGGCCGCCTGGACCTATTCCGGTGACATTTCGAAAGAGTACGCGGCCATTCGCAAAGCCGCTGGTCTCATGGATGTGTCCGGCCTCAAGAAGGTTCATCTCGTTGGGCCGCACGCGGCTGCGATCATCGACCGGGCAACGACGCGGGATGTTATCAAACTGTATCCCGGAAAATCTGCCTACGCCTGTCTCCTCAATGATGCGGGGCATTTTATCGAAGACTGCATCATTTACCGGATCAGTCCGAATGCATGGATGATCGTTCACGGCAGCGGCAACGGCCACGAAGAGTTGTCACGCGCTGCGATGGGAAAAAATGTGACGATGCTGTTCGATGACGATCTTCACGATTTGTCGTTGCAGGGTCCCATCGCCGTTGATTTTCTCGCCAAGCACGTGCCCGGCATTCGAGAGTTGAATTACTTCCATCACATGCACACGACGTTGTTTGGCCGTCCAATCATGATCTCGCGAACCGGCTATACCGGTGAGAACGTGGCTATGAACTCTTCTGCAAAAGCGAAGATGCTGGTGTGATCTGGGACACCATTCTCGCGGAAGGGCGTGAGATGGGGATCATTCCTTGCTGCTTTTCAGTACTGGATTGGCTGAGGGTAGAGAGCTATCTCGTGTTTTATCCATATGACCATTCGGAGATGTATCCGTTTCCCAATGATCCTCCGGGCGACACGCTGTGGGAATTGGGTCTTGACTTCACAGTCAGCCCGGGAAAGTCCGGATTCAGAGGAGCCGAGCAGCACAATCTCCTAAAAGGCAAGGAGCGGTTCAAGATTTTCGGCGTTCTGGTTGAGGGCGACACCGCGACGGATCCGGGCGATGAGTTGTTTGTCGGTGGCAATAAAGTCGGCACCGTTACGTTCGGAATGTATTCGCCACTGCTAAAGAAGTCGATGGCGATGGCGCGGATCGATGCCCCCTTTGCCGTGCACGGGACGCCGCTTGAAGTCCGCGGCAAGAACGTAAGAGCTAAGGGAATCTCGCACGCCATTCCGTTCGATGACCCTAAAAAGACCAAGCGCACCGCCAAGGGGTGAGGTCGCTCGTCTACCTAGGGTGATATCGGCAAACCTAGATCAAGGATCCAGCTGACCGAACTGAGTGGCGCAAGACGAGAGGCCGGGGCGACAAAGAGAGACGTAATGCTGTTTTCGGGAATCAAGAGCAGGCCCTTATACGCGACCTTGCAGCCGGATCCATTTGCAAGATTCAATCTTGTGCTGGTGCAGGGAGAGGGAGTGAACGCGGCCGTTCGGCTGCTTGAGTGTGCCGGTGACCAGTTTCGAATGCGGACGACCATTTTATATGCGGGAGCCGCTCAGGCCGCCGATCGTATGCGCAGCTTCCAAATCCAGCGAATGCAATTTTTGCCGACGATTGAGACCTTGCTTGTTCGGGTGGACGGCTTTCTCGCAACTGCGATGATGGGTACGCGGCTATATACTGCCGGCACAGAAGGTTTTATGGGCCAGGTGATCCAGCACGCCGGAAACTATTTTATTGATCATAAGTCCATCATTACCGAGCACTGCGGATCGCTGGCGCGGCGTATCCAATGTATCCATTGCAGGGGTGCTACAGAGAATGTGACTACAAACGTAGTGCGATGCAGTCATTGCGGCGTCGATCTCCTGGTTCGTGATCACTATTCACGGCGATTGGCTGCGTTCATGGCTGTATCGGCGGACGCTGAGGCTCCTGGAACCTTGCCGGCGATTGAGAAGATATTTCGGTGAGCGATGGCCGCGAAATTTCTGTCCGAGTGTCCGACATCACGGTTGTTGCCAAGGACATCAAGCGCTTTCGGCTTCAGCCGATTTCAGGCGCATTGCCATTATTTTCAGCGGGCTCACACATCGTCGTTTCGATATTCGCCGACGATCGGCGGATCAGGAATCCATATTCGTTAACGAGCGTGGGCGATCCGTCGGGCTACGATATCAGCGTGCTAAAAACCGCCAATTCGCGCGGCGGCTCGGTCTTCATGCACGAGCGTGTCACCAAAGGTACCGAATTGGTTATCAGCCAGCCGGTCAATTTGTTTCCAATCAATCTCAGCGGCCGCAAGCACATTCTGCTTGCGGGTGGTATTGGCATAACGCCCTTCATCACAATGGCGCACCAGCTTGCGTCGCTCAATCAACCGTTCCAACTGCACTATGGCAGCCGAAGCAAGGAGCGTGGCGCTTATGCGGAGAGCCTTAAGGAGGCCTTTCCAGATCGTGTCTTCCTGTACCGTGACGACGAGGGCACCTTTATCCCGATCGATGCGTTACTACGAAATCAGCCGCTGGGCACGCATCTCTACGTCTGCGGGCCGGAGGGGATGATCAACGCATTCCTCAAGGCGGGCCTGGCAGCTGGATGGCCGAAAGAAAGCCTTCATGCCGAGCGATTTATCGCACCCTCGAGCGGCAAACCCTTCTCGGTTAAGCTGGTCCGTAGCGGGCGCACAATAAAAGTCGACGAACATCAGAGCATTTTGGAGGCGGTGGAAGATGCTGGCGTCAAGGCGCCGTATCTCTGCCGCGGTGGTGCTTGTGGTCAATGCGAGACTGACGTCGTTTCCTGCGACGGAGAGATCGTTCACAGCGACAATTATCTTGATCCGGATGTTCGGAAGTCGGGCAGCAAGATCATGATTTGCGTATCCCGACTTAACGGTTTCGAATTGGCGCTCAATCTGTAGATCATTTTAGGTCGTACTCACGCTAAGGACGTTGTCATGAGCATCGCATTCACCATGGACAAATTCCGCGATGACTTCAGTTTTGCGAATAGCGAACACGGAATTCGTCGCTTTCCGTTTCCTTTTAATGAAGACAAATACATGTATGCGATCAATATCGAGCCACATACGCCAGGGCCCGTCGGGTCTGTTTTTGAATTTCAGATTGATGTGGACGAGCACTACGTTGCCGAAATGCGAGATCGCGCCCTCGTTCTTGATGAAGATCCACTGCGCTGCCAAGCCCTGCCGCACATGATGCTCGCCCAATGGGATCTCGTGGAGCTTTTGATGACGAACATGGCGAAGGACTATCCCGATCACTTCAGCTTGGAAAAAAGCGGAGATCGGTGGCGCTGGATCAACAGGCCGCTGAGCATCGACCAGATATTCAC
Source organism: Nitrobacteraceae bacterium AZCC 2146 (assembly GCA_036924855.1). Taxonomy (NCBI): domain Bacteria; kingdom Pseudomonadati; phylum Pseudomonadota; class Alphaproteobacteria; order Hyphomicrobiales; family Nitrobacteraceae; species Nitrobacteraceae bacterium AZCC 2146. Next base: position 5,982,680 of record JBAGRP010000001.1, read on the forward strand.
ATTCGGTGACCCGGCAACGCTTCCATATCCACCAATGGAATACATCACCCGCCAGAGCCAAGGGGATTTCTGCCTGGTGGATCAGCGTGACGGCAATTTATGGATGGACGCCGGCATGGTGACCACCCAACCGGATTGGTCGCTGGATTTCGACATCGGTATGAATTTTATGGAATGGCACGGACCCGTGCCACTTGCGCACGAAATTGGGATATTCGATCGGGCGCTCAAGTTCTTGCTGAACCTTCAGATCGGCCGTCCGGTTCGTCGTCTCAATTGGACGATGACGATTAATCCGCGGCTCGATACGAGCCCCGAGAACTATCACAAGTGGGGGATCGATCGTTCGACGGTGAAACTCGAGAATGTTGGCGAAAAGGTTCATCTGCGGGTTGAA